>CAYJPD010000015.1:23346-30839 GCA_964371975.1 uncultured Bacteroides sp.
AATTACACCTAACTTTATGCTTAAGCTGAACAAAGCTCAACCGCAACATCAGAGCATGTTGCAGCATCAGGTGTGAATGCATCTGCTCCTATTTGCTCGCAATAATTTTGCGTTACAGGTGCGCCGCCAATCATAATTTTAACTTTATCTCTTATGCCGGCTTTTTCTGTTTCTTTAACAACATCTTGCATAACGCCCATTGTTGTTGTTAAAAGAGCAGAGCAACAAATTATTTGACAGTTTTCATCTATTGCTGTTTGAACAAATTTTTCAGGTGAAACGTCTGTTCCTAAATCAATAACTTCAAGACCTTTGCCCTCAAGCATCATTTTCACAAGGTTTTTACCAATATCGTGCAAGTCGCCTTGAACTGTGCCAATGCAAACTTTTCCTGCAGCTTTCGCGCCACTTTCTGCAAGTAGCGGTTTTAAAAGGCTTGCGCCCATGTTCATAGCGCGTGCCGCAACTAATACTTCAGGTACAAAAACTTCGTTGTTTTTAAATTTTTCACCTATAATACCCATGCCGCTCAATAGGCCTTCGTCTAAAATTTGCTGTGCTGAATTGCCCTCGTCAATAGCTTGTTGTACAAGTTCTTTAACTATTTTAGCTTTGCCTTTTTGTAAGTTTTCTGAAATTTCTGCAAAAATGCTCATTGTTAATTTCCTCCAAAAAATTTATTTTTAACTTCGGTACTATTTTTTCACTTAGTACGTTAGTTGATTAATTATGGATATTATATGTTGGCAAAACAAGATTTTATTGTAATTTCTTGCTATGTTTAGCAAAAATATGCGCAATTCCATTTGACAAACTCACTTTTTTTGCATATAATTATCTTATGACAAAAATTTACCAAAAATGTACGTATTTTAATAGGCATGTCGCATAAAAAACCGAGGTGAGAATAATGCAATATAACGAAGACTTAACCGGTAGAACAGTTACAGAGTGTGCTGTGGCTTTTTCTTTGGCAAGCGGAATTGGCTGCACAGTAACTGACAAAAAAGGAAATATTTTGCATGAAAGCGGCTATGGATATGCTACTTGTGAAATATGCAAAGCCGCAAACAAAAACAAAGATGATTGCATACAAGCGCATAAATACGGTTTAATTCAATCCGAGCGTTTCGGGGGCAAATATATATATTTTTGCACCATGGGCTTAACATGCTTTGTTTCGCCTATATTTGCCAAAGAGGGCGAAGCTGCAAGAATAACGGCAGGCCCTCTTTTAATGGTTGATATGCAAGATTATATAGGTTATGAGCTTGCACAAATGCTTCAGCTCAGCGAAGAAGAAAGAGAAAAAATAGAGCAGCTTTTACCTAAATTACCTTTTGCTCCTGTTGAAAAGGTAGAGAGCCTTTCAACTTTGCTTTTTTTATCAACGGGTTTCATAAATAATGCATACGAAACTAAGCGGATGCTACAAGCACAAGATGACGATGCAATCCAAGGGCAAGTTTCGGCATATATTACACAGCTTAAAAGTGAGCAAGATAAAAAGCCCTATCCGTTTGAAACAGAAAGAGAGCTTTTAAACAGCGTTTCAACTGCAGACAGAGTAGGCGCACAAAAACAATTGAACGAACTTTTCGGTTATATATTTTTTTCAAGCGGAGGAGAACTTAGCACAGTAAAAGCCAGAATTTATGAACTGCTTGTATTAATTTCTCGCTCGGCTATGAATTCCGGGGCAAGCGTAGATTACACATTATTGCTAATGCAAAGCTATCAAGAGACAATTTCATCCTTAAAAACACCTGAGGCCCTTTGCACATGGCTTGTTGGGGCTATGAACAAATTCATGGATAATGTTTTTAATTATAGTGGCGTGAAACACGTTGATATTATAAGCAAAGCTGATATGTATTTGCGCGCACATTGTACACAAAAAGTTAGCCTTGAGGATGTTGCGCTTGAAGTTAGCTTATCACCGGCATATTTCAGCCGAGTGTTTAAAAGAGAAAAAGGCGAAACATTTAAAAGATATGTAAACCGATTGCGCATAGAAAAAAGCAAGAACTTACTGTTAAATTCCGAAGTGAAAATGTCGGATATAGCGCAGATGATGGGCTTTGAAGACCAAAGTTATTACACAAAAGTGTTTAAAAATATTACCGGTGTTTCACCACTTAGATACAAAGAATCTAAAGGAAGAATTTAATAAAGTTTTTTACGTTGCTGATTTGAAACTTAATATTGCATAAGAATTTTCGCAAGTTAATCGAAACCACCGGTTAACAAGTTTTGCTTTTTTTAATTTTATGATACATCAAACATATTAAAACTAAAAGTAAAAATGAAAAACAACTTATTACCAAGCCTAAATATAAATTTTTCGGAACATATTTTATTGTTATATTATTTTCGCCATCTTGTAATTCAATTGCAAAAAAGGAAGAATTTATTATTGGATGTGCTTGTGCTTTTTCTTCGTTAATTTCAATATTGAAATTGTCATCATAAGGTATTGAAACCACTATATAAGCGCCGTTATTGCTATTTGCTGTAATTTCAAAAGCATTGTTGTGCTCAATTAATTCGGGGCTGTTTTTATTTGCGTTTTCACTAAAATCCAAAAGCATCTGTTTATCCATTATAAAAAATTGATATTCAGAAATTTCACTTTGCCCATCAATACTATTTAAACTAATATCTATTTTTTCGCCATTTTCACACTCGCCTATTGCAATATAATTTGTTCCTGTTAAATTTTGCAAATTCGCATCAGTTGCATCATTATATGTTAGCGCAACCGGGTTTTCGTTTGTATTTATATACGCATATAAATAGCCTTGTGTGTGTGCTGTAAATTCAAAATTAACACTTTGCGAAAATATTATATTTTGGTTTTGCATAGTGTTTTCAACAATTACGCCATCATTAGTCACATTAATATGCTGTTGTTCAACAGGCACAAAAAGTTCTTTGCTTTCTTTATTAAATGCGTTAAAAATTTGATTTTGGCTTATAAAATAATTTTGAAAACTATCTATATTATTGGTATTTAACACATTTTCATTTGTATAAAATGAAAGCGGCAACGCATAAGGGTTTTGATATATTTTAATATTGTCGGTTTCAGCAACAAATTTATAAAAACTTGGGATATAATCGTTATGCTGCTCGGCTTGTTGTGCATAAGGCAAGGTGCTTTCGTCTGTCCTTGTATACACATATTTAAGCGCTAAAACACTTTGTGCAAATATGCTCGATGTGTAATCGTTAATTCCTAAACTATAAAGGGCATCTTTACTTGTATTTTCCATAACAGAACTATAGTGTGAAAAACCGTTATAATTTAAAAGCATAGCATCGTTTTCGGTGCGTCTAAAAGTTTTTTCGCTTCTATATAAATTTTCGCTGTTTTGCTCTGTTTCATTTTGCTGTATTAGCTCGTGTGCTAAGTTAAATTCGCTTACATATTCACTTATACCATTGTGGCTGTATTTTTCAAATTGGTTTAAAACATGATAAGAGTTTGCTGTAATTTCTAATAATGAAACAGCTAATATTAACAAAGAAAAACAAAATTTATATTTCTTTAATTTTACATGTGTTTGTAAGAAAAAAAGGCACAACATAAACACACATAAAAACGCACCAATTAAAAAGAAAGTAAATGTAAACCAAACATGCCTAACATAAAAGCATATTGCCAAAAAGCTTAACAGGCAAATTGATGTTAATATAATATTTTTAATTTTAAACTCGCATTCGTATGCTAAATTTTCACCCGCAAAAAAACAAAGCAAAAATGTAAATAAAAATGAATATCTGTAATAAAAAAACGTGGGTTCTTCAAATGCATGCATGGCAAAAAACAAATCGCGGCTATAAAACATTAAAAATATAATAGATAAAAAAACAAAAGAAAGTACTTTTCTCTTTATTTTCACTTTGCTATTACAAAAATACACCATAGCTAAAACTAATGTAAAACAACCCGAAAAAACATTTGGTAGCAATTTAAAATTTGTAAGCTCATTAATTGTTATATTCTCCCAAGTAAACGAAAAAGGCATTAGCATGTGAAAAAACTCTGTAATTTTAAAATTGCTTTGTAGGCTTAGTGAGTAATCTATAAAACTGTTATTTGAAAGAATATCACTTAAACCCGGCAATAACAAAAACGCTGTTAACCCTGCCGCAATAAGCGCGCTAAAACAAAACACTGCGCATTTAAGCAGTTTATCTTTTATATTATTTTCGCTTAATATCAACTCGTATAAAAAATATAAACTTACAAAAACGCAAACCATATATGCTATATAAAAGTTAGAAAAAATTAGCAAAGCCAAACTTATAATAAAAATGAAAAGGTTGTTTTTTTTAATAAGCACATCTATGCCATAGCATATAACAGGCAAATATATCAGTGCATCTATCCACATTATATGTTGATAAAGCGCCATATTATACCCGCAAAACGCATAACTTGCACTTAATATAACAGTAAATAATTTATTGCTTTTTTCTGTGGAGTTTTGTCGCTTTAATAGGAAAAAGCACATTGTTGCACTGCACAAAATTATTTTTAGTGCTATTATTAAATCTATTGCATATGTGATACTATCTTTTGGAAAAAGCAAAAATATAAAACCAAATAAACTTGAACAATAATATGTAATTAAACCTATTGTGCTTCCGCCAAGGCCTTTTTCAAGAGAGTAAAAAAGCCCTGCGTCATCGTTTAAAACAGCATTTGTAAACGATGAGTAAAAGTTGACATATTGACCATTTAAATCAAATGTCAGCATTGAACTCTCCCCAAAGGGAAATACTCCAAGCAGCGCATAATTAATCAAAATTATTACTGCTGTGCAAACAATTGTAAACAGTATATAAATTTTATTTTGGTTTAATTTCTCTTGCATTAAATTCTCCATCATTAAAAAACTAACTCCACTTTTTTGCGTATTTATTATTAAAAAACAGATTTTATCTGTTTGGCACAAAACAGCTTTATATTGCACCAAATTAAGACAATGTTTGTATAAGCTCACTTTCGTCGGCTAAATCATAATCATTATATTTTTCATCGCCACGCCTGTCTAAAATTTCAAAATTATCTTTTAGATAATTGCCAAAATGAGCGGAAACTTTTTCCATGCCGTAAATGTTTAAATGCCCTTCGTCTTTAAAATCTTTGCTAAAATCTATATCAATTTCGTCATACAAGTTATTATAATTTATAAAAGGAATACCATTCGCAAGCGCAATTTCTTCAACTTTATTCATAACTTGTTGGCTTTCCTGGCTTATAACATAAGGCGCCACTGTAAAAACCAGCTCTATATTATTTTCTTCGCAAACATCAATAATATCCAATAAACTTTCTTTCGATTTTTCGCTAAAATCTATTGAGCTTTCCGGTAGGTTTTGCGGTTCTTGCAAGCCCTCACATAAAATATCATGTAACACTGCGCCGCTATTATATTGATATTTTTCAAAATCAATGGCATTAAAATTATCATAATCACTATATTTCCAATTTTCATGAAAAGTGATAATAGGAAATAATGGGTAAAATTTGTCTGCCAAACTTTCCTCCTCGAAAGCATAAAACAGCGTTTGCAATTTATCTATACTTGGCGGAAGAGCGGAATAACTGTGTACCATTGAAAATTCATTATTTGCTCCCATCACAAAGCCATTGTTCATTGAAGCGCCTATAACCTCTAAAACAATTACTTTTGGTGTTTGGTTTTTGATTGTTTCTTTCACATACAATTCCGAAACATATAATTCTTGCCCGGAAGACGCAAACACATGGCTTGCTATACCATGCTGTTGCCAAAAAATTTTAGGGTAAAATGTGCAATATGCATGACTGTTTCCAATAAAAACAACATCATATTTATTCTTATATTCTCCTTCATATATCTGCCTACTTGCAACATCTGTAGATTCAAAACCTGTTTTAACACCATTTTCCCAACGCGCTGCACTGTTAAAATAATTAAATATAATTGCAAACCCCGCTAAAAATGCAATTGTACCAATAATATTTTTTGCCACTATATCCCCCTTTTTTAAAACTGAAAATATATAAATTGTTGAACTGTTGCCTCGCCGTATACGCCGAAAATAATTATCGCAAAAATAAGCGAATACAAAATTGCCCAGCGTAAAATAAGCGGCATTTCATCAAAACGTTTTCGCAAGCCATGCTTTTGTCTTACAAATTCGACAAAAAGCATTAAAACAACACTGAATATAACAAGAAGCATTTCCGGCAAAGTAAAAGCGTGCGCAAAAGGCATTGTTTGGTACACTTGCGCCAATTGCGAAAGGCTGTTTGCACCTAAAACAGCACCAATAACACCTGAGGAAACAAACATATTGTTTATGGCTACAAACGCTTGCGATAAACTGTTTGCCCTAAAAAACACCCACGCAAAACATACTAATCCAAAAGTAATTAATACCCTGAAAACAGAAAAAAAGCCTTTGAAATTTTCCGGTATAATCTTTTGGCGCATTGCACTTCTTTTTTTCTCTGTAGAAAGCGAAACTACCTGCATAACAGCGTGAATTATTCCCCAAAAAACAAAATTAAGGCTTGCGCCATGCCAAAGCCCACTAACAATAAATACTATCGCTATATTAATATATTTTCTTAAATTGCCTTTTCTATTGCCACCAAGCGGTATGTATAAATAGTCTCTAAACCATGAAGTAAGTGATATATGCCAGCGTTTCCAAAACTCGGGTATAGAAACGGCAAAATAAGGATTATTAAAGTTATTCATTAAGTTAAAGCCCAAAACCCTTGCTGCACCTATTGCTATGTTAGAGTAACCTGCAAAATCACAATAAATTTGAAAAGCAAAAAAAACGCTTGCGCCCACAACTATAATGCCGTTGTAATTATAAATATTATTATAAACTTCATTTACAAACAGTGCCGCTCTATCGGCAATAACCATTTTTTGAAATAAACCCCAAAGCATAAGTTGCAAGCCGCTTTTAACCCTTGCAAAATCAAATTTGTGCACTTTATCAAACTGCGGCAAAAGGTTTTTAGAGCGCTCGATAGGGCCTGCGACAAGTTGTGGAAAAAAAGATACAAACAGAGCATATTTTGCTATGTTTTTTTCCGGCCTTAAATCGCCTCTGTAAATGTCTAAAGTGTAAGACAGCGCTTGAAATGTGTAAAATGATATGCCAACAGGAAGCAAAAGCGAAAGTGTTGGCACGTCATACCCTATACCTATGCGATTTAAAACAGCTTCGATAATATTTGAAGTAAAATTAAAATATTTAAAGAAAAACAAAATTGCAAGGTTAGAGATAAAACTTCCTGCCACACAATATTTTTTTGCTATTACGGTTTTGGATTTATGTATTAAAACTCCGCTAAAAAACGTTATTACTGTCGATAATGCCATTAAAAGCGCATATTTTGGGTTCCAACACATATAAAAATAATAGCTTGCTAAAAGCAACCATAAATAACGAAATTTATGCGGAATAATAAAATA
>CAYJPD010000016.1:0-28232 GCA_964371975.1 uncultured Bacteroides sp.
TTCAAGAGAGGATTTTGCCAATGCAGCATTTCGCAAGGGCTTTGGGTTTTCTAAGGCCCGTATCACACGATAACGATTATTTAGAAATAACCGAAGATATTCTTTTTAATACCGAAGTACAAAAACTTGCGCAGTTTACGCATCATAAGAATTCAAACCGTTTAACTCACAGCATTAATGTTTCATACATAAGTTATAAAGTTTGCAAAAAATTAAATTTAGACGCTGTAAGCGCTGCGAGAGGCGGCTTGTTACACGACTTTTTTCTTTACGATTGGCGCACCGTTCAATTGCCGGAGGGCAGCAAATCGCATCCGATAGAGCATCCGCGCCAGGCACTTAAAACTGCAAAAAAACACTTTGTAATTAATGAAATAGAGCAAAATATTATAGCGCGCCACATGTGGCCTATGACAATAATACCACCGAAATATATGGAATCCTTTATTGTTATGATGGTTGACAAATATTGCGCGGTATTTGAAGTTTTAAATAAAGATGTAATTCAAACATTGCAAAGTGAAGAAGTTTTTGTTTCTTTTTTAGAAAATTTGCCATCGGCAATTAAGTTAAACGCAAACATCGTTTTAGCACAAGAGAATATTGCTTAAGTGTTTTTAAGTGATAATTATTAGTTTTATAAAGCAAACCGCTTGGATTAGGATTTAATGCCTGCCCAAGCGGTTTTTTATTATGAAGTTAAAATTAAAAAAGCAATTTATTATTTAAACGAAGAATTAGGGGACAAAGCTTGTGTTAAGTTATCAAATTCATTTTTTGTGCCTGTAACTGTAATATCACATAGCCTGTGCAGAATTTTTTGAGCATACTCGTTTTGGTAGAAATTAATAAGGTCTGTACCCATTGTAAATGGGTAAGAAGTTCTTAAATTTTCTATTATATTTATAAAGCCGGGCGCTTCATTCATAACTATTTTAATGTTTTTATCATTAAAATAAAATTTCAAATTTTGTACGCCGGAACTTTCAATAAAATGCACGCTTACTTTTAAAACTAAATTATCATCTTCGTCTGTTGTTATGCGCCCACAAACTGCACATTTGAAAATATTGCCGCCGAAATTTAAAGTGCATAGTTCAGGCTTTTCAAACCCGATGGGAATGCGTAGTGTTGAGTGACCCTCTATCCAAATTAAATAAAAAGCATCTGTTTGTTCATTGTAAAAAAAGCTAACACCGCTTAAACCTGTTGTGTAAAAATCGTTCATACATGATAAAATTATTGGGAAAAGCCCGAATCTACACTTTGTGAAACTATACATACTGTTGCTTAAATTTCTGCAAGTTTGCCTAATATGTTTATTTACATTTAGCTTTTGTTTAAGGGAAGAGGTGAAAAATGCAGGCGTTTTAATAATGCTATTATCTATAATAGTATTATATTTTAAATTGCTAATTTCTTTGGCTTTAAGATAGTTTTGCATTGCAAAATTTACGCCGGGAGTTGAATTTTCGTTTTGGATTTTTTCTAAAAACAACTTTGTAATATTGTAAATAGGCCCTGCAACAGACAAACTTGGACCGCCTGCATTAATTACAATTACCATAGAAAGCCTCGGGCAAATGAAAACATTCTGCCCAAAAAGCCCATTCATAACATAGTATTCGCCTTTTTCCATAACCCAAATTTGAAAACCATAATCTTGATTTTGCGCAAAACTTCCATACGGCATAACCGCTTTGCTTAAATAGTCTTCGCTAATAATTTGAATAGTTTTACCATTGTGTATGAATTTGCCTTTTTGCAAGAATAAAAGGCCTATTTTTGCTAAATCTTCCGGTAAAATATACATGCCCCAGCCGCCTTTATTGTTACCCATAGGGCATGTTTCCCAATAAAAGCTTCCAAAACCCAAAGGCTCAAATAAGCGCGTGCTTAAATAATCTTGCAGTTTTTCACCGGTTATTTTCGTAACTATAGCGCTTAACATATAGCTGTTCATGCTGTTGTATTCAAACTTTTCGCCGGGCTCACTATTGGTATCGTAAGAAATAAACGAACTAACCCAATCTGTTTCAACAACGCCTGAAACTTCTTTAAAGTTTGCACCGCTCGTCATGCTGAGCAAGTGCTTTATATTAACACTCTTCATGCGCCTGGATGTAAGAAAACTGCATTTGTCGGGGAATATATCACAAATGGTATCGCTATAATTCAGTTTACCTTCATCTATTAGCATACCAATTGCAAGGCCTGTTATAGTTTTGCAAAGGCTGTGGCTAATGTGAAAATTATCGGTGCTATAAGGTGCAAAAGAAGCATCACAAATTTTTTTGCCATTTCGAATTATTAGCACACTGTGCACATTTGCGCCTTTTCTGTTGCCTAGCTTTTTTAAATAATTTGCTATATCATTATTGTTAATTCCAGCTTTACTTGGTGAACACTTTTGTAGAGGTGTTCCTTTTTCTGTTGCTGTGCAAGGCTTTAAAGGCACTGCTTTATAAGGCAATATATTTTGTGTATCACCTGAAAGTAATTTTCTAAAATAGTGCAATGCTCTGAGTTGGCCCCTAATTTCCAACTTAACACCTCCATACATTATGAAAATATTATAGCAATAAGCTTATTGCTATTGCCTTTATTTTTGTTAAACATGATTTTATGCGCTGTGAGCCGGATAAAATCTTTGGTTTTGGGTATCTGTCAAGGTTATTATAACATATTACAAATGTATTTTAAACAGTAAATTTGTATTATAATTTTTGCAAATTTTCTAATATTTGTTTGCAAATTCACATTATTAATAGTATAATATTATGAGATATTTTTTAATTTATAAAGTGAAAAATATGAATAATATAATATAAGTTTATTATAATTAATTTATACATAACTGAGGTTTAATTATGAATTCAGCACTTGTTGGTTACACAGGTTTTGTGGGCACAAACTTAGCAAAAAGCAATAATTTTAAGAATGTTTACAATAGCAAAAATATTAACGAGGCAATAGGCACAAGGCCTGATTTGCTTATTTATTCCGGTGTGCCAGCTGCAAAATATTTAGCAAATGTTAGCCCGGAAAAAGACTTGCAAATTTGTGAAAATGCCGCAGAGAATATAGCTGGAATTAATGCGAAAACTACTGTTTTAATAAGCACTGTTGATGTTTATGAAAACCCAAATGGTGCTGATGAAAACACAGAAATTTGCGCAAATAATAGTGAAGCTTATGGGAAAAACCGTGCAATTTTAGAAAAAATAGTGCGAGAGCACAATGAAAATGCAATTATTGTGCGCTTGCCTGCGCTTTTTGGCGAGGGCCTTAAAAAGAACTTTTTATACGATTTTTTAACAATTACACCCTCGATGTTAAAACCGCATTTATATGAGGAATTATCGCAAAAAAGCGAACTTGTTAAATGCTCTTATACAATAGCGGATAATGGCTTTTACTGTTTAACAAATGAAGCAAAAACAGCAAATAAACAAAACTTGAAACAATTTTTCAAACAAAATAGCTTTAATGCGCTTTCTTTTACAGATAGTAGGGCAGTATACCAATTTTACAACTTGGAAAATTTGTATGCCGATATTGTTAAAGCGATTGAAAATAATATAAAATTGCTGAATATTGCAACGCAGCCTTTAAGTGTAAGCACAATTTATGAAAGCTTAACAAACGGTGAGAGCTTTGTTAATGAAATTGCCCAAAAGCCTGCTTTTTATGATTTTAAAAGCATACACAGCGAAGTTTTCGGCGGAGAAAACGGCTATTTATACAGTGCAGATGAAATGCTTTTGCAAATTGCAAACTTTGCTAAAAATGCTAAACTTTGAGGTGAATTATGAAACTTGCAATATCTAATATTGGCTTTGATATAAAACATACGCATAAAGTGTATGAACTATTGAATAAATACAATTACAAAGGCGTTGAAATAGCACCGAGCATCTTTGTTGGTGAAAACCCTTACGAGAAAATTGACATTGCAATGAAAACGGCGCAGGAGCTAAAAAACGACTATAATTTGACAATACCGTCTATGCAAAGCATATGGTTTATGCAAAACGGCAATATTTTTAATGAAGATGATAAGCTAAATTTAATTGAATACACAAAAAAAGCAATAGATTTTGCAAAAAGCATTTCATGTAAAAATTTAGTGTTTGGCTGCCCTAAAAACAGGGTGATGCCAAGTGGAAAAAGCGAAGAAGATGCTATAAGTTTTTTTGAAGTTATAGCGCAATATGCAAGTGAAAACAACACGGCTATAGCACTTGAGGCAAACCCTGAAATATATGGAACTAATTTTTGTAATACCAGTATGCAAGCATTTAATTTTATTGAAAAAGTAAAACATTTAAAAATGAATTACGATTTTTCAACTTTTTTGTACAATAACGAAAGTTTTCAAACATTAAGCGATAATTTTGATAAAGTAAATCATGTGCACATAAGTGAAGTTTCGCTTGTACCAATTGATAATTCAATAGATAGAAGAAAAATGCACCGTGAACTTGCAGAAATTTTAAAGCAAAAAAAATATGATAAATTTGTTTCTATTGAAATGAAAGCATGTGAAATAGAAAAAATAGAAAAAATAATATATCAAGTTGCAGAGGATTTTTCATAAATGAATTTTAACACAACCGAGCATAATAGCATAAATGGCGTGCCGAATTTTAATGCAACTGCGTTTTGTGAACGAAAAAGCGATTACTGTGTGCTTATTCCTATAATAAATGAGGGTGAGCGCATTATAAAGCAACTGAATAGGGCAAAAAGTGCAAATGTTCACACATTAGCAGATATAATTTTATGCGATGGCAACAGCACAGACGGGAGCATGGAGCATGAAAAGCTACATGAACTTTGCGTAAATACACTTCTTATAAAAACAGGCGCAGGTAAGCAAGGCGCGCAATTGCGAATGGGCATATATTATGCATTGCAAAGAGGCTATAAGGGGATTATAACTATTGATGGTAATAATAAAGATAGCATAGAGGACGTTGAGCGCTTTATTAATGCGCTTGAAAAAGGCTATGCTTTTGTTCAAGGCAGCCGCTTTATAAAAGGCGGTATTGCTGAAAACACGCCGCTTGTGAGATATGTAGCTGTTAGGTTAATTCATGCGCCTATAATAAGCCTTAGCGCAAAAAAATGGTTCACAGATACCACTAATGCCTACAGAGCATATTCGAGCGAATATTTAAGTGACGAGCGTGTAAAACCGCTTAGGGACGTATTTGTAGGCTATGAATTGTTAGCTTACCTTTCAACAAGGGCAACTCAGCTTAAATATAAAGCGTGCGAAGTGCCGGTTGCGAGAATTTACCCTAAAAACGAACCAACTCCAACGAAGATAAAGGGTGTTCACGGAAATGCAAATTTACTGAAAATTCTATTTGCAAATTTGTTTAATAAATATTTGCCTTAAATGCAAAATTAATGTATTATAAGCAGTGCCAATAAATTATTGCATAGCATTTTAGTTGCATGTTTATAAAGCTTTTTAGGATTAAAAAGAAGTGCTGTTTATATGTGAAGAGCGGTTTTTTAGCGCATATTAGCCATATTTTAATTTATATTTTATTCCCATAGCATGAGAAAAAATTTATAGTTAGGAGTGAGTATATGACATATAATAAAATAATTTTCGGTGCAGGTTTATATGGGCTATATGCCGCTCTTAAATGTGCAAAAAACAACGAAAAAGTTTTAGTGCTTGAAAGAGACAGCGCGCCTTTTATGCGTGCAACATATATAAACCAGGCGCGTGTACATATGGGCTACCATTATCCGCGCAGTTATTCAACCGCAATAAAAAGTGCAAATTATTTCACACGCTTTAACGAAGATTATTCTTTTTGTGTGCATAGTGAATTTGAACAAATATACGCAACGGGCACACAATTCAGCTGGACAAATGCAAATGAATTTAAAAGGTTTTGTAAATCTGCCGACATTATGTGTGATGAAGTCCCCACAAGTAAATATTTTAATGAGAATATGTGCGATGGGGCATTTTTAACAAAAGAATATACGTATGATGCACAAATTTTAAAAGAGCACTTATTAAAAGAAATACAGCAGTTTCCCAATTTGGAAATTCATTGCGGTGAGCATGCTATTGATGTGAAAAAGCAAGGGGAAACATGGATAGTAACAACAAATAAAAACGAAATATTTCAAACGCCGTTTATTCTAAACGCAACATATGCAGGCGTTAACAATGTGCATGAATTAATGGGTTATGCACCGTTTGAAATAAAATATGAGCTTTGTGAAATTATACTGTGCACAGTAGATGATAAGCTGAAAGATATAGGTTTTACAGTTATGGATGGCCCGTTTTTTTCAATTATGCCATTTGGTAAAACAGGCTTGCACAGTTTAACTGCTGTTTGCCATACGCCGCACAAAACAAGCTATTTTGCACAGCCAACATTTGCGTGCCAAAATAACAGTGATAATAAATGCACAAACAGCAGCCTTTTTAACTGTGATGAATGCATTGCAAAGCCGCAAACTGCGTGGCCGCAAATGAGCCAATTAGCACGTAAATTTTTAAAACCGGAATTTGGCTTTGAGTATCACAATAGTTTATTCAGCATGAAACCTATATTAAAATCCAGCGAGATAGACGATTCACGGCCAACAGTTGTGAGGGTATTTGAACAAAGCCCAACATTTGTAAGTGTTTTATCAGGTAAAATTAACACTGTATATGATTTAGATGAGGTGCTATTTTGAAAAATGAATTTAAAAAAGAAAGCAATTTTGCCTCTGCTGTAATTTATTTAAGCAATAACGCATTGAAAATAGAAGAGTTTTTAAAAAATGTGAATAATATACTTAATGAAAAATTTCAAGCTTATGAAATTGTTGTTGTTAACGATGCATCTAAAGATGGCGGTGTGCAAATTGTAAAAGAATTTGCACAAAAAAACGATGTGCCTCTTACACTTGTTAATATGAGTACGCATCAGGGCTGTGAATTGTGCATGAATGCGGGCGTTGATGCTTGTATAGGTGATTTTATATATGAGTTTGACACATGTGAAACACAGTTTGATTTCGACTTGTTAAACACAGCATATACTAAAGCACTTTCGGGCTTTGATATTGTTACTGTTTCGCCAAAGAAAAACAGAAATGCACTGAGTAATTTATTTTACTTTGTGTTTAATTTGAATTTTAATGCACAGCACAAATTACAAACAGATGTTTTTAGGCTTTTGAGCAGAAGGGCAGTAAATAGGGTGAGGTCAATTTCACAAGTTCCTGCTTACAGAAAAGCTGCTTATGCGGCAAGTGGGCTTAAAATTTATGCAATTAACGATGAAAGCGTGCGCTCTTACGAAAACAGCAGTGCGTCACCGCGCTCAGGCTTAGCGCTGAATTCTTTGATGCTTTACACAACCGCTGCATATAAATTCAGCTTTTTTGTATCGAGTTTAATGTTCTTTTTGGCAATTGGCGAGCTAATTTACACATTAATCATTTATTTTGGCAACGGTTCACCCATTGAAGGGTGGACAACAACAATGTTTGTTTTAACTGTGGGTTTTTGCGGTGTATTTGTTATTTTAACAATGGTACTAAAATATTTATCGCTACTTGTTAATTTAATTTTCAAACAGCAAAAATATTTAGTTGAGAGCGTTGAAAAATTTTAATGTTTCACAGCACATTTAAGTGGAATTAAGCGGTAATATATCAATAAGCAGTTTATAGCTGCTATAGGCAAAAAAGGAGATACTTTTGATAGATGTATGCATTATAGGTGCAGGCGCCGCCGGGCTTTTTGCGGCAGGCGCACTTAGCGAAAAAGGCAAAAGCGTGCTTGTTTTAGAGCATAAGCAAAGCGCTGGAAATAAACTGCTTATAACCGGTAAAGGGCGCTGTAATTTAATAAATAATTGCACAGCACTTGAGTTTATGCAAAATGTAAAAACAAATGCACGGTTTTTATATTCAGCACTGAATTTGTGCCCGCCCGAGTTTATTATGCATGTTTTTGAAAACGAGCTCAATGTGCCGCTTAAAACCGAGAGGGGAAGGCGAGTTTTCCCAAAGAGTGATAACGCAAAGCAGGTTTTAAATGCATTGCTTACTTATGCACAAGATGCACAAATTAATTATAATGCAAAAGCTGAAAAACTGCTTATAGAAAACGGCAAAGTAATAGGCGTTGAATTAAGTGATAAAAAGCAGATAATGGCTAAAAATGTTTTAATAGCAACAGGCGGAATATCATACCCCGTCACAGGCAGCACAGGAGATGGCTATAAACTTGCAAAGCAAGCAGGGCACACAATAATTACCCCTGAGCCAAGCTTAGTTTCACTTGTGGAAAAAGGGAGCACCTGCAAAAAACTTATGGGCTTAACGCTAAAAAATGTTGAGCTTTCACTGCTTGAAAACGGCAAAGTTATATATAAAGAGATGGGCGAAATGCTTTTTACGCATTTTGGTGTTTCAGGTCCACTTGTTTTAAGCGCAAGCGCTCATATAAAAGATATTAAGAAATATAATTACAGTTTAAATATAGATTTGAAACCTGCATTGAGCGAAGAAGTTTTAAATAAGCGCATATTAAAAGATTTCGAGCTTTTGGCAAACAAAGATGTTTCAAATTGCCTTGTGAAATTGCTTGCGGCGTCAATGCAAGAGGTTGTTTTAGAAAAGTGGGGCGTTGATACATCTAAAAAAACAAACCAAATTACAAAACAAGAGCGTGCAAAATTAGCACAACTTTTAAAAAAATTCACAATAGATATAAAGCAAAAAGGTGATTTAGAGCATGCTGTTATAACAAGCGGCGGCGTAAATGTTAAGGAAGTTAGCCCTAAAACCATGCAGAGCAAATTATGTAAGGGGCTTTATTTTGCAGGCGAAGTTTTAGATTTAGATGCATATACAGGCGGATATAATTTGGGAATTGCCTTTTCAAGTGCATATACGGTAGCACAAAATATTTAGTTTTAACAGTTTAACTGTTTTATTAAAATATCAATAATTTTTTAGATTAAAGGAGATTTATTATGATTTCTGTAGCAATAGATGGCCCTTCAGGTGCAGGTAAAAGCACTCTTTCAAGGCAAATTGCAAGCAAATTAGGCTTTATTTATGTTGACACAGGTGCACTGTACAGAACAATAGGCCTTGCTGTTTTAAATGCTAATATAGATACAAAGGATTTGAAAACCGTAAGCGGCCTTTTGCCGAAAATTAAGCTTGAATTAAAATATGTTAACGGCGAACAGCGCATGTTTTTAAACGGTAAAGATGTGTCTGATGATATAAGAACGCCAGAGGTTTCGATGGCTGCCTCCGATGTTAGCGCACATGTTCCTGTTAGGGAATTTTTGCTTGAAACACAACGAGAGCTTGCGAGTTCAAGCAACGCTATTATGGACGGCAGAGATATTGGAACTGTTGTTTTGCCCAATGCAAATATTAAAATATTTTTAACCGCAAGCGCACAAGATAGAGCACAAAGGCGTTTTGAAGAACTATTGCAAAAAGGGCAAGATGTGAATTATGACGATGTGTTAAGTGACGTTATAACGCGCGATAAGAACGACGAAACACGTGCAGCGGCGCCGTTAAAGCCGGCTGATGATGCCATACTTGTCAATACAACAGGCAATACTTTCGAGCAATCGCTACTGCTTTTACAAGAGCTGATTGAAAATAAAATAAAAGAGGACATTTAAATGTTATATGCAATAGTTGTAAGTGTACTTTGGGTACTGGCTAAATTGCTTTATGGTATGCGTGTTATAGGAAAAGAGAACTTGCCAAAAGAGGGTAGTTTTATAATTACGCCAAATCATGTTAGTGCTTTTGATGTAGTTATGGTGGTAACAGCAAGGTGTTTTGGCAAAAGGCTTATAGTATTGGCAAAAGAAGAACTGTTTGCCAATTGGTTTTTAAAATGGTTTTTTGGCAATATGGGTGCGGTTGCCGTTAAAAGGGGCAAAGGTGATGTTAGTGTTATAAATAAAGCTATTGAGGAAGTTAAAGCGGGTAGGGGCGCACTTGTTTTCCCCGAGGGCACACGCTCAACAGACGGTGAACTGCTTAAATTTAAATCAGGTGCATTTGTTATAGCCGCGCAAGCAAAAGCCGATTTAGTGCCGTGCAGAATAGTTTACGAGTGTAAAAAGCCCAAAATGTTTAAGAGAACTACCGTAATATTTGATAAACCGATTAAATATGAAGACTTAAACCTCAGTGAAAATTATTCGGCAAGCGCATTGCGCGAATGTAAAGCAATGTTAAGGCAGCGTTTAGAGGATATGCTTATAGAAAATAAGCAGTTTTTGTAATTTTATTTAACTTTATAAGTGAAAATGAAAATTACTGCTTTACAAATAGAATAACTTAGTGTACAATAATTGATATAGCGTTGTTTTTATTTATTTTGGAGAGATAGGGCATTATGGCAAAAATAATTAGTATTAAAACAGCAGGTTTTTGTTTCGGTGTAGACAGAGCCGTTAACATGGCAAATGATTTGCTAAAGCAAGGTGAAAAAATAGCAACGCTTGGCCCTTTAATTCACAATAGGCAATGTGTGGAAAAACTTGAACAATTGGGAGCGCTTACAGTAAAAAGCCCCAAAGATGTGCCGGAAAACTTTGGCGTTATTATTAGAAGCCATGGCGTTCCGCTTGATGTTTACGATGAGCTAAGAGAGCAAAAAACAGAAATTTTTGATGCAACTTGCCCTTTTGTAACAAAAATTCATAAAATTGCAGAAACCGCAGGTAAAGAAGGAAAAACTTTATTTATTGCGGGCGATGAGAAACATCCTGAGGTTCAAGGCATAATAGGGCATACAAAAGGCAAAGTTTTTGTGTTTGGAGATATAACTAATTTAAAGCAGTATTTTGAAGAAAATATTGTGGAAAACAACATTGTTGTGGTAGCTCAAACTACATTTGAAACAACAAAATGGTTACAATGTTGCAACTTTATAAAAAAAGTATGTACAAACGCAAATTTTTTTGATACAATATGTAGTGCAACGTGGACGCGGCAAAATGAAACGGAAGAATTAAGCAAAATATCCGATTGCGTTATAGTAATTGGTGGCAAACATTCCTCCAATACTCAAAAACTTGCTGCTGTTGCTGCTAAACACACAAAGGTTTACAGTGTTGAAACTAAAGAAGAACTGAAACCTGAGTTTTTTTTAGGTGCACAAACTATTGGTGTTACAGCAGGAGCGTCGACGCCTGCGTCTATAATTGAGGAGGTACTGAGCAATATGAGTGATATGATTAGAGAAGAGGAAATGAGCTTTGAGGAGATGATTGATGCCTCAATGAAGCAAGTTTTTTCCGGGCAAGTGGTGAAAGGAATAGTTACAGGTGTTTCACCAAACGAAGTGCAAGTAGATATAGGAATGAAGCACACCGGTTTTATTAAACTTGAAGAACTCTCAAATGACCCTTCCGCCAAAGCTGAAGATTTAGTGAAGAAAGGCGAAGAACTCGATCTCATGGTTATCAGTGTCAAAGATCAAGATGGCATAGTTTATCTTTCTAAACGTAAGCTCGATGAAAACAAGGGTAGAGTTGCCGTTCAACAAGCAGTTGAAAGCGGAGAAATTTTAGATGGATATGTAGCTGAATTTAACACAGGTGGCTTAGTTGTTTTAGTTAACAATGTGCGTGTGTTTGTTCCGCGCTCACAAGCAACACTTCGCCACAGCGAAGATTATACAAAGCTTGTGAAACAAAATGTGCGTTTAAAAATAATTCAATGTGAACCTCGCCATGTGGTGGGTTCAATTAAGCAAGTTCTTGCAGGCGAAGCAGACGCAATGCGCGACAGCTTTTGGCAAAGCGTTGCTGTTGATAAAAAATACACCGGCGTGGTTAAAAGCCTAACAAATTATGGTGCGTTTATTGATATTGGCGGCGTTGACGGGCTTGTTCACATCAGCGAGCTTTCATGGGAGCGCATTAAGCACCCATCTGCTGTTTTAACAGTGGGCGATACTGTTGAAGTATATGTGAAAGAGCTTGATTCTGAAAACAAAAAAGTTTCACTTGGATATAAGAAAACAGAAGACAATCCATGGGAAAAACTTAAAAATGAATTCCCTGTTGGAAGTGAATTTACAGCGCCTGTTGTTTCACTTACTAAATTCGGTGCATTCATTAGAATTCTACCGGGCATTGACGGCCTTGTGCACGTTAGTGAAATATCACACGAGAGAGTTGATAAAGTTTCAGATGCTCTTAAAGTGGGCCAAGAAGTTAATGTTAAATTAACAGAAGTTGATTTTGATAAAAAACGCATTAGCTTGTCAATTAAAGCTTTACTTGAAGCACCTGCTGCGGAAGAAAATGTACAAGCTGTTGAAGAAGAAAGCGAAGCAAGCGAGGAAGAGCAAGAAGCATAATTTTGAGTAAATTCTTCTTTTTATGCAAAAAAAATATGTAATTACATATATAATTTAATTATTTAAATTGCTATTTCTATTATTAGAAATAGCAATTTTAACGTGTTATTAAGTATTGAATAATTGGAATGGTAGGCTTTTTATGAACAAGGTTAATGATTTTGCTGTTAAAGCATTTTACACACTTTATATTGTAGCTTTTGGAATTATTGCGTTTTTTTTCTTTGTTTGGCAGCTAAGAAAATTTGATGCATCTTTTGTTCTTACCGCAATTTCTTGCGGCATTGTATTATGCTTAATGGCAGCAGCTTATTATTTAATTTCAAAGTATATTAATATATTAGGCAAAAGCTATTATAAAATTTTGCCTGTTTTTAGCTTGATATACTTTATTGTGCTAATAAGCATTGGCCTTAATTTAAGATATGACCCTATGTTTGATTTATCTGCTGTTTATAATAACGCAATAGAATTTGCAACAAAAGGCAGTTTTGCCACACAAGATTATAATACTGCATCTAAAGATTATTTTTACTATTTCCCGAATAATATTGGCGGCGTTTATTTTTTCAGCTTCTTTTTCAGCGTTGCACACTTTTTAGGCTTTAACGATTATTTTGCAGTTGCTGTAATTTCAAATTCACTGCTAATAACAACTACATTTTATTTGTGTGTGCTTATTACAAAAAGGCTTTATGGGGTAAAGGCATCGTTTATGTTTTTAGCAGCGCTTTTGTTTATGCCTGCATTATGGCACAGCGGCGCTGTGTTTTACACAGATTTTCTATCAATTATTTTCCCTTTTACAAGCTTATATTTGTATTTAAGAATAATAAATTATGACAGTAGTGTTGTTTGTGAAAGCGGTATAAATTCATTTGCAAACAGTAATAAATTCGAAGTGCGTGATAAAACCGCTAAAAAAAATAATGATGTTAATTTAAATGTTAAAAAAATATTACTTATAATATTTTTATCCGCGGTGGTAGCACTCGGCTCTTTAGTTAAATTTACAACAGTTATAATGCCTATAGCTATTTTAATTATTTGTTTATTATCTAAAAGGTACAAAGCTTTTTTTGCAATTGCCATAAGCTGTGCTATAGCTATGTTATTAGCAAACGCTATTATGTCAAATTCAAGTGAAAAATTCTTAGATGAAGAAATTTCATATCAACTAAACACACCGTATACCCATTGGGTTATGATGGGTTTGAAAGGAATTGGCAGATATAACGGCGAAGATTACACCTTTACACGCTCTTTTACAGATATTGAACTTAGAAACCAAAGCATTAATGAGGAAATATTTGATAGAATTTACAATTTAGGGCCTGTAGGACTTGGTAAGCTCTGGCTTGAAAAAACAAATATTTTTATGACAGATGGAACATTCGGAATGTCTGACTTTTTAAATAATGGCCCTGCTAACACTAATTTTATGCACAAATATGTTATATATCACAGCGAATATTACTCGCTTTACAAATCTTATTGCGATGGCGCATATTTAGCAATGCAATTGCTTTGTTTACTGGCGTGTTTGGCCTTTTTATTGAAAAAAAATAACGATGCCGTTAAGATAGCTGTTTATTTATGTGCCTTTGGAGGCATGGTATTTTTTTCAGCTTGGGAAGTTACAGGTAGGTATTTTACAAATTTGATGCCGTGTATAATTATAGGCGCATGCGCTCTGTTTAGCTTTTCTGAAATTATAAATAAAAAGACATATGAAATATTTAAAAAAGCAATAAAAAAATAAAAATTTTAAAAAACTATTGACATTATACAAAATAACAAGTATAGTATCATTTGCATGTTTATCACATGCTACATCTATTAAAAGATGACCGTATGCACCACTGTAGCCGAGGCTTTGCCTTGGTGTAACAAACCTTTTGCGGGGTGGCGTAATTGGCATCTGCTTTATAACAGCGATGTTGTAAAGAAAATTTCCGCAAAGGGGGATGCAGTTTATGCAAAATTCAGCAATAATTTCATTAAATGACATTGTAGTCGATTATGACTCTCAGAGGGTTTTGAAATCCTTGAGTCTGGATATCCACGACAAAGAATTTGTTACGCTGCTTGGGCCGTCGGGCTGTGGCAAAACAACTACTTTGAGGGTTATCGGTGGTTTTGTACAACCACAATCGGGCAGTGTCTTTTTTAATGGAAAAAACATCACAAACTTGCCGCCATATAAAAGGCAAGTAAACACAGTTTTTCAAAAATATGCGCTTTTTCCACACTTAAATGTTTACGAAAATGTTGCGTTCGGCCTTCGCCTTAAAAAAATTGATGAAAAACAAATTAAGCGCAGTGTTCTTGAAATGCTTGAGCTTGTTGGCCTTAAAGGCTATGAGCGAAGAAGCACGGCAACACTTTCAGGCGGCCAGCAACAACGTGTTGCAATTGCAAGGGCGCTTGTAAACAGCCCCAAAGTTTTACTTTTAGACGAGCCGCTTGGCGCACTGGATTTAAAACTTCGCAAAGATATGCAAATAGAACTTAAACGCATACAGCAAAGCCTTGATATCACGTTTATCTATGTTACGCACGACCAAGAGGAAGCGCTTACTATGTCTGATACCGTTGTGGTAATGGATAAAGGCGAGATACAGCAAATAGGTAGCGCGCAGGATATTTACAACGAGCCTGAAAATGCCTTTGTTGCCGATTTCATAGGCGAGAGCAATATAGTTGAAGGCATTATGATTAAAGACTTCAAAGTGGAGTTTCAAGGCCAAGAGTTCACATGTGTGGATAAAGGCTTTGCGAAAAATGAGATAGTGCAAGTTGTTGTGCGCCCGGAAGATGTTCAAATAGTGCCTATGATACAAGGACAAATAACCGGAATGGTGGAAAATGTAATATTTAAAGGCGTGCATTATGAAATGCATGTGCGCAGCGGTGAAAAATTATGGCTTGTTCATTCAACGCAAGCTGCAAATATTGGCGAGCTTGTGGGAATGTGTGTTGGGCCCGATGAAATTCACATAATGCGCAAAACGCAGGGGGCGTAAAGCTATGCTAAAAAAACGTTCCTTGGCAGGGCCTTACTTAATATGGATGGTAACATTCATAGCCGCACCTTTATGCATTGTTATTTACTTTGCGTTTACTGATAAAAACGGAATATTCACATTAAACAATATAATGGAGCTTGGGCAATATACCTCTGTTTTTGTTCGCAGTATTTTGCTTGCAATTGCCGCAACTGTTATATGTTTGTTTTTAAGTTTTCCCGTTAGCTTTATGCTGTCGCGCATGCGCGCTTCAAGGCAAAGAACAATGCTTATGCTTGTTATGCTACCCATGTGGATGAACTTTTTGCTACGCACATATGCATGGATGAGCTTGCTTGAAAACAACGGCATTATAAACAGCTTTTTAGGTATATTCGGCATAGGCCCCTTTCAAATGATAAACACATCGGGCGCTGTAATTTTGGGCATGGTATATAATTACTTACCGTTTATGATTTTACCGCTTTACACAATAATGCTTAAAATTGATGATAGCGTTATTGAAGCCGCACAAGATTTAGGAGCAAGCCCTTTTAAAGTACTGTTTCGTGTGCTTGTACCGCTTTCTGTAAATGGTATAACTTCGGGTATAACGATGGTTTTTGTGCCAAGCATTTCAACATTTATTATAAGCAGGATGCTTGGTGGCGGCAATACTATGCTTATTGGAGATTTAATAGAGCTGCAATTTTTAGGCAATAGCTATAACTACAACCTCGGTAGCGCCATGAGCCTTTTATTAATGTTAATTGTTCTCTTCTGTATGAGCTTTACTAATTTAGATACAGATAATATGGAGGGCATGATATGATAAAAATGAAATGGTACAGCAAATTATATATTATTTTGCTGTTTTCGTTCCTTTATGTTCCAATTGCTGTTATGATAGCTTTCAGTTTCAATGAAAATAAAAGCAGGGGCGTATTCACTAATTTTTCGCTTACATGGTATGAAGAGCTATTTAGAAATGAAATGATTATTCAAAGCCTTATTGTGTCACTTGTTTTAATGCTTTTATCGGCAACAATTGCAACATTGCTTGGAACAATGGCATCGCTTGGCATAAACAGCATGAAAAAGCGCTCGCAATCGGCTATAATTTCACTAAGTTATGTGCCAATAGTAAACCCGGAAATTGTAACAGGCGTTTCGCTTATGCTACTATTTGTTGTGTTTAACGAGAACATATCATCTGTTTTAACCGCTATGTTAAATGTAGAAACAAAATTTAACGGCTTTGGTATGGCAACACTTTTAATAGCGCATATAACATTCAATGTTCCTTATGTTATTTTTACTGTTTTGCCAAAGCTTAGGCAAATGGACATAAGGCTTTATGAAGCCGCTTTAGACTTAGGCTGTAACCACAGGCAAGCATTTTTTAAAGTTATATTGCCTGAAATTATGCCTGCAATATTCTCCGGCTTTTTAATAAGCTTAACATATTCAATAGATGATTTTGTTGTATCTTATTTTACAAGCGGAACAGTGCAAACATTGCCCATTGCAATTTACAGCATGACAAGAAGAAAAGTAAGCCCTGAGATTAATGCACTTTCAACTATAATGTTTGTGGTAATACTATCAATAATTCTTATTTCTAATGCAGTAGACAGCAAAAAAGAAAAAGCAAACGATAGAGCCTTGCAAGAGGCTATACGCAATAATGCGTAACTAAGTAATATTTATGAATAATTTTAAAGCCTTATATAGGCATATGGAGGATAAAATGAAAAAAGTAATATGTTTTTTAATAGCGGTATCGCTATTCACAGTGCTTTTTAGCACAACAAGTGTAATGGCGCAAGCAGAGGTAACTGCAATCAGTGCTGATTATGATTACACTCGCTTTGCAGAGGACGGCATAACTTTAAATGTGTATAACTGGGGCGAATATATTTCAGATGGTGAAGATGACTCGCTTGATGTTATAGCATCTTTTGAAGAGCTTACAGGCATAGACGTAAACTACACAACTTACGATACAAATGAGAGCTTATATGCAAAATTAAGCGGCGGCGGCGGCGACTACGACATTATAATCCCCAGCGATTATATGATTGGCAAAATGGCAAATGAAAATATGCTGGCAGAACTTAATTTTGATAATATACCTAATTACAAATATATAGACGAAGCTTATAAAAATGCAAGCTATGATGCCGATAATAAATTTTCTGTGCCTTATATGTGGGGCGTTGTTGGCTTAATTTACAACACAGAGATGGTTGATGAAGCAGATTTAGAACAAGGCTGGGGCCTTTTCTGGGACGAAAAATATGAGGGCCAAATGCTAATGTTTAACAATTCAAGAGATGCATTTGCTATTGCTTCAAAATATATTGGTAATTCGCTGAACCCTCAAACACAAGAGGAAATAGATGCTGCAACACAGGCGCTAAAAGAGCAAAAACCGCTTAATCAAAGTTATGTAATGGATGAAGTTTTCGATAAAATGCAAGGAAACGAAGCAGCGTTTGCAGCTTATTACGCAGGCGACGGCGTTACTATGATGGAAAACAACGAAGCGCTTGCTATGTTTGTTCCACACCAAGGTTCTAATATGTATGTGGATGCAATGTGTATTCCGGCAACAAGCACAAAACAAGAAGCGGCTGAAATGTTTATTAACTATATGTGTGAAACCGAGGTTGCGCTTGCAAATACAGAGTATATTTGGTACTCAACACCTCATACAGAAGTTTATGAGCTATTAGATGAGGAAACAAAAAACAGCGAACTTATGTACCCACCTGCAGAAGTAATAAACAATAGCGAAACATTTGATGTTTTACCTGATGATATTAACAGTGCAATGGATGCCGCATGGAGCGATGTTAGAAGCCATGAAGAAGGCGGAAGCGGCTGGGTTGTAATTGTGCTGATTGTTGGAATGGTTCTTGTTATTGCACTTGTTGTGACACTGCGCATAAGGAAAAAACGCAGAAACGATTATTAATAGATTGCTTTACTTTTATTAATTACCTTAATAAAAGTAATAAATAAGTTAAAAGTAAAAACCGCTTGCAAATTGTTTTATGTTTTTGCAAGCGGTTTTTTACAAGTAGCGCTTGTGAAAATAATAGTTTCATTGCATGAAAAAATATATAAAAACAATAAAATGCTTTATATATAAAAAACACTTGACTATCTTCATAATATATGCTATTATTATGTTACCTCTTTTGCAGGTCTATTTTTTTGTGCAAATTTTGCGCTGCCTGCTCTGTGAGGGAGGCTATATGGTGCAAGCAATATTTTATTGCCTTGCAAGTTTTAAACCACTTATATGGAGGTGCCGAAAATGCGAGTTAAAATTACGTTGGCGTGTAAAGATTGCAAAATGCGCAATTATAACACAATGAAAAACAAAAAGAACAATCCCGACAGGCTTGAGATGAACAAGTATTGCCCAAAATGCAGAAAACACACATCTCATCGCGAAACTAAATAGAAAGGCGTTGAGTATTATGGCTGATCAAAGCAAAAAGAAACCGGGCCCTTTAGCAAAAGTGGGCGGTGTGTTCAAAAAAATAGGCAAATTTTTTCGCGACGTTGTAAGCGAAATGAAAAAAGTTGCATGGCCAAGCAAAAAGCAAATTATAAATAATACTTTAATCGTTTTATCAGTAGTATTAATTGCTGCGGTGTTCATATTTGGGCTTGATTCTCTATTTGGCTTTATACTGCGATTAGTATTGCAAACTGCTTAAAAGTTTAATTTAGAAAGCGAGGGCAATGCATGGCTGAAGATAATAGCACAGTAGCTAAATGGTATGTTGTACACACATATTCCGGTTATGAGAAAAAAGTGTCGCAAGATTTAGAGAAAATGGTGGAAAGTCGCCGTTTAACAGATTTAATTTGCGATGTTAAAGTTCCTACCGAAATGGTGCCTGAAATAAAAGATGGCAAAGAGCGCGAAGTTGAGCGTAAACTGTTTCCCGGCTATGTTCTCGTTAAAATGGTTATGTCAGATGAAAGCTGGTATATAGTGCGCAACACAAGAGGCGTTACAGGGTTTGTTGGCGCGTCCTCAAAACCCATACCGCTAAGCGATAAAGAAGTAGAGGCTTTGGGCGTTGAGAAACACGAAGTTCAACTGGATTATGAAGTTGGTGTTAACGTTCAAATAACCGAAGGCCCAATGGCAGGTTTTATTGGTATAGTACAATCAATAAACAAAGAGCAAAGAACAGTTGGTGTGCTGGTGTCCATGTTTGGGCGCGAAACACCGGCAGAACTCGGTTTTGCAGATGTTAAACCGCTGTAATGCAATATTATTTTAAATCAAAACCGCAATGCGGATTGATAGAGTGTGCAAAGCATGCTCGTGGGAGAATCGGGCACACGGCTCGTTTCGCAATTAACCACAATTTTTTGGAGGTGCACAATTCATGGCTCAAAAGGTAACGGGGTATATTAAGCTCCAAATTCCAGCCGGCAAAGCAACACCGGCACCACCTGTAGGCCCAGCGCTTGGCCAACACGGTGTAAACATTGTTTCTTTTACAAAAGAATTTAATGAGCGCACACAAAAGGACATAGGCTATTTAATTCCGGTTGTTATAACCGTTTATGCCGACCGTTCATTCAGCTTTATCACAAAAACCCCTCCCGCTGCAGTGCTTATTAAAAAAGCGCTTAACATCGAGAGCGGTTCAGGCGTTCCAAACAAAACAAAGGTTGCGTCGATTACCCGTGCTCAGCTTGAGGAAATCGCCAAAACAAAAATGCCCGATTTGAACGCTGCAAACTTAGACACTGCCGTTAGTATGATAGCGGGCACATGCCGTAGCATGGGCGTTACGGTTGAAGGTTAAAATAAGCTAAGAGCATTTGCAAGGGAATAATAGCTTTTAAATAAGCAATTACTTGCAAACAAATACACCCGACATTAGTGGGAGGAAATTTCCGATTTTACCACAGGAGGTTATTATGAAACAGGGTAAGAAATATGTTGACAGCAAAAAGCTGATTGACAGAACAAAATTATACGATAGCACAGAGGCTTTAGAAATTTGTTGCCAAACATCTAAAGCAAAATTTGATGAAACGGTTGAATTACACGTTCGTTTAGGCGTTGATAGCCGCCATGCAGACCAACAAGTGCGCGGCGCTGTTGTTTTGCCACACGGTACAGGTAAAGATGTGCGTGTTGTTGCAATTGCCAAAGGCGACGGTGCAAAAGCTGCAGAGGAGGCAGGCGCAATGCTTGTTGGCGATGCAGATTTAGTTGCAAAAATTCAAAACGAAGGCTTTACAGATTTTGACGTTTTAGTTACAACACCGGACATGATGGGACTTGTTGGACGTTTAGGTAAAGTTTTAGGCCCAAGAGGCTTAATGCCAAACCCAAAAGCCGGAACAGTTACACCTGATGTTGGCCGTGCGGTTTCTGAAGCAAAAGCAGGTAAAATTGAATATCGTTTAGATAAAGCTAATATTATTCATGTACCTGTAGGCAAAGCGTCTTTCGGCGCTGCAAAGCTTGACGAAAACGTAAAAGTTGTTATGGAAGCTATTGTTAAAGCAAAACCATCTGCTGCAAAAGGGCAATACATTAAAAGTGTTGCAGTTGCATCAACTATGGGCCCCGGCATTAAGTTGAACAGTGCAAAATTCGGTGCATAATTAATTAAGCGCTTTGATATTGTTTAGTTAAACTTAAATTTGACAAAAGCACATGTAAGTGCTATAATAAACAAGCTGTTTTAAAGACAGCAGGAGCAAATGCGTAAAGGGCCAAACCCTTCCTGCCGAGAAACGTGCGATTAGTTTTTGTGTTTATTAAAAACTTCGCCTCTTTCTCGCTGTGAGAAAGAGGCTTTTTTATATTAATAATATGGAACGAGGTGAAAATATTGCCAAGTGAGAAAATTTTAAGCGAGAAGCAAGCTTATGTTGCCTCTATTCGTGAAAAACTTGAAAATTCAGTTGCAGGCGTTATTGTTGACTATAAGGGCATTAGCGTTGCAAATGATACAAAGTTGCGTGCAGACCTTCGTGAAGCAGGCGTTGAGTATACTGTTGTTAAAAACACAATGCTGCGTTTAGCTGTTAAGGGCACAAACCTTGAGGGTATGACAGAGCACATGGTAGGTTCAACAGCACTTGCGTTATCAAAAGATGATCAAATTGCTGCCGCAAGAATTTTAAACAAATATGCAGAGAAAAGCAAAGGTGCATTCACAATCAAAGCCGGTTTTATGGACGAAAATGTTATGAGCGCCGGAGAAGTTGCTTCAATTGCAAATTTGCCAAGCCGCGAAGGTTTGCTATCTATGCTACTTTCAGCGCTTACAGGAAATGTGCGTAATTTGGCTGTTGGCTTGCAAGCTGTAGCTGATAAAAAAGCAGCTGAAGATGTTGCATAAATTAAAAAAATAAATTAACAAATATATTGGAGGATTAAAACTATGGCTGATATTAAAGCTATGATAGAAGAAATTAAAGGTATGACTCTACTTGAAATTAACGAATTAGTTAAAGCAGTAGAGGAAGAATTTGGCGTTAGCGCAGCAGCACCTGTTATGATGGCAGGCGCAGCAGCAGGTGGCGCACCGGCAGCAGAAGAGAAAACAGAATTTGACGTTGTTCTTGCTGAAGTTGGCGCAAACAAAATGGCAGTTATCAAAGCTGTTAAAGAAGCAACAGGCCTTGGCCTAAAAGAAGCTAAAGAGCTTGTTGATAATGCACCTAAAACTCTTAAAGAGCAAGCTGCTAAAGCAGATGCTGAAGAAATTAAAAAGAAAGTTGAAGAAGCAGGCGCAAAAATCGAGCTTAAATAAGCTTGTATTGCTTGAACAATCAATTTGTTTAAATTTTAATAATTTAAGTAACGAAGAGCTATTTGTTTTAAATAGCTCTTCGTTTTTTGTTGTTAAAAATAGCTAAAGTAAGCTATAAAAGTAAAATTACAGTAACATTTTTTCAAATAGATTAATACAATATAGTAGTATTACATTTTTGGAGGTAAATTATGGCTTATGAAAGCGGAAAATATTATTGGTTTATTTCACACGCAGGTGAAGGGCAAGCATTAAGTGTATACGGGAACAGCCAAGTTTCACAAAACAGAAACATTATTATATGGGAAAAGGAAGTTATAAACGACCAAAGCTGGCTTATAGACGTGAACTTTGAAGAAGGGTTTGCAAGATTAAAAACAGCGCTAAATTTATCTTATGCCATGAATATCTGGTTTGGTACGTATAATAAATTTAATTGCGATATCTACACATGGGCAAGCAATTTAACAGATAGTAAAATAGAAATTTTTACAATTAACCGCGATGAGAATTTATATAGAATTAGGCAGAAAGAATATGATTATTATTTAACGGCACTGGGAAAAGAGAAAGGCGCAGATGTTAGATGGCAAGAGTTTATAGATGATGACAGCCAAATATTTAAGTTTGAAGAGTTTGATAACGGATCGGGTGCAGTTTCGCCTTATGGTGCAATATGGCCTCTATATAGCCAAGAACAATACCCAATTACAAGCGGATATCGCACCGCGGCAAGGCCAAACCACGATGGCGTTGATATGGCCGCGCCATTAAACACGCCAATTTATGCAATATACGACGGCGTTGTATCGGCTATTACAAGCGAGGCAACCAACCCACTTGAGGGAGTATCTGTGCGCCTTAATCACGATTTTGGCACAGGAAAGCAGTATAGGTATATACGCTCTTATTATTTACACATGAGCAGGGTAGAAACATTAAATGTGCGAGTTGGTAGCTATGTAAAAAAAGGTACAATTATTGGTTATGTTAACAACACTGGCGATTCATTCGGCAACCATTTACATTTGGGAACAAGATATAATACGGTGCCATTTAATGTAGGCGGCGGCTTTTACGAGGGAATTGACTTTATTAACCCTGAAATTATTTTGCCGTAAATTTAATTTGCAATAATTATTGAGTAAAAAATGAAGAGGGTGAGCATATAAAACTCACCCTCTTCATTATATGTTTTAGCCATTATATGTTTTAGCCATTATAATATTTTAACAGTATAGCTTACACTGAATACACCTTTCTTTTCAAGCATTAAGCTATCGGGTTTATCTTCAAATTTACCGCTCTCATTTGCAAGTGCCGGCAAACCTTTCCACGGCTCAATACACAAAAACGGTGCATTTTTAAATGGGGGAGACCAAACAGCAATGTTGTTTAAGTTTTCATATTCAAAATGTATTCCATGCCCTTTTTCTTTGTGCTTTAGTGTTATTTTACGTGAATTAACATCATCGAAAATAATAGCATCTTTATCAAATAAAGAGTACTCAAGAGGCAAAACAGTGTTGTTTTGCGTTAGTAAACTTTGTGTGCGCTCGCCTTGCAAAATGCTGTTTTCATCGCAAAGCATGGCACAAGGGTTTTCGCTGTGCTCAAAAATAAGCTCATAATCGCTGAAACTTTCACCATCAAATAATGGGCAGCAAAAGCCGGGGTGCCCACCTACGCAAAATATCATAGGTTTATCGTCTTCATTATATATTTCAAAAGTTGTTTTAAAACCGTTTTCTTGCAGTTCATGCCTCATAAGCAATTTGAATTTAAATGGGTATTGTGCTAATGTTTCTTCATTTGATATAAGCTTTAAAACTATTGAGCTTTCGTTTGTTTCAACGGCTTCCCACTGCATATTTCGCACAAAACCATGCTTTTGCATATTATACTCTTTGCCGTCAATTTCAATTGTATCGTTTTTTAGTGAGCTAACTATCGGAAATAAGAAAGGTGTGTGTTTCGGCCAATATTTTTCATCGCCCGTCCAAATATAATCTACATTTTTTTTATCTTGGAATGAAATTAACTCGCCTGCAAAATCGTTAACTTTTGCTGTGAATTTTTCGTTTTTTATTGTATATATCATTTTAAACCTCTTATATCATTTTCATAGTCATTTGCAAAATAGGTGAAGTGAATGTTGAACAGTAGCGGTATAAAAAAAGAAAAATAATAATTTTTCGGCAAATCAGAATAGCTCATTTGCTAAAAAGCAAAAAAATCTCTCTTTAATCTTTTCACTGCGAGTATATTTTGCACTTGCTAATATTTAATTTAACATAATATACATGAAGTGTCAATTTATTATATACTGTTCAATATTATAGTGCATAACTGAACTGTGTTCCGGGGTAATAGTGCATTAGTATTTCCTCGTGGTTTTTACCCTCTAATGCCATAGCGTTTGCACCATATTGGCTTAAACCTACTCCGTGCCCATAACCTTTTGTTGTTACAACAAATCTATTTGTATCGGATAATTTAATATCAAATGCAGAGCTTCTTAATCCCAAAACTTCTCTGAATTGCTGTCCATCAATTACTTTTTCGCCAACGCTTATAGAAGTTGTATACCCCTCGGGGCTAATAATTGCATTTGAAAACCATTCGCTTGGTGCGCCCATAGGCTCTACACCAATAGAGCGCAGCGCCGCAATCATCTCTTCGGTTGTAAATGATATCTCAACGCTATATTCTTCGTGCGATGCATCGTATGGTGAATTGACATTTACTAAGTAGTCTACATTTGTACCCCAAACTACTTGTGCGCTTTGTGTAAAGCCTGTGTTTATGGCGTGATAACATGCTAAAGCAGGCAAATTATCATAAGTTAATATTTTATACTCTAAGCTGTCAACAATATTTTCAAGCCTTGTTTTGTTTTCTTTATAAGCGTCGCCCCAATAGCTTTGCATAACATCGTCGGTCATATAACCCATGCGCATTGACGGGTTTGCCGAAAAATATGCGCCGTTTAAATTAGGGTCGCCGCCGTTTGAGTTTACTTTTAAAGCGAGTGCATAGCTTAAGCTTGCAACGGCCTGCGCTTTAAGAGCCTCATCACTGTAAGACATAGGCATTTCAGCGGCAACTGCGCCAATTGTGTAATCTCTTAATGTAACAGTATCTACTATGTCGCTTGCTTCGTTATATATTTTAAGTACATCACTGTTTGTGCTTAAAGGCTCGTTTTGAGTAGTACTATCGGTATGCGAATTACTGCTTGTGTTTGGAATGTTTAAGCTGTTTTGCACTTCTTGCACTGTGCTAGTAGAGTTTTGATTTGTAGCGCTTTCATTAGGCGTAATAAAATAGTTATCAAATAGAACAGGTAAAACAGGCAAAAAATAAATAAGCAGTGCAAACATAATAATAGATGGTAAAATTTTACGCATAAAATGCTCCGTTCCGTCGTATTAACGACATGTTTATATATTTTAATATGCATCAACTTGTGTTTTAGGCGCATATTGTGTATAATGAATAAAGCTACTAAGTTATTTGTGCTATTGCGAGCACTTGAGGGGTAACTTGTACATTTAAGTGAAGGAGAGATATAATGCAAAATAATGAACACAGTAAAAGCAAAGTTGTTTCTATTAAATATTTATGCGATGAATACTGGAAAAATAACTCAATTGATCCTGGAATAAGTGAAAAATTACAGGTAAAAAGAGGCCTGAGGAATGCAGATGGTACAGGTGTACTAGCAGGGCTTACTAATATTTGTGATGTTGTGGGCTATGAATTACAAGAGGGTAATAGGGTTGCTGTACCCGGAAAACTTATTTATCGCGGAATAGATGTAAACGATTTAGTTAATGCTGCTTATGAAGAAGATAGGTTTGTTTTTGAAGAAGTTATTTATCTTTTGATTTTTGGGAAATTACCAACTAAAAACGAGCTAGAGAAGTTCAAATTGTTAATTGAAGAGTGCAGAGAATTACCCGAAAATTTTGCTGAAGACATGATAATGAAAGCGCCATCGCCAAATATAATGAATAAAATTGCGCGCAGTGTTTTGGCGCTATATTCTTATGATGATAACCCGGAAGGCCAAGAATTTGAGAATATATTAAAACAATGTATGCATTTAACTGCGAGTTTGCCGACAATAATGGTAAATGCTTTTCAAATTAGGCAACGTGTTTATGCTAAAAAGAGCATGTACTTACACTTGCCTACACCTGGGCTAAGCACGGCAGAGCATATACTCTCTACATACAGAGCTGACCAACAGTTTACTAAAGAGGAAGCTAAACTACTCGATTTATGCCTTGTTTTACATGCAGACCATGGCGGCGGTAATAACTCAACATTTACATGTAGAGTGCTTTCGTCATCGGGAACAGATACATATTCTGCAATTAGTGCAGCAATTGGCAGTTTAAAAGGCCCGAAACACGGTGGCGCAAACCATAAAGTTATGGAAATGCTTGCACATATAAATGAAAATGTAAAAGATGAAAATGATGATGAAGAAATACTTGCGTTTTTAGAGAAACTTTTAAGAAAGCAAGCAGGGGATAAAAGCGGGTTAATATATGGTTTAGGGCACGCTGTTTACACTAAGAGTGACCCAAGGGCAACAATATTGCGAACACGTGCAAAAGACCTTGCAGTTAAAAAGAACTATGAAAGAGAATATAAACTACTTTGCGCTGTAGAGCGTTTAGGCAGTAGGGCTATGCACAGAGTTAAAGGCCCAATTGATGTTTGCGCTAATGTGGATTTATTCAGTGGTTTAATATACACTATGCTTGGCATAGAAGAGGAATTGCACACACCGCTGTTTGCCATAAGCCGTATACCCGGTTGGTGTGCGCATCGTTTAGAAGAAGTTGCGTTTTCTAACCGCATAATAAGGCCTGCATATAAATATATCGGGGACAAGAAGCAATATACCGGTTTGGAGGATAGGACATGAGCAAAACAACCTGCAAAAATGTGCTAATATTTTGCATATTTGTAGGGGCTCTTTATTTAGCTGACGTTTTTACAATGATTACAGCAGGCGGAAATTCTAATTTTGTTGTATATTCTAATGCATGGGTTCGTTATATTATACTTTTAATTATAATTTTAGGTATAAATATAATAGTGTTTGTGAAAAAAGAAAATATGCAAATAAAGAGGTTTATTTTTCCGAATTATAAATTACTTGTTTTAACAGGTATTGTATCAATTGCCACATCGGCTGTTGGTGTTTACCATGCCTATGTGCAGTTTGTATTTCCAAGCACAAATTTTGGGCACGCAAGAGGCACCGAACAATTAAAGCTATTTGCATTATCTGCAAGGCTAATTTTTGCAATATGCATTTTGTTTTTTGGTATATTTTTAATTTTGTTAGTATATAACCAAAACCAGCTTGCTCCTAAAAAAAGCGTATATCGCAATTTTGCTTTAATAGGAATTTTTGCACTGTGTGTTTTGCCAATAATTCTTTACAGTGAATATCCGTTTAGCGTGCATAGAATTATTTACACAATTAGAGCTTGTAATTCTTTATTTGCGCTTACATTCACAGTTAAATTTGTTGGCCTAATGTTTAAGGACAGAACAACTTCATTATTGTGCTCCTTACAAAGCTATGGTATATCTGCTTTTTTAATGTGTACATGTATTAATATACCAAATACAACATATATGTTTTTCAGCAATCAATTTGTTGCATTTGATTTTATAATAAATATACTTTTTATTTTCATTGGATTGCTTGGAGCTGCAAGTGCAGTTGTTATATCTGAAAAAGCATAAATGCTGTTAATAAGAAATAATAAAAAGCACAGATGTAAATAGCTGGCTATTAATAAAGAAATATTTTGTCTTTAGGCAGGATTTATAGGCTTGCACTCGCCTGCTCTTCTCGCTGAAATTAATTTTAAACATTATTTTCTCTGTGTTATACCCTACTGAGGATTATTTATATAATGGGAAGGTGAACATATGATTATACCACATTTGCATTTTTACGGAAATTGTGAGGAAGTATTTCCGCTT
>CAYJPD010000017.1:0-27694 GCA_964371975.1 uncultured Bacteroides sp.
GTGCACAGTATGCTGCCCGTCGCCGTCAATAGTTATAACGCCATGGCTGTTTTTTCTGTTTTTTAGCACATAATCAAAGCCTGTTTTAAGCGCTCTACCTTTGCCTTTATTTGTTTCGTGCGTTAAAACAGTGCACTCTTTAAATTTTCCAACATGTTCAAACGGTGCAATATGCTCTTTATCGCTACCGTCGTTAATTATTATAATATCTGTAAATGAATTTGCAATAAGTTCCTCAACAACTGCTATCATTTTTTCGTCCGGATCTAAAGACGGTAAAATAATACTGACGTCATTCATAAATAACCTCTCAAATAAAATAAATAGATTACTAACTTTTGTAATTAATTAAATGTAAATTAACACATACATTATATATTAACAAAAAAGCAAGGTGGATGCAATAATATAGAATATAAAAATGGTGTTAATACAATTATTGTTAATTATTAACGATTGATATTGACTTTAGTACAATAAAACTGTAAAAAAAATAGTTGCAATTTTTGTTATTAGGCGCACAATGCTAATTAGCATGTGGTTATTCTATGCAAAAAAACCGTGAAAAAACAATGGCCGCGTTATTTGTTTACCATTTTTTTAGCAGCTTTATAAATATCACCACAGCCCAGAGTAATTACTAAATCGCCCTCTTTTGCGCTGCTTAAAACATGCTCTGTAATTTCATCGAATGTTTCAAACCATACACAGCCGGGAATTAAAGCGGCAAGGTCTTTTGCTCTTATATCATAATCCTGCGGTTTTTCTCGGCTTCCCATAATTTCACTTAAAACAGTGAAATCTGCAATTTGTAGCACATGTGCAAAATCGCTTAAAAGCCTTTGTGTTCTTGTGTAGGTAAAAGGCTGGTGAACTGCCCAAACACGCTTATAACCCATGTTTTTAGCAGCTTTCAATGTAACTTCAATTTCTGCCGGGTGGTGTGCATAATCGTCTGCTATTGTTATGCCGTTAACCTCGCCTAAAAACTCAAACCTGCGCCCTGCACCTTTAAATTCACTTAGGCCGTTAGCACATTGCTGTGCACTGCAAGAGGATAAATGCGCGCATGTAAATGCCGCAAGCGAGTTTAAAACATTGTGCTCGCCGGGAACATTTAGCTTTACTTCCGCTGCAAATTGCCCGTTAATAATTACATCATAACTGTAAAAAGACGGCCTATATTGCTTTATGTTTTCAGCCTTATACATAGCATTTTCGCTTTTGCCGAATGTTATTATTTGCTTATCTGTTAGCCTTTGTGCAACAAGCATGGTGTTTTCATCATCGGCGTTCATTATTACAGCTTTTGTTGATGAGTGCGCAAATTTGTAAAAGCAATCGCGCAGATTATCCATGGTTTTGAAAAATTCCATGTGATCTTCGTCTATATTCAATATAACGGAATAATAAGGCTGCAAATGCAAGAAAGTGTTGTTGTATTCACAAGCTTCAACTATTATTTCATCGCCGCTACCGTGCAAGCCATAAGCGTCAATTAAAGGGAGTTTTCCGCCTATAACAGCGGCGGGCTTTTTATCGCTCATAACCATAATTTGCGTTGCCATAGCTGTTGTTGTGGTTTTACCGTGTGTGCCTGATATGCAAATAGAGTGCTTGTATAAACTCGCAACATATGATAGCATAACACTGCGCTCTACTTTTGGAATGTTCAGCTCGTCTGCGCGCAAAAGCTCTGAATTGTCTTTTGATATTGCGGCGGAATAAACTAAAAAATCAGCACCGCTTATATTATTGGCATCGTGCCCTATAAAAACTTTGATACCCATGTTTTCAAGGCGCTTTGTAATATCGCCCTCGTTAACATCTGAACCTTGAATTTTATAGCCGAACGCATGCAAAATTTGCACAATAGGGAACATGCCGCTGCCGCCTATTCCAACAAAGTGTAAATTTTGCTTACCGTTTAATAGTAAATTATTTATGCTCATAGTGCACCTCTATTTATAATTATTTTTAATAAATGAATTAAAAGCATATTATATTATACTCTCAATTTCATAAAAATGAAACATTTTTTTAAATTTATAATTTCATACACTGCGCCTTTATGCCTAAACGGCTGAATTTGTAAAGTTTGAACTTACTTATAAGCACATTATATCAACAACTGTAAGCTCTAAGTGATAAAATTAATAGTAAAATGCTATAAAAGCTGAAAAACATGGTATTTTATATTGACATTGATGCAATAATAGTGTAAAATAAATTTGTTGCGCCATAGGCGCGTTTTGTGTTGTGTAAAAAAGCACAAAAATGCACTGTAGTGCACAACATATAGGTTTAACCTAAATTTAAAAGAAAGGAGAAAATAATGCCAACCTTTAATCAACTTGTTCGCAAAGGTCGTGAAGTTTTAACGCAAAAGTCAACAGCACCTGCACTTCAAAAAGGCTACAATGCCAAGAGAAAAGCGTATACAGATAAAAGCGCTCCTCAAAAACGTGGTGTATGCACAGCTGTTCGTACTATGACACCGAAAAAACCGAACTCTGCTCTTCGCAAGGTAGCCCGTGTGCGTCTTTCAAACGGTATTGAGGTAACTTCGTACATTCCGGGTATCGGCCACAATTTGCAAGAACATAGCGTTGTATTAATTCGCGGCGGCCGTGTTAAAGATTTACCCGGTGTTCGTTACCATATTATTCGTGGTACATTAGATACACAAGGTGTTGCTAACCGTGGCCAAGCTCGAAGCAAATACGGTGCTAAACGTCCAAAGGCCGGTGCAAAATAAGTAAAAAATAAAACTTAAAACGAAACTAGCCGTAAAAGAGGCTTTATATATAGATAAACCTCTTATTTAGGCAGTGCGGGAGTTTTAATTACTTTCGAGTACCAATGATATCATTCTTATGAAGGAGGGAAGAAGGATGCCCAGAAGAGGTAATATTGCAAAACGTGACGTTTTGGCAGATCCATTATACAATTCCAAAATCGTAACACGTTTAATTAACAGCATTATGTATGACGGTAAAAAAGGTGTTGCACAAAAAATTGTGTACGATGCATTTAATATCGTTCAAGAGAAAACAGGAAATGACCCACTTGAGAGTTTTGAGAAAGCGCTTGAGAACATCATGCCGGTTTTGGAGGTTAAAGCTCGCCGTGTTGGCGGCTCAACTTACCAAGTGCCCATGGAAGTGCGTGCAGACCGTCGTGAAACTTTAGGTTTACGCTGGCTTACAACTTATTCAAGAAACCGCAACGAGCGCACTATGCGCGAGCGTTTAGCAGGCGAAATTATGGATGCTTGCAACGGCGGCGGTAACGCTTGCAAAAAGCGTGAAGATACACATAAAATGGCAGAAGCTAACAAAGCATTTGCACACTTCAGATACTAATTTTGTGTCTTGATTATTTTTAGGAGGATTATATGCCAAGAGACGTTTCATTGGAAATGACAAGAAACATCGGCATTATGGCTCATATAGACGCCGGCAAAACCACCACGTCAGAGCGTATTTTGTATTATACAGGTATTACGCACAAAATTGGTGAAGTTCATGACGGCGCAGCTACAATGGACTGGATGGAGCAAGAGCAAGAGCGTGGTATTACTATCACATCTGCTGCTACAACCTGTTATTGGAGCCATTCTGAGCTACAAAGCGATGAAAACAAAGCCAAAAAGAACAGACACAGAATTAATATTATCGACACCCCCGGGCACGTGGACTTTACTGTTGAAGTAGAACGTTCACTTCGTGTTTTAGATGGAAGCGTTACAGTAATGTGCGCTAAGGGCGGCGTTGAGCCTCAGTCTGAAACTGTTTGGCACCAAGCAAACAAATACAAAGTACCCCGCATGATATACGTTAATAAAATGGATATCATGGGCGCAGATTTCTATAATGTATTAAACATGGTTAAAGAGCGCTTAAAAGCAAATGCAATTCCAATTCAATTGCCAATAGGCGCAGAAGACGAATTCAAAGGCATTATAGATTTATTGAAAATGTCTGCTGAAATCTATTATGATGATTTAGGCAAAGATGTTCGCACAGAAGAGATTCCCGAAGATTTAAAGGCAAAAGCGCAGGAATATCACGATGCTTTAATTGAGGCAATTGCTGAAACAGATGAAGATTTGATGATGCAATACCTTGAAGGCGAAGAGATAGCACTGCCAGACCTTAAAAAAGCGCTTCGTAAAGCAACAATTGATAACCTTATCATTCCTGTTGTTTGCGGAACATCTTATAAAAACAAAGGCGTGCAAAAAGTGCTTGACGCTATAATTGATTATATGCCGGCACCAACCGACATTGAAGACATTAAAGGCGTTAACCCAAATAGCGAAGAAGAGGAAAGTCGTCCTTCTACAGACGAAGCACCTTTCTCAGCTTTAGCATTTAAAATCGCAACTGACCCATTCGTTGGCAAACTTTGCTTCTTTAGAGTTTACTCCGGTACTGTTTCGGCAGGTTCAACTGTTTACAACTCTGTAAAAGATAACCGTGAGCGTATGGGCCGTATTCTTCAAATGCACGCAAACCATCGCCAAGACATAGATATTTGCTATGCAGGTGATATTGCCGCAGCTGTTGGCCTTAAAAACACAACAACAGGCGATACACTTTGCGATGAGAAAAACCCTGTTATTTTAGAGAGCATGGAATTCCCAGAGCCTGTTATCCGCGTGGCTATAGAGCCAAAAACTAAAGCAGGCCAAGAGAAAATGGGTATTGCTCTTTCAAAACTTGCAGAGGAAGATCCAACATTTAAAACTTATACAGACGAAGAGACAGGCCAAACAATTATCGCCGGCATGGGCGAACTTCACCTTGAAATCATTGTTGACCGCTTACTTCGCGAGTTTAAAGTTGAAGCTAATGTTGGCGCACCTCAAGTTGCTTATCGTGAAACAATTCGCCGCAATGTTGAGCAGGATACAAAATATTCTCGTCAATCGGGCGGTAAAGGTCAATTCGGCCATGTTAAAATTAGAATTGAGCCGAATGAAGCAGGCAAAGGCTATGAATTTGTTAATGCTATTACAGGCGGTTCTATTCCAAAAGAATACATTAACCCTGTAGACCAAGGTATTCAAGGCGCTATGCAAGCAGGCGTTTTGGCAGGCTACCCTGTTGTTGACGTTAAAGTTACACTGTTCGACGGTAGCTACCATGAAGTTGACTCTTCTGAGATGGCATTTAAAATTGCCGCTTCTATGGCGTTTAAAGACGCTATGAAAAAAGCAGACCCTGTTATTTTAGAGCCAATTATGAAAGTTGCGGTTATTGTACCGGACGATTATATGGGCGATGTAATAGGCGATGTTAACTCACGTAGGGGTCAAATTCAAGGAACAGAAGCCAGAAGCGGTTCACAGCAAATTGATGCACATGTTCCACTATCAAACATGTTCGGCTATGCAACAGACTTGCGCAGCAAAACACAAGGAAGAGGCCAATATTCAATGGAACCCAGCCACTATATTGATGTTCCGAAAAGCATTGCGGAAACAATTATGGCAGGGCGCACAAACAAATAGGGCGAACTTTAAAAAAATTACTAAATACAGTGAAAAACACTTGATTTTTCTTTTTGTATTTAGTAAAATAACAATAATAAAATAAACATCCAATTTAAAGGAGGATATATAACAATGGCAAAAGCTAAATTTGAACGTAATAAACCCCATGTAAACATTGGTACAATCGGTCACGTTGACCACGGCAAAACAACTTTAACAGCTGCAATTACAAAAGTTCTTGCAATGAAAGGCGATGCAGAGTTCACAGATTATGCTAATATCGACAAAGCTCCTGAAGAGCGTGAGCGCGGTATTACTATCAACACAGCACACGTTGAGTATGAAACAGGTGCACGTCACTATGCACACGTTGACTGCCCCGGCCATGCTGACTATGTTAAAAACATGATCACAGGCGCAGCTCAAATGGACGGCGCTATCCTTGTTGTTTCTTCAGCAGATGGCCCAATGCCTCAAACTCGTGAGCACATCTTGCTATCTCGCCAAGTTGGCGTTCCTTACATCGTTGTATTCATGAATAAAGTTGACCAAGTTGACGACGAAGAGTTACTTGACTTAGTTGAAATGGAAATTCGTGACCTACTAAGCGAATATGATTTCCCGGGCGACGATACACCTATCGTTCGCGGTTCAGGCTTACAAGTTCTTGAATCTTCAGCAACAGACCCTGAAGCTCCTGAGTACAAATGCATTCTTGAGTTAATGGACGCTGTTGACAGCTACATTCCTACACCTGAGCGTGCAAAAGATCTTGCTTTCCTAATGCCTGTTGAAGATACAATGACAATCACAGGTCGTGGTACAGTTGCTACAGGTCGTGTAGAGCGTGGCGAAATCAAAACAGGCGAAGAGGTTGAAATTGTTGGTCTTTCAACAGAAATTGACAAAACAACAGTTACAGGCCTTGAAATGTTCCGCAAAACACTTGATTATGCTCAAGCAGGCGACAACGTTGGCGCACTACTTCGCGGCGTAACTCGTGAAACAATCGAGCGTGGACAAGTTCTTGCAAAACCGGGTTCTATCAAACCTTTCACAAAATTTGCAGGCCAAGTTTATGTATTGAAAAAAGAAGAAGGCGGCCGTCATACTCCTTTCTTCAAAAACTACCGTCCTCAATTCTACTTCCGTACAACTGACGTTACAGGCGTTATCACATTACCGGAAGGCACAGAAATGTGCATGCCCGGCGATAACATCTCTATGGACGTTGAACTAATTACACCTATCGCTATGGAAGAAGGCTTACGCTTTGCTATCCGTGAAGGTGGACGTACAGTAGGTTCAGGCGTTGTTTCTAAAATTCAAGGCTAATTAGAACTTATTTAGTTAAATTTAATGGCTGCGACAATTGTCGCAGCCATTTTTGCGCCTTAGCACAAAAATACGTAGGTAAAACAATTTGTTTTACCTACGTATTTGCTGTAATTTAATGGCCCGATAAAGCTTGCATTGCGTTTTCCTCGGCAAATTGTTTGCTGTATAAGTCGTAATAATAGCTTTTTTTGTTAAGTAATTCTTTATGGGTGCCTTTGTCTACTATAGTACCATCTTTAACAACAAGAATAATATCTGCATGCCTTATGGTAGATAACCTGTGTGCTATAATAAACGATGTTCTGCCGTTTAAAAGGTGAGAAATAGCATCTTGTATAAGCTTTTCGGTTTGGGTATCTATTGAAGATGTGGCTTCGTCCAAAACAAAGATAGCGGGGTTTGCAAGAACAGCACGGGCAAAGGAAATAAGCTGTTTTTCGCCTGTAGATAGGTGGTCGCCACCTTCGCCAACAATATTATTATAGCCGCCGTCCAGTTTCTCAACAACTATGTTTGCACTAACGGCTTTAGCAGCCTCATAAACTTCTTCGTCTGTTGCTTGCAAACGTCCGTAGCGAATATTGTCCATAACGGTGCCTGAAAACAGATGAGGGCTTTGTAAAACATAGCCTAAATTGCTGTGCAGCCATAGCTGGCTACGCTCTTTATAATCTACTCCGTCAATTAAAATTCTGCCTTTTGTAGGCTCAAAGAAGCGACATGCAAGGTTTACTAAAGTGCTTTTTCCTGCGCCCGTTTCACCTACAATGGCAACGGTTGTGCCGGCTGGCACATGTAAATTAAAGTCTTCAAGAACATTAACATCTCCATCGGGATATTTAAAACTAATATTCTCAAATGTGATATCACCCTTAATTTTTGGCCAGTTTTCGGGTTTTGGGTTAAAGCAATCGCCGTATTTTTCTATAACTTCATTTGTGTCTGTAATAAAAGGCTTTTCGTTTAATAGCCCCAAAACACGCTCGGTATCAGCTTGAATAGATATAATGTCGGCAAGGGTTCTTGCAAGCACCTGTATAGGGTCGAATATGCCAAGCGCGTAAGTTGTGAAAGCGGAAAGTGTGCCAAGCATCATTAAATCTTCGCTAACGGCATAACCGCCGCGCATTAAAACAACGCTGAGCAGTATACAGCTTATAAATACAATTAAGGGTATATATATTGCAGAGAGCTGTGCTGCTTTAACCGCAGATTTTCTGGTTTTTGTTGTAAGTGTTTTAAAATCGCTATAGTTAATATCTTCAAGCACAAGGGTTTTAGCAGTTTTTGCGCCCATAATGCCCTCGTTAAATGCACCTGTAATTTTACTGTTGTTTTTGCGTGCTTTTCTGTTCCAATGCAAAATTTTATTTTGGAAATACCAAGTTAACAGTGTTATTATTGGCATTACTACAATTATTATAATAGCAAGCGATGGGTTTAAAATAAACATGGCAATAAATACGCCAAGCACATAGAAAAGCGACCAAATTAAATCGGGTAAAGTCCAAGCAATAAGGCTTGCTATGCGTGTTGTATCGCTCATAGTGCGAGATAAAATATAACCCACGGGCGTGGTGTTGTAAAAAGAGAGCGAAAGAGTTTGCATGTGGTAAAACAGCTCTTTTTTAACGTCGCGGCCAAAGCGCATTTCTAATTTCATAGCGCATCTTGCAGAGAGGATAATGGCGCTAGCTTGAATTAGTATAACAAGCAAATAGAGCAAGAAGAATTGAACTATACCCTCTAAGCTTTGTGTTTGTACAAAATTATTTATTGCATAGCTTTGGAAAAGAGGGAATAATATATCGCCTGTGGAGGCACCTATTATCGCAAACAAACTAATTAAAAACAATTTTCTGTAGGGTTTAAAAAACTTGAAAAGAGGTTTCCATATTTTAAAATCAAAAGCATTGTTATATTGTTTTTCTTCAATCACCATTAATATCACCGCCTTGCTTTGCCAAAAAATCTCTGTCTTCGCTTTGCATTTGTATTTCGTAAATTTTTTTGTAAATGCCATCTTGCTTTAAAAGCTCGGCATGTGTTCCTTGCTGTGCAATTTTACCGTCTTCCATCACTAAAATAATATCTGCGTGCATCAATGTTGTTATGCGGTGAGATATTAAAATAACAGTGCTGTCGGTTTCGTGTTTTGAAAGGGCAGCTCTAATATTGGCGTCGGTTTCAGAGTCTACCGCAGAAAGGCTGTCGTCGAAAATTTTAATAGGTGCTTTTTTCATAAGCATACGTGCAATTGCAACACGCTGTTTTTGCCCGCCTGATAGCGTTACACCGCGCTCGCCAACAATTGTGTCGTAGCCAAGGCGCATTTCTTCAAGCGCGGAATCAACACACGCAATACTTGCCACATGCCTAATAGCATCAATGGAAGCTGATGGGGAAGAGGCACGTATATTTTCAGCGATTGTTCGAGAGTATAAAAACGGCTCTTGTAAAACTATACCGATATTATTTCGTAAGTGTGCAAGCTCTATATCTTTAATATCAACGCCGCCTATAGTAATCTTGCCGCTGTTTTCGTTTAAATCGTAAAGCCTGTCTAAAAGATGCATCAATGTGCTTTTACCGCTTCCTGTGCCGCCTAAAATAGCATATGTTTTGCCTGCGGGAATTGTGAAGCTTATATTTTTCAAAACTTGCTCTTTAGCATCATCATAAGAAAAGCTTACATTCTTAAAAACAATATCGCCTTTCATATCAGGCTTTACGCTGTCTTTTGAGCTTTGTTCAATTGGCTCGTCTAAAATATAGCGCACACGCTCAATAGAAACGCTTGCCTTGCTCATATTGGCAAATAAGCGCCCTAAAGAGCGCAAAGGCCAAAGTAGTGCAGCATAATATGTCATAAATGCTATTAAATCGCCCGCGGTAATTGCGCCGTTATTAGTTTGATATACGCAAACAATTAAAACCGTAAGCAAAAGTGAACTGCTGATAAAATCTCCGCCTGCCCAATAAATGCTTGAAAGTTCACCGAGTTTAATCCATAAGCTGGCCCATTTTTCGTTCTTTTTATCAAATTGTTTAACTTCGTGGCGCTCTCTTGCGAATGCGCGAACAACTCGCACACCTGTTAAGTTTTCCTGTATAACAGTCATAAGTTCGCCCTCAGCTTCATCGGCGAACTTAAAGCGTTTTGCAATTTTTCCGTAAAAAATAATTGAATAAATAGCAATTAATGGAAAGAAGAATAAAGCTATAGCTGAAACGCCTATATTCATTGTGAACATTATGCCTAAATAAAAGCTAACTAAAAAAAGAACTTTAAAAACTTGAATTAACTGCACGGAGATAAAATTTTGAATAACTGTAACATCTGATGTGCAGCGCTGTATTATATCACCTGTGGGGTTATTTGTGTGCCATGAAAACGGCAAATAATGTATATGATTATAAAGAGTGTCGCGCATATCCTTTATGATACTCTCTGAACATTTTGCTGTGTTCATGCGCGCAAAATAATCGAATACACCTGAAATAGCCATGCTTGTCAAAATTGAAGCGCCTGCCAAAATAAGCGCATTAACTAAAGTTAGATTGTTTAAATTAAAAAAGTCAACAACAAAAGAAGGGAATGTAAAATCTTCATTCCCTAATACGCTGTCGACTGTATTTCGCAATATTTGTGGCATTAAAGCGTTAAAAACTGTGGTTAACATTGTGAATAGTAACGCTAAAATAAAAAATAAAATTTGAGGTTTTAAAAAACGCCAAATAAATGGGTAAATACTTTTTGTTTTTTGCATACTTATGCTCCGTTCTACCGCGCTAAACATATATTCAGTGCGGCGTTAATACTAATAAATTGTATTCAAAACGATAAATATTGCAAATAAAATTTGTGTTAGCTCGGCATTACTGCCGAGCTAAGGCCAAAGTGTAATTTAACATTAAAGTGTAAGTTTAAAAACAGCATTGACAATTATTTTTTCAACCAGCTCATCATTTTGCGAAGTTCTATGCCCACTTTTTCAAGCAGGTGCTCGCTTTCAACACGGCGAGTAGATAAGAATTTAGCTTTTCTACCGCCTTTATCCGATAGCTCGGTAACAAATTCACTTGCAAAAGTTCCGTCTTGAATTTCACGAAGAACTTTCTTCATTTCGTTTCTTGTGTCTTGTGTTATAAGTCTGCGCCCTGTGCGATAATCGCCGTATTCTGCTGTGTTAGAAACAGAATAGCGCATCATTGCAAAGCCGCCATCGTTAATTAAATCTATAATTAACTTCATTTCGTGTATACACTCAAAATAAGCCATTTCAGGCTCGTAGCCTGCCTCTACTAATGTATCAAAGCCTGCTTTCATAAGCTCGGTAACGCCGCCGCAAAGAACAGCTTGCTCACCGAACAAATCTGTTTCGGTTTCTTCTTTGAATGTTGTTTGCAGAATACCTGCACGGCCGGCGCCTATAGCGCTTGCATATGCAAGTGCATATTCTTCGGCTTTGCCGCTGAAGTTTTGGTGAACAGCTATTAAACTTGGAACACCTTTACCCTCAACATACTGGCTTCGAACTGTGTGCCCCGGGCCTTTTGGTGCAACCATAATAACGTCAATATTTTGTGCAGGTGTTATTAAGCTATAATGAATATTAAAGCCATGCGCAAACATAAGAACATTGCCCTCTTGCATATAGGGTGCAACTTCATTGTTGTAAATATCTGCTGCTACTTCGTCGGGAACAAGCATCATAACAAAATCTGCAGCTTTTGCAGCTTCGCTAACTTCCATAACAGTTAGGCCTGCGTCTTGTGCTTTTTTGCAGCTTGCACTGCTACTGCGAAGCCCAACAATAACGTTAACACCGCTATCTTTCATGTTTTGCGCATGTGCGTGCCCTTGGCTGCCAAAGCCCATAACAGCAACGGTTTTACCATCTAACAATGCCAAATTGCAGTCTGAATCATAATATTTTTTAATCATTTTTTAACTCCCCTTAATATTTTTTGTTTTATACTATGCCTCTCCTCTGGAGAGAGCAGTTATGCCTGTGCGACACATTTCAATAAATTTATAAGGCTGTAATACATTTAAAAATGCGTCAATTTTATCGGGCTCGCCCGTTAATTCTAAAACCATGCTACCTTTAGATAAATCAATAATTTTCGCGTGGTAAATTAATGCAATTTCTCGTATTTCAGTGCGGTTTTGTTCATTTGCTTCAACTTTAACAAGTAGCAACTCACGAAGTAAACTTTTGCCGTCTAAAATGAATATATTCTTTGTTTCTTCAAGGCGCTGTGTTTGTTTCATTATTTGGTCAAGTACAGTTTCATCGTCGTGAACAACTATTGTAATGCGCGATATTTCAGGGTTATCTGTGGTAGAAACAGTAAGGCTGTCTATATTAAAGCCTCTTCTCCCGAAAAGTGACGTTATGCGAGTTAAAACGCCTGAGTTATTATCAACTAAAATGCTGAGCACTTCTCTTTTCATAATTTACCTCCTCAGCTCATCATCATGTCGTCTATTGTACCACCAGACGGTATCATAGGCAACACTTTTTCGTCTTTGTCAACTATACATTCTATCCAAACAGGGGCATTCATGCTTACCGCTTTTTTCATAGCTTCGTTAAACTCGGCTAAGTTTGTGCACCTAAAGCACTTTAGGCCAAAGCCATCGGCAAGTTTAACAAAATCTGTTTTGCGCTGCGGGTCTGTTGAAGAAAAGCGCTTTTCATAAAAAACAGTTTGCCATTGGCGCACCATGCCAAGAACACTGTTGTTAAATATAACAGTTATAACAGGCAAATTGTAGCTAACAGCAGTGCAAGCCTCTTGTAAATTCATGTGGAAAGAGCCATCGCCTGTAAAATGAATAACTGTGCGTTTTTCATCTATTGCAAGTTTTGCGCCTATAGCTGCACCATAGCCAAAGCCCATTGTGCCAAGCCCGCCGCTTGTTAAAAAGCTTCGTGGCATTGTGTGTTTGATATACTGTGCACACCACATTTGATGCTGGCCAACGTCTGTTACATAAAGTGAATTTTCGCCTGCAATATCACATGCGCTTGCAATTACTTGGTGCGGCTTCAAAATACTGTCATCATCTTTAGGGCGATAATCTATATCTTGTAAGTCTTTAATTTTTGAGAGCCATTCAGGGCGTGCTTTTTGTTCTAACAGGGGAGTTAAAGCACTTAGTGTTTCTTTAACATCACCAATTAAACTGAAATCTACAGTGATATTTTTATTAACTTCACTTGGGTCTATATCAATTTGAAGTATTTTTGCGTTTTTAGCAAACTTTTTGGTATTAAGGGCAACCCTGTCGGAAAAACGTGTGCCAATAGCCAAAACAAGGTCGGCTTTGTCCACAGCTTTGTTTGTTGTGCGAGAGCCGTGCATACCTATAAGCCCAAGGTTAAGCTTTTCACCATAGCCCAAAACGCCTGCCGCCATTAAAGTATAAGTTGCGGGCATTTCGCTTTTTGCCATAAATGCACGTAATTCTTCACCGGCTTCGGAAGCTGTTACGCCGCCGCCAAAATAAATTATAGGACATTCTGCTTCATCTATCATTTTTGCGGCAATTTGTAAATCGCTTTGCTCTACTTTTGGGTTTTGTGGCAAGCTAACAGGGCCAAGCGGTGTAAACTCAGCTTTTGCGCTTGTTACGTCTTTTGGTATATCCACAAGAACAGGGCCTTTTCTGCCCGACTGTGCAATTTTAAACGCACTTCTTAAAATGTCTGCAAGTTCGTTTACGTTTCTAACAACGAAATTGTGCTTTGTTATGGGCATTGTAATACCTGCAATAAACACTTCTTGGAAACTATCTTTGCCTATTAAGCTTGTGCCAACATTGCCTGTTATGGCTACCATTGGAACACTATCCATATAAGCTGTGGCGATGCCTGTAACAAGGTTTGTTGCACCGGGGCCGCTTGTTGCAAGCACAACGCCGGTTTTGCCTGTGGCCCTTGCATAGCCGTCTGCGGCATGAGAAGCGCCTTGTTCGTGTGCTGTTAAGTAGTGATGGATTTTATCGCTGTGTTTATAAAGTGCATCGTAAATATCCAACACTGCGCCACCGGGATAGCCAAACAATGTGTCTACTCCTTGTTCTATAAGAACTTGTGTAAAAATCTCTGCGCCTGTAATTTTCATTTTATACCTCCTATAAGTGGCGAGAATTATACTCGCACCGATTTTACTTTCCAACTATTGTGCACATTTCAAAAATACTTTGCAAATAAAAAATAGTAATTTAAACAAAAAAACAAGCAATATCCCTGTAAATCAGAGACAAAGCTTGTAAATACGCTCTGCGGTACCACTCTGTATTGCCGCTTTTAAAAAGCGACCACTCAAAACGCTGTAACGAGCGTTACTCGGCAAATGCTACTTTATTCACACTTGCAGCTCCAAGATGACTTTCATGCATAGCCCCAACTGTTTTGCAGCAAACAACAGCTCTCTAAATGTAAGCTAATGCACTAATTTTCTCTTCATTGCATTTATATATAATATTATATATGTATAAACGTTTTAAGTCAATATTTTTTTGCTAATATAATTGTTAGTTTGTGCAATAATTTTTTTATTATCTTTTAATTTTAGCGAAAATGTGGTATGATAGTATGAGATATGTAATAAAATATAATAGCTGAAATATAAGTTTAATTCGCAATTGAGAAGAAATAAATGAATTATGATGTATTATCGATAGAAAATTTTGTTGATGTACAAAATAAAAATTCAGTAAAATACACTAAAAAACTTTGCTTTTTATATAGCATTATATTATAATATAAGGGGAGTGTAAAGCGTGGAAAAAGTGAATATAGCCGTGCTTTTCGGTGGCGCATCCAGCGAATATGAAATTTCTTGCCTAAGTGCATATAGCGTTATAAACGGTTTAAATAGAGATAAATATAATATTATAAAAATAGGTATAACAAAAAACGGCGAATGGTTTTTATTTTCTGGGCAAAATGAGAGTGTTAAAGATGGCTCGTGGGTAAAAGGCCCTTGCACAGCTTGTTCTTTATGCCCCGGCAGGAATTTAAAAGGAATAGCTCTTTTTAACGAAAATAAATTTGAAGTGATTAGTGTGGATGTTGTTTTGCCTATTTTACATGGCAAAAATGCAGAAGATGGCACTATACAGGGCTTACTTGAGCTTTGCGGTATGCCGTATATCGGCTGTGATACTTTAGGTAGCGCTGTTTGCATGGATAAAATAATAGCTAATTGTGTTATGCAAGCAAATGATATACCACATTGTAAATGGGATTATATGCTTAAAAGCGATTTTGATAATTTTGATGAAATTGAAAAACGTGTTAGTGAAAAATTAAAGTACCCAATATTTGTTAAGCCGTCGGCATCGGGTAGCAGCGTGGGTATTAGCAAGGCAAAAGATAAACAAAGCCTTAAAAACGCAGTAATTTTAGCTATGCGCCACGACGATAGAATTTTGTTTGAGCAGTATATTAAAGGGCAAGAAGTGGAATGTGCAGTTATTGGCAATGAAGTTGTAAAAAGCACTTTGCCGGGTGAAATTCTTGCAAGCAAAGAATTTTACGATTATGAGGATAAATATTTAAGCAACGAAAGCAAAACAGCTATACCTGCAAACTTGCCGCAGGAAAAGCTTAATGAAATTGCAAAGCTTGCAGAAAAATCGTATAAAGCGCTTTGCTGTAAAGGGCTTTCAAGGGTTGATTTTTTCGTTGAAGAACAAACGGGCAATATTTATTTGAACGAAATAAACACAATGCCCGGCTTTACAGATATAAGCATGTACCCTAAAATGATGATGGCAGATGGATATACCTATTCCACATTATTCGACAGCTTAATAGAGCTTGCCTTAAAAAGACATAAGGCGGTGGACAATAATGCCTAATAGCAATGCTCCTATAGGTATATTCGATTCAGGCCTCGGAGGATTAACAGCGGTAAAGCAACTTCGCAAAATATTGCCAAATGAAGACATAGTTTATTTTGGTGATACAGGCAGAGTGCCATACGGAACAAGGGGTAAACAAACTATAATTCAATATGCAAAGCAAGACATTGCATTTTTACTTAGCAAAAATGTTAAACTGGTTATAGCTGCTTGCGGAACTGTGAGCAGTGTTTTGCAAGAAAGTTATACAGATATTTTGCCTGTTCCGTATATGGGCGTTTTGCAAAGTGCCGCAAAAGCTGCTGTTTTAGCAACAAAAACAAAGCGCATAGGTTTAATTGGTACACCTGCAACTGTTAAAAGCGGCTCTTATAACGACGCTATTCATAAACTAATGCCCGAGGCAAGTATAGTTTCAACAGGGTGCCCTTTGTTTGTGCCGCTTGTGGAAAACGGGTATTTTTCAAGCGATAACAAAGTTACAAGGCTTGTTGCATGGGATTATTTAAAAGATATGCGAAATGCAAATATAGACACTTTAATATTAGGCTGCACACATTACCCGTTAATTGCACCTATAATAGCAGATATAATGGGCGATGGCGTCACATTGATAGACCCGGGTAAGCAAACATCTTTAGCAGCGGCACAAAAGTTAAAAGAAAGTGGGCTTTTAAAAGAAAGCAGCAATGAAAAAAAAGGCGAAACTGCTTATTTTGTAAGCGATGAAGCCGATAGTTTTGCACAACTGTCCACTTGGTTTTTAGGAGAAAATGTAGGGGGCAACGTTACTCGAATTAGCGTTGATAACATATGAAATATAAGGTAAAATTGAAGGAGAATACGCTTTTAATGCAAGATGATTATTTAATAACAATTCTTGGCACTATGGAGCAGGGAGACGATAGCGATAGCATAGAACTTACCACGCGCGGTAATTTTTCACATAAGAATAATAAGTATTATATTACTTACGAAGAAAGCTCCGCTACGGGTTTTTTAGGCTGCACTACTACTGTTAAAGTTGAGGGCAACAAAAAAGTTAGTATGCTAAGGTTTGGCGCGCGCCCAAGCCAGCTGATAATTGAAAAAGGTACAAGGCATGTAGCGCACTACGACACGGGCGAGGGCTCTTTAAGCTTAGGCGTTGCTGCTGATGAAATTGTTAGCGACTTAAAAGATGACGGTGGAACTTTGCGCTTTAGCTATATGCTTGATATGAATTCTGAGGCAATTAGCCGCAATATAGTGGAAATTACCGTTAAGCCCAGAAAAGTAAATTAAAATATCTTATAGATGGAGATTATAAATGCAAAAGGTTTATAAATATTACAATGCTTATGACAATGCAATGAAAATTGCCAAAGCACTGTTGGTTAAAGCTGTGCAAAATGCAATTAGCAAAGGGGCATTGCCAAATGCTGAAATTGCACAATTTGTTGTTGAGATGCCTGCAGACATAAAAAATGGCGATTTAGCTTCTAATATAGCTATGGTTAATGCTAAAACATTTTCTATGGCTCCGCAAAAAATTGCAATTGCAATTTGTGATGAACTGAACGATTTAAGCGAAAGTATTTTTGATAAAATAGAAATAGCGGGGCCGGGATTTATTAATTTCTATCTTTCGCTTAACTTTTTTATCGACAATATTCTTGCGGTATTAGACCAAAAAGAGAATTTCGGCAAAACAGATTTAGGTAACAATAAAAAAATTAATGTAGAATATGTTAGCGCAAACCCGACAGGCCCAATGCATTTAGGTAATGCGAGAGGCGGTGCTATGGGTAATTCTTTGTGTGCTTGTTTAGAGTGGGCAGGCTATGATGTTACAAGTGAATTTTATATTAATGATGCAGGAAACCAAATTGTCAAATTCAAAAAAAGTTTGGCTGCAAGATATATGCAAATTTATAAAGGTGATAAAATAATATTCCCCGAAGATGGGTATCAAGGTGAGGATATTAAAGTTTTGGCGCAGGAATTTGCAGATATACATGGTGATAAATATGTTGAAAAAAGCGAAGATGAACTGCAAAGCGCCATTGTAGAATATGCACTTCCTAAAAACATAAATGCTTTAAAGGTAGATTTGCAAAAATATAATATCAGCTATGATGTATGGTTTAAAGAAAGCTTGCTACATGAGAGCGGCGCTATAAATGAAGTAATAGCTAAGCTAAAACAGTGTGGAGCGTGTTATGAAAAAGATGGTGCTGTTTGGTATCGCTCGTCTTTATACAGCGAGAAATACGGCGCTAATAAAATGGCACGAAAAGGGCAAAACGGCGAAGTGACAGACGAGCAAAAAGACGAAGTATTAGTTAGGGCAAACGGTATTCCAACATATTTTGCCGCCGATATTGCATACCATTACAATAAATTCAAAACAAGGGGTTTTGAAACATGCATTAACCTTTGGGGGGCAGACCACCACGGGCATGTTGCAAGGCTAAAAGGCGCTATGGATGCTATTGGGCTTAACGGCGAAAAGCTTGATATAATATTATTCCAGTTTGTGCGTCTTTTGCAAAATGGCGAGCCTGTTAAAATGTCTAAGCGCACAGGTAAAGCGATAACTTTAAATAGTTTGCTAAATGAAGTGCCTATTGACAGTGCGCGCTTTTTCTTCAATATGCGAGAAGCGGGAAGCGCAATTGATTTTGATTTAGACCTTGCTGCAAAGCAAGATAGTGATAACCCTGTTTATTATGTGCAATATGCCCATGCGAGAATTTGCAGCATATTGAAGAAGCTTGATAGCGAGGGCATAGTATGTAATTTTGAAAGCATTAAAGAAAATGATTTAAGTGCTTTGAAAGATGAAAATGAAATTGCGTTAATGAGAACAATTGCGCTTTTTCCTTTTGAAATTGCAATTGCAGCTAAGAATTATGAGCCTGCACGTATAACAAAATATGCTACATTACTTGCTACACAGTTCCATAAATTTTATAATAATTGCCATGTTAATTGCGAGCAAGAACTTTTAAGAAATGCACGCACCGCTCTTTGCAAAAGTGCTCAAATAGCACTTTGCAACGCTTTGAATATGCTAAAAATATCTGTGCCGGAAGCTATGTAATCAAAAAGGCTTTTATATTGAAAACTTTACTGAAAAAAGCGTGACAAGGGGCGAATAATTATATATTTTAGCCCTATTTTTAAAAAAGAAAAATAAGTAAAGCTCACGGTTTTGTGTAAAAAAACCGTGAGCTTTTGTTTTAAGAATATTGTTGGTCTTCTTCACCTTCAAGTGGTTGCCAAAGTTCATTTTCATCAAAGTCTTGCTCAGTTTTATTACTTTGATTTTCATTGTATTGATTTTCGCTATATTTGTTTTTATTGCTTTCATTATAATCGTACATATTAATGCACCTCCTTTTGCATATTTTTCTCAAATAAATTAAAATTATTCATAATATACTAAGTTTTTTATTGACAAAAATTAATCAAAATTGTATAATAACAATGTTGTGAAAATATATTCACAGCATTGTCCGGGTGTAGCGCAGTTTGGTAGCGCGCTTGAATGGGGTTCAAGAGGCCGTGAGTTCGACTCTCGCCACTCGGACCAAAATGACACTAAATCCAATTGCTTTTGGGTTCAGTGTCATTTTTTTGTACGCGCTTATAGTTATGATAGCCTTTTCGCTTTTAAATCATAGTTGAAAACCTTAACACGCATTTCGCGCTTATGCCTTTTTTGTGAAACAAAAAAGGCATAAAAGATAAAATCTTTTATGCCTATAAAAAATATATTAGTAAGAAGCAATATCTGCATTAACGCCTATGTCATTTACCCAGAATGCATAATATGTGTGAACTTCTACTGTACCTGTTGATGTGTTAACTCTAAACAATAAATCATCACTTTGTGCTAAAGAAGATTCGCCGTCTCCTATTTTGCCTTCTGAATCTCCACCCATAATGGTTAATAATTGCTCTCTCATTACCTCTAATTCAGCAGTGGATAAACCCGGAACTGAACTTGTGCCGCCTCTAATTTCTACAGTTATTCCACCTTCTCCGTTACTTGGATCTGGCCCTTTTGTGCTTGTAGAGGTATCCCATCTTACTACAAAGTATGAACCTGCAGGGATATTATTTATAGGGTCGGAGGCAACTACTGTGGATGCTCTAATTAAATTAGTTGCAATTTGAAGGTCGTTCGATTCGCGAGCTCTTTCCACATATCTTATATATTGTGGGGCCAAAACCGTGGCAAGAATTGCTATTACAGCAACAACTATTATAAGCTCTACCAATGTAAAACCTTTATTGTTTTTTAATTTTTTCATACGTGCAAAACCTTTCGTTTAATTATATTATGCTTACTTAATAATATTATAACATTAATATAACAAATTTCAACTTTGTTTTTATAATTTTTGGCTTTTTGTTACATTTTTTTTGATTTTTATAAAAAATTATGGGAATTTTATGAATAAAATGCAAGCCATTTGTCTTCGTTGCATAAAAAATATATATGTTATATAATATTAAAAGGCACATTCTTTATATGGTATTTTAAAGAATAAAATATTTGAACGGTTAGCAGGATAATAGTAATGATAAAAAGGTTTTTTAGAAATAGTTTACTTGCCATTGTGGCTGTGCTTTTTTGTTTTGCGTTTGCAGGTAAAACTCCGTTTTTCATGCGTGAGCAAGTGCGAAGCATGGAAGATATGTCACTGCAAGATATTCAAATAACAGTGATAGACGATAGCACAGTGCGGCTTGAAAATCTAATAAAAGGTAGAGGTATAACATACAGTTGGCTTATAAGCAACACCATTAACGGTACAAAGGTGCACAATGATGAAATGTTAGCTGAAGCAGAAAATGATGTTATTGATATTTCATATGAAAAGCTTAGTGATATATCTTTTCAAGCAATTATTGAATATGATGGCATTCAATACAAAAGCAAAACATTTACAGTGCAAAATAATGGCGAGTTAAATGTGTTTGATGAGAACACTGCGGCAAACACTGTCATTACGCAAAGCATGGGAAGAGGTGTTGAGGACATTGTCTCGCTTGCTTTCTCGCTGTTTTTACTTGTTACAGTTTTATTGTATTATATCGCTCCAAAACAATATCAATGGGTTGTTTTGCTTTTGGCGAGTATCTTTTTTTATATATTATCCGGTGTACAATATTTGGTATTTATAGTTTTTTCTTCGCTTGTAGCTTTTTTATGTGCAAGAAAAATGGCTTCAGCTTACATAAAACAAGAGAAGAAATTTAAGCATATTAAAGATGCAAAGCTTATAAAAGCTTATAAAAAACAAATGCAAAAACAAAATAAATTATGGTTAATCACAGCATTTTTTGGCACTCTCTCGGTGATGCTTATTATAAAATATACTGCGTTTGTGGCCGAAAGTGTCAATGTATGGCTTAATTTAAATATTCCGCTAATATCATTTGTTATGCCGTTGGGGTTATCATTTTATACCTTTGTTTTACTGGCTTATCTCATTGACGTATATCGCGGCAAATATTTGTCTGAAAATAATTTTTTGAAGTTTTTCTTGTTTGTTTCGTTTTTTCCTCATGTGTCGCAAGGCCCTATTTCAAGGTTTGATGATTTGTCCGTGCAATTTAGAAAAAAACATGTTTTTTCTTTTGAAAATTTATGCTATGCGGCACAGCGCATACTATGGGGCTTTTTTGTAAAGCTTGTGATAGCCGATAGGCTTGGCTTATTGGTGAACGGTGTTTACAACAATTACGAAGGACAAAGCAGGCAAATGCTAATACTTGCCACTATTGCCTACTCTGTTCAAATTTATGCCGATTTTTACAGTAGCATGGAAATTGCCATAGGTAGTGCGCAATTGTTTGGCATAAAATTAAGTGAAAATTTTATGCGCCCATATTTTTCTACCACTATGCCTGAATTTTGGCGGCGCTGGCATATTACACTTGGCACGTGGTTTCGAGATTATATTTTTTACCCCATATCCGTTAGTAAAACTTTAATGAAGTTTAATGTTTGGGCACGCAAAAAGTGGGGAACACATGCGTCCCGAGTGCTGGCATCAGCACCGCCTATTATGATTGTATGGCTGTTAACAGGGCTATGGCACGGTGCCTCTTGGAATTTTGTTGCATGGGGGCTGTTTCACGGTTGTTTAATTTTACTTAGTACTGCATTTTCATCGCCATACCAAAAATCTCTTGAAAAATTGGGTGTGCCAACAAAGTCTTTCGGGTACAAATTACTACAAATGAGCAAAGTGTTTTTGCTATGCTCAATAGGGCGTGTGTTTTTTAGAGCGGAATCGATAACAGCTGCTTTTGGTATTTTCAAAAACATAGCGAGCCTGCCATCGCAAAATGCCCTGATAGATGATTTGGCAATTTATTATAGTTGGGTTGACGCAATGGTGTTGTTTGCCGGCTTGCTAATGTTTTTAGCTGTGGGTATAATGCAAGAGCGTGCTTACAGCGTGCGCTTGAACATTTCAAAGCTAAACATATTGTTAAGGTGGAGCATTTGGATTGTTCTGATAATGGGTACAGTGCTTTTTGGCATCTATGGCCCGGGCACCTCGCCTGTGTTTTTATATGAAGATTTTTAGGGAGGCTGCGATGAAAAAAACAGTGTACAGAATATTAAGCACAGTTTTGTTTTTTGCTATTGTAGGCACTTTGCTAATGGTAAGCGGAAGAATTACCATTCCTGCATTAATCACAAAAAAGCAAATTCTCTTATATGAAGGCACAGTAGAAAATAGTATAGACATAGCTTTTATAGGAAGTAGTTCCTCTTATAGGTATTACAATATCATGGGAATTTGGGATGAGTACGGCATAACCTCTTCCACATTTTTTGGCGTAGATTTACCGTTTGAATTTACAATTCCTATGATGGAATATGTGCAAACTATGCAGTCAGCTCAGTTATATGTTGTTGATTTGAGAAGTGTTTTAGAGGATGAGTTTCAAATTCGCTATTTTGGAGAATATAGAACGCAGGTTCATCAAGATGCATTTGCAAGTGCACTTGATTTGCTTAACGAGCCTATAAGCCGAGCATCTGTTGTATTAGGAAATTCGTACTTTGAGGGTACAGAGTATTTACAAATTTTTAAGCTTTTATATAATCACGAGGCTTTCGCAACGGGGGTTTCTATGCTTTTTACAGCACCTTTAGCGGCTTATGGTAATCAAACAATGCAGTTTGAAGCACAAAATCTTAGCTATTATTATGAAGAGTTTTCACAAGTTAATGATAGTGAATATACCCTAACGAATGAAACAAAAGAACGCCTTTTTGAAGTTTTTGAATATTGTGAGCAAAACAACCTTAATGTTTATTTTACGTTTACGCCCTATATAGATTCTATTAACCCACAAGATGAAAATATACGGCGTGAAATAGGGGAGTTTGTGACAGAAAATGGGTTTTATTTTACAGATTTTCGCAGTAAATTTGAGGAAATTGGCCTTAGCCCTGTTACAGATTTTTACGACACACGGCATGTGAATGTTTTAGGTGCCGATAAATATACACAATTTGCAATGGATTATTTTTTAAATGCATACGAAATTGTGCCTGACCACAATGCTGATATTGTTGAGCAGTGGGACCACCAGTTTGATTATTGGAGCTATATTTATAATGCTAAATTACCGGAGCTAAGCGAGGAAAAAAGCGCATCATGAAATTTTAAAGCTAAGGAGTGTAAATTTATCGACTATGATACAAGAATACAAAACAGTATTGCAATGTATTAAAGCCAATGCAGAAAAAATGCCCGATAAAATGGCTGTAGCTGATGTAAATTTATCATTTAGCTACAGTGAATACTGGGATAAAATACAAAATGCAGCCGCGTTTTTAGAAAATATAGGCGCAAAAAAAGGTGAATATATCCTTATTAAAGCCTCGCAAACGGTGGAGTTTATGGTGTTGCTGCATGCGGTGCAACTTTCAGGTGCAGTTTGTGTGCCATTGGAAAAGAGTATAAACAAAGCAAGAGCGCTGGAAATACTGCAAGAGACAGGCGGCACAAAAATTTTTGGCGATATTGATGGATGCGCTTGCTATAACATTAACGAAGCTTTGTCTTATAAATGTATTAAGGCGAATTTTGCTATGCCAAATGAAAACGAGCAAGCAATGGTGCTTTTCACAACAGGCACCACAGGAAAATCCAAAGGGATTGTTTTAACATACAGCGCAGAATATGCGGCAGCTGAAAATGTTATGTATGGCGTTGAAATGAAGCAAAACAATGTGGAGCTAATTCCTATGCCAATGAACCATTCGTTTAGCTTGCGTCGCTATTTTGCCAATATGCTCAATGGCAGCAGCGTAGTTGTTGTTGACGGGGTGTTTTTTGTGAAAATCTTGTTTGAAATGATGGAAAAACACAAGGTTACAGCCCTTGCCATGGCGCCTGCGGCTATGAATATTATTTTAATGCTGACGAAAGAAAAATTAGCGCAATATGCAGACCGGCTGGACTATATCCAGTTTGGTGCAGCACCACTGGCTGAGGCAGATAAGGAACACCTATTGCGCCTAATGCCTGATTTGCGGCTATATAATATATATGGCTCTACAGAAATGGGCTGTGCGTGTATTTTAAATTTTAATTCCAAAGATAACCGCCCACAGTGCATTGGTTATCCTGCAAAAAATGCTGTGTTTACTATTGTGGATGAAACGGGCAAGCAAATAAAAAACGCCACAGCACAAAACCCCGGCTATTTGTCATACACAGGTTCCATGGCGATGAAAGGCTATTTAAACGATATAACACTTACTGAAAAAACCATTGTGAATGGGTACTTAAAATCAAACGACTTGGGCTATATAGATGCGCAATCTCGTGTGTATATGCTGGGTAGGGCCGATGACATTATTATTAGTGGGGGCAATAAAATATCCCCCTTAGAAGTAGAGGAAGCGGCAAGAAAACACAAAGGCGTGCTGGATTGTATTTGCAAAAGTAAAGAGGACGCTCTGCTTGGGGCTGTGCCTATTCTTTATGTAGTGGCCGATGAAAACCTTAACATTGCAAAGCTAACAGAGCATCTTGCAAATTTACTGGAGGATTTTAAGCGCCCGCGCAGCATAAAAAAAATTGATAAGGTTCCAAGGACTTATAACGATAAAATTGATAGAAAAGCAGACATTGATGTATAAAAAAGGAGATAAAACATGAGGGAGCAAGTTATAGATATTTTACAATGTATACATTCGGGGGTAGACTACGAAACACACACAGCTTTGGTAGATTCTCGCGTTTTGGATTCGTTATCAATTATAGCACTTGTGAGTGAATTAAATATTGCTTTTTCTATTGAAATTGACGTGCAGGACTTGGTGCCTGAAAATTTAAATTCAGTGGATAGTATTTTAAATTTAATCAATAGTTTAAAATAGTTTATAAGTATTAATATGTAAAAAATAGAAAAAGCAGGTATATATTGAATTATTAGCCCAATGCAAGATGAATTTCTGTTAATATTAGTATTGAACGCAAAAATGGAGGGCAATTATGCCCTCCATTAAAATTGTTTGTTTTTATTAGAAATTAAAAAAATCACATATCATTTCTATAATGGCCTCAAAAGTAAGCACAGGTGCACTTGCTGAGGTTAGCGGAGCAATAGCAGAATTACTTGGTGCAGGAGTAGGCACAGGTGTAGGTGTTGGCAATGCTGTGCTGCGAAGAGGTGTAACTGTTGCTATTGCAAAGGGAGAAAAACCGGGGGTATATAATGTTAATGTTAAACTACCGGGTACGTATTCATAATTAATTTGTACCCACTCGGTGCCATTATGGTGCATTACCACAAGTTCTTGGCCCGGGAGCAAAATTATAGGAGCATCTAATTGAATATTAACTTTGTAGAATTCACCGTCGGGCTTATCGGGAAGTTTTGTAGTACCAGTATCATCATACGCCACAAAGTCAAACATTGAAAAGTCTACATGGCGTTTTGCTCCATTATCCGTTAGCGCAGGAATAAGTAATTTAAAATTTGCTTCGTTCGGGTCTGTTACCGGGGTAAATTCAGTTGAAAAAGCTTCGGCAACTATAGCAGAAGCATCGGGTTGCTCGGCTGTTGTATTATCTGCATCGCTAACTTGCACCGGTTTATCTACAAGCTCAACCACAACAAACGCAATGTTTTGATAAGGTGTGCTGTTCCATTGTTGAGCTCCTATAGTGAAGCCTATTTCTGTTGTATCCGGTGTATAAGTGGTGGTTAAAACTTCTGCATTTGTAAATTGGTTGTTTGAATCATAACCGGTAAGAGCCACAGCTAAAACTTTCTTGTTTGCTGCATCAGCGCTTGTATAAAATGCGCTTGTAAGAGGCAGCGTTACCGTTAAATCAACACCTACATGCGGTGTATAACCTATGGTGCCATCGGTTAATAGTATGCCATTGGATACACTAAATTCAAACAAATTGATAAGATTGATAGCGTATGTTTTATCAGCACCGCCGCCGCTTAACATAGATTTTGAAATTAAATCAGCAAAAACATTCTCTTTGTTATTATAAAACGCATCGTTATAAGGTATGCGTACCAAATCTTGCATAGGGCTGGTATGTATTTGTGTTTCAGTGCCTTTTCCTGATACTTGCACCAAATTCTCACCGTTATTCGCCTCATCTTTAACAATAGGGTGAACTTGAACTTGTGGGCTATTATATATGTTTGCATAAGCCGTAGTGGGTAGTAAAAGTGCTATTATAATAAACATTGCCAAAATCTTTTTCATAATATATCCCCTTAAATTACAATATTATCCATAATTATACATTAAAATAAACTACATGTCAACATATTATTCTTCAATGCAAAATTCGTGTTTTACCAGTTCTGCTAACGCCTCATAGTTCGGGTGGAATTCTTCACCTGATAGCATTAGCACTTCACCCGGTAAAGTTTTCATTTCGTCATTTATATCGTATGTTGCAATTTTAATTGCAGGTATTATTGGGAAATCTCCGCTTATGTGCTTTAACACTTCCATAGTTATATCAAAAAGCACCTCAATTCGGGGATTGCGCAATTGGTACTTGAGCTTTTCATCAAGCGCTTGCAAAAATATAAGCTGGCGCTGCATGCGCTCGTCATTTGCACCAAGCATATTTGTATTGCGATAGCGCAAAAAAAGCTCTGCCATTTCGCCTGTTAGGTTTATTACTTCGCCTTGCTCAAACGCTTCGTGAATATGGGTGTAGTCATTTTGCATATAAACCTCAACACCCGACATTCGCTCAACTATAGGAACAATGCCCTCCATTGCGAGCGCCACGCTATAATCTATAGGCGTGCCATATAAAATTTCACTAAGCTTATCGGCGAGAACATCGCAACCTGCATCGGGGTTTGGTGCATAATTGTATTGTAGCGTTATTTGCATATTCGACTTTGTAACTATTTCGCCATCTAAATTATAAATATCGCCTATTATTGCGGTATCACGCGATATTTTGTAAAGGTCAACACTTTTGCTGCTGTCGTTTATAACTGCAAGTACTATTGTGTCTGCACGCCCGTTCATCGGAACACCCTCGGCGGCATTTACATCTTCGTTGTTTTCAATGCCAAGCAGTAACACAGTGGTAATATCGGGGTTCTTTAGATACTGCGTGCCATTTATATTAATATATTCATGTTGTGGATACAACAAAAAAAGCCCCAGTATAATGGGAATTAATATTAATATCAGTAACATTCTTTTTTTCATATATAATCACCTAACTTATAAATGGGGGGTGCTGTTGCAAGACAGCGCAAAAGCACGAGATTTTCATAGAATTATTCTCTATCAGCTAAGGCAGAACGTCACAAAACAGACTATGCTACACAAAGAAAAAATAAGGCAAAAATAAAAATAAGCACTCACAAAAGGATAGACCCCTTATAAGTGCTTATTATGGTTGCGGGGGCCGGATTTGAACCGACGACCTTTGGGTTATGAG
>CAYJPD010000018.1:0-4105 GCA_964371975.1 uncultured Bacteroides sp.
CGGCGGTTAGCTCAGGGCGCTAACACTATATCATAAAAAAAGAGCATGAACTGAACACTCGAGGTTCGAATTCATGCTCTTATTCTATTTTTTCGCAGGTGTAACCATCAAATGATATTTGCTAACACATTCAATTTGCCCTTTTTCGTTTTTTATTACATTCAATTTTTCTTGCGATAATTCCGGTATATCATCAATTTCATTATTCGCAAAGCATAACATTTGCTCCTTTGCTGTAACAAAACGCGCGCGCAAAGAACCAAGGCGCATATCTATTACTTCAAACCCAAAGTTTTTATTGTACTTAAACCATAATTTTTTCATGCTATTGTGCAACTGCTCAATGGCATGAATATTTGCGCCTGCTAAATTTACAAGTACATCTTTTGCCGTTTGCCTGTCCTTTTGCCTAATGGCAAGGCTTGCTGCATCTCTCCACTGCGCTTTTAATTTCAGCACCTTCGCAAAAAATTTGTAAAACTCCCACATGTCATTTAACTCAGAAGTATTTTTGCAATAATCATCAAATATCACTTTTAGCTTTTCATAATGATCTGCAAAATTAACGCCTTCAAAATCTTTTTCAAACATTTTTAACAAAGGATCTTCATAAAGTAGCGCTTTCGATGGATTTCCACAGCGGTGAGTAAATTTCATTCCCTCAATATTATTAAAAAGGCCAATATCTATAAAGCTTTTTGCATTTTCTTTGTTAATAGCTTCGAAGCGTTTAATAATTATATCTAAATCATATTTTGCGTTATAATCTGTTTCGGCAAAAATCCACAGCCCTAAAATAGAGCTGACTAAAGCGGTTTCTGCCCCGTCATCAAACCAAATTGTTGCAAAAACTTTTTTAATATTTTGCGCTATACATTCCTCTAATGCAGGCGGTGTGCATTCAATTGTTTTATTGTAATCTGCACACGGGCCTGTCCACGTCCATATTCCGCCCGCAAAAATAGTTTCGGCCTCAAACTGCTTATGCAAGCTTAATTGCTTTTCATAATGCGCTCTGTTATCGTGGTAATAGTCCCAATATACAAGGCCTGTATCAGGAGAGGCACTATCCAATATTTCCTTTGGGACAATATCAATATCGGTAGGGTAATAGCCGTCCAATAAAGGCTGTTTTGTGATGTTCAGCATGTGCATATCGCTCCACATCATAGCCTTATAGTTATACTTTTTAACAATGTCATCAACTTTTTTAATATGGTTTTTCATAAGCTGTGTTCTGTCAAATGCGCCAAATTTATCGTAGTAAAACCCTTTACCCATATCTTCGGCTTCGTCAAGACCAATGTGAATTTTATCCGTTCGCAAAAGCGAGCGGAATTTTTTTATAATTTGCTCTATAAAATCGTATGTTTGCGCTGCCCCTACATTTAATGTTGTATCGGTATCTTTTATATCGTTTGCACATGGCCATTGCAAGTATAACTCAAGGTGCGAGAGCGTTTGAACACATGGTATCATTTCTATGCCCAAGTTATAGGCATAATCATCAAGCTCTTTCAGCTCGCTGTCTGTATATGCGCCGCGGCAATAACCAAAATACGGGTTGTTTTCAAGCGTAAAAGTGTCTTCTGTGTATAGCATTACTGTATTTAAGCCTGCCAGCGCCATTTTTCTAAGCATTAATTTAATAGTATCTACTTTAAACACAGCATTTCTTGAGCAATCTATCATTATGCCATTCATCTCAAAAGATGCCGTTTCTTCAATTTTCTTTGGCATTTCTTCACAATATGCTAAAAACAAACCTATTGCTCTGTAAAACTCAACTTTTTTGCTGTATGTAATTTCGCAAATATCTTCTTTAATATTCAGTTGCAAATTATCGCCTTTTGACGCTGTTATTTTGTATCCGCTATGTGTTAAATTAAAGTTAGTGTCACTTTTCAAAATATCAAGGCCTATTTTCAACGAACTGTCTTCGCAAATTAATGTAATATTTTTCATTGCTCTCTCCTTTAATGCTTTTTTTCGCTTATAACGGTAAATGAGCGAAGGCAAGGCCTTTGCTCATTTACAAAAAAGTATATTTTAATATGTTAAGCCGTGGCCGAATGCAAATAATGCTTTTTCTTTAGGGAACGGTGCATCAACTTTATGAGTGTAAACATCTTCCATATTTTTAGGTAGGCTGAACGGAAGCTTACCTGTTGGTGCAAATTCGCCGAATATCATTGCCAAAAACACTTCTTCTTCGCAGCCAAAATGGCCTGTTACCGCTTCGCTGTGGTTTACAAGGTTTTCAATAACGGCAGGTCTATCTAAGCCAATATCAAAAATTGTAGGCACAGCTTTCATAACTTCTATTAGCTTTTGCTCTTCTTTTGCATCAAAATCTAATCTGCCCTGTTTAAATAAGCCCTCGTACAAATAGCGATACTGTTTAATATGCGGTGCCGCTCTTCTTATTATTGCAATATCTGCCTCCTGTGGGCTGTTTACAACAGTTGCATATTTTTTAATATTGTCGCTTATGTTTTCACAATATACTTTCACACCTTTTTTAAGCGGCAATATACCGTTTTCTTTGCCGTTTTTAAGAAGTATCAGGCTATTTTGTTGCGCTTTCTCGCCTGCTTGCATATGCTCTTTACAGCCACAAATTTCCTCTGCTTTTTCAGCGTCAATATAAGGGTTATCAAAAAGGCCCATTTTGAATTTATCGCGCAGAACTCTTTTGCAAGATTCATCTATTCGCTCCATTGAAATTTCGCCGTTTTCAATTAGCTGAACTAACAATTCACTGCAAGTTTCGCCGCCTATTTGGTCAACCCCTGCATCGAAAGCTTTTTTAAGGCGCTGTATTGGTTTTAACTTTTCAACGCCCCATACTTTTGGGAAGAACAGTGAAAAGCCTAAATATTTTGTGCCTTTTATAATGCTAAAATCTGTGCCGATAACACCGTCGAAGCCCAGTTTATTCCTTAGTAAATCTGTTATAATTTTTTTATTGAAATTAAACCCAACTTCTTCAATGCCGGATAAACCCTCGGGTATGCTGTAGTAAGGCATAATTTGGCTTACGCCGTCATCTATCGCTTTTTCGAAAGGCGCAAGGTGCTCGTTAAAGCCGTTTGTTGGGTAAATTTGCTCTTTACCGTAAGGGAAGTGCGAATCCCAGCCGTCTTTTTGCGAGCCGCCGCCCGGGAAGTGTTTAACTTGGCATAATATATGTCTGTCATTTTCCTTTTTATCTTCTTGGCAGCCTATAATAAAATTGCTAACCATTTCCGATACAAGCTGTTTATCATCGCCAAATGTACCATAATTTCTGCCCCACATAGGCGATGTTGCCATATCTGCCATTGGCCCTAAAATAATATGCATACCTTGCGCTCTGAATTCTTTAGCTACTATTCTACCGCAATTGCGTGTGATTTCATTATCCCTTGTAGCTGCAAGGCCCAGTTGCTCGGGCCACCTTGAAATTCCGTTTTGCGCAGCGCCTGCACCAACGCCTGCATCGTAGTGGTGCCTTGGGTCTGAGGCTATTGTTGCAGGTATTCCAAGCCTTGTTTTTTCCGCCATTTCTTGAAGGGCGTTAGTTAAAACCGCTGTTTGTTTTGGAGTGCACCCTCCGCCAAAAATTGTAAATGTATTCATGTTTTTGCAGTAAATCATCTTTTGCGGATAAGTATCGTAGGTAAAATCTTGCTCTGTTATTGTATTTTCAGGGTTGTTAAAAAACGTAAAATGGTTAAATAGCAAGCCTGCTTTCTCTTGCACATTCATTTGCGATAGCAAATCGTTAACCCTTGTTTCAACGTCGAGCCTACTGTCTTCATAGGGGTCGAGTTTTCCGTTTTTGTTAAGGTCGCGAAATGTGAAGCCATCTTGTGTTAGAGTTTTAACTTTTTGTGTGTATTTTTGCGCTATTTTGTTGTATTTAATTCTGTGGTAATAAAGCAAAAACGGCTTAAGCGAAAACCAAACGCCCCATACAACAATTACCGATATTAAAACCGATAACAAAATATTATTTGTTAATAGAAAAAGCACTACACCAAAAAGCAGGTTTATTAACGCTATTCTTAAAAATATAAATACTATTGTAAGCATAAAAATCTCCATTCTGTGCATAGCACAA
>CAYJPD010000018.1:4205-27622 GCA_964371975.1 uncultured Bacteroides sp.
TTTTATAAACCTCCATAAAGAATGGAGATTTTTTGGCATGTGTCGTCTTAAGACGGCACGCCGTATTTGATAATGATAGCGTGATTTACCACGCTAAGCTCCTAAAAATATTATATTATTCTTTGTAGAAAAACGAATTTGTCGGGGCCAAGTTTTCTGTTTTTTCACTGCCGCTTTTATTTGGCACCGAGTAAATTTCAAGCCCGCTTTGATAAACTACTAAATTGTTTACGCTCTCATATTCAAGAAGCATTTTACTTAATCTGCCCCTGTATAAACACATTTCTTTTATATTGCAACAATTTGAATTAATTGAAAATTCATTTATATCTACTGTTATATCGCTTAATTTAATTAAATACTCGCCAGCGTAAAACACAGTAAGCTCTTTGGTGAACGGATGGTATAAAAACGCTATTTTTTTATATTCATTTGCGGCTTGCAGTAGGCATGTTTTTTCGCTTCCATTATGCAGCACCAAGTTTTTTTCACTATAAGCCAGTTTTAAATTATTGCCAAACGAAATGAATTCACCCTCATTTGCCGCGCAAAAATCCAAAACAAGAGTAAAAGCTCTTATTTTATCATCAATGTGTATTTTAAATTTATTGTTTTCAAAAGCGGCCGCATTACCATTTAGCCGTATAATTTTATGCATACATTTATCTAAGTTTTCGAAAAACGAAAGCGAAAAAGCGCTTCGCATTTCGCTGTGCCCAAAGCCGTTTGGGTGAGCGCCGTCTTCATAAATGCCCTCTATCCATTTGCCGCTTAAGTCGTCCACTGTTCCGCAAACGTTTACGCAAGGGATATTTAGCAAATTGAGCTCTATATTCATTCGCTGCACATACTCATAATCAAGCTGCGTATACAGTTGGTTCGGGTAGATATTTGTTATGATGGGCAGTATGTTTTCATTTAATAAAATGCGTATAAGCTGTTTTACATTTTTCAAAAACCTATTAAATTTTTGCTGTTTAAAGCTATGCGCTAGGCCCTCGTTGCCAAGTGATATAGCAATAACTACGGCATACGGTTTTAAGCTAATTACATCTTGTTTAACACGCTTTAGTAAAAGCTTTGAATTATCGCCGCACACAGAGCAGTTTATTATTTCATAGTTCTTGCTTTCAAGCTCGCTTTTTAGCATTGCCGCCCAGCCGTTAAAATTACTTGCCCCTTGCCCAAAGGCGACGCTACTGCCGAAAATTAGTATTTTTTTCATACATTATAGCAGCGTATATATTGGTTTTCACCAACTTTATTTTCCGGCGGCAGTTCTTTTTCGCACTTAGGGTTTGAAACAGGACATCTGCCATAAAAAGGGCAACCTTTGCTTTGCGGTGTCCAAAAAACTACTTCTTTTTCATCGTTTTGAACAACGGGCAACTCTTGTTTTTGCTCCCTTTCAGGGTCTGGTGCTGCGGCAATAAGTAGTTTTGTGTAAGGGTGTTTTGGGTTTAAAATAACATCGTGAACATTTCCCCATTCAACTACATGCCCTGCATAAAGAACTATAATTCTATCTGCAAAATACCTTGCTGTTGCAATATCGTGTGTTATATAAATAAACGATTTACCCATTTCGGTTTTCATTTTATTCATAAGGTTTAAAACGCCTATTCTTATAGAAACATCAAGCATGGAAGTTGGCTCATCCGCAAAGATAACATCGGCGCCTACAGCTAAAATTCTCGCAAGGTATGCGCGCTGTTTTTGGCCACCTGAAAGCTGGTGTGGGAACTTATTCCCTTGCTCGAAAGCCGGGGTTAGCCCAACAAGTGTAAGGTATTCGTCCATTTTTTCTTGCATTTCTTGTTTGCTACAATTATGGTAAAGTTGCAAAGGCCTTTTTAAATGATAGTATATATTATGTAGCGGGTTTAAGGCAGAAAAGGGGTCTTGAAATATCATTTGCGATTTTTGCCTATACTCTCTTAATTCACTACCCTTTAATTGGTGTATATCTTTATCTTCAAAAAGCATATTGCCAAAACTTGGTTTATAAAAACGCATAGCAAGCCTACAAATTGTAGATTTTCCACATCCGCTTTCCCCAACAATCGCAAGAGATTCTCCTTTATGCAGATCAAACGAAACATCATTTAAAGCTCTGAGCGTTTTATTTTTTCCAAAAAAAGTGGAACTTCCATGTTTAAAATCCATAGACACATTTTTCGCGGAAAAAACAACCTGTTTATTATCCATCAGTTTAATCCTTTCTGATTGAATTTATAATCTCACAGTGGGTTATGGCAATAGAAAAAGCCGTTATCGGTAGCTGTGATTTTAGGCTCTTTTGTAAAACACTCATCACTTGTTTTAAAGCACCTGTCTTGAAAGCGGCACCCTTTTGGAATATCTGCAAGGTTTAACGGTGTTCCCGGTATGCCTGTCATTTCTTTCACCTCGCCTGTTAATGAAGGGAATGAATTTTTAAGCCCGAACGAATAAGGATGAGAGGGCGTGTTTAGCAAATGGCCCGCTGTTGATTGCTCTACTATTTTGCCGGCATACATTATAGCAATTCTATCGCAAAACTCCATCATCAAACTTATATCGTGCGTTATAAAAAGCACTGAAAATTTAAATTTCTCTTTAAGCTCATAAATTTTTTCAATTATACCGCGCTGCACAACTGTATCAAGCGCTGTTGTGGGTTCATCTAATATTAGCAATTTTGGGTTTAACGCAAGCGCCATTGCAATTACAACCCTTTGGCGCATTCCGCCTGAAAGCTGATGTGGATAATCTTTTAATCTATCTGCGGAAATACCAACAATTTTCAAAAGGTCTGCTGATAATTCTCTCGCTTCTTTTTTATTTTTTGTTATATCATGGTAGTAAAAAATTTCGTAAAATTGTTTTTCCAGTGAAACAACAGGGTTTAGGCAGTTCATAGCAGATTGAAATACCATTCCAACTTCTTTCCACCTAAATTTATCAAGTTCCTTTGTCGGCATTTTTAATATATCTTTGCCGCTCATGGTTATACTACCGGATGATATAATAGCAGGCGGCCTGTGCAAGCGCATTAGTGAATAGGCTATAGTGCTTTTTCCACAGCCACTTTCCCCTGCAAGACCAAGGCTTTCGCCTTCTTTTATATCAAAGCTAACCTCGTCAACCGCTCTTATATGCTTACCGCCAAGCCCAATATAATCGACACAAAGCTTATCTACTTTTAATAAAGATGGCATAATATTACCCTTTCCGTTTTAAGTTAACTGTAAACTATTCAGCATACAGCTTTTTAAGCCTTTGCTTTTCGCTTTAATTTCTTTTGCTCTTTATAATAAGCCGACATAGTGCGCTGTGCTTTAAGTTTTGGGTTTGAAATTTCATCAATAGAGAAATTTATAAGTGTTAGGCCGGCGCCAAACATTACAATTGCTAAGCTTGGGCCTAAAATTTCCCACCAAATACCACTGTTCAAAGCGCCTGTGCTTTGTGCGTTGTAAAGCATTATGCCCCATGTTACCGATAATGGGTCGCCAAAACCTATAAATTCTAAAAATGTTTGAGCCAAAATTGCATAAATAACCGTGCCAACAAAAGCCGAGCTTATCATAGAAAGCATATTCGGCATTATTTCCATAAATAAAATACGCAATTTTGTTTCGCCCAATGTTTCAGCAGATTTTACAAACTCTTTGCTTTTCAAGCTCATGGTTTGCGACCTAATAATTCTGGAGCTGCCCGGCCATGACGTTAGCCCTATTATTACACCTATTGCAAAAGGCGAAACGCCGCCCAGCATAGATGCAACAATTAAAAGCAAAACTATAGACGGAATTACAAGCATAATATTAACAATTGTGCTTACAATATTATCGTATAATCCACCGAAATAGCCACAACTTACACCTATGGTTAAGCTAATTAGAACATTTATGGTTCCGGCTAAAACACCAACCATAATAGACACCCTACCGCCATATAAAGTTTGAGCAAAAACGTCTCTTCCAAGCCTTGTTGTGCCAAGAATATGGGTTTGTGATGGCGGAGAATGGTTTTCGCCTTGATACCTTGTTAAAGGGTCGTGTGTTGTGAAAAAATTAGCGCCCAATGTTAATGTAAGAATTGTGATTAACAGCAAAATTCCTATTGTTGTTTTTGGGCTATTAAGTAAAAAAGCAATTATTTTGGAGCTTTTGAGTTTCTTAAGCATATCTAATCTCCTATATAGGTTTTGGCGTTTTATTTTGAAGTTCCTTGTTTTCTTAAGCGTGGGTCTACAATAAACGAGCAAATATCTGCTAAGAAATTAGCCGATAACATTAAAATGGTTGAAATTAATAAAATACCTTGCATAAGCGGGTAATCTCTTCCATTAATTGCAGCCATCATAACTTTCCCAAGCCCCGGATAGTTAAACACTTGTTCAACCAACAAAGAGCCGCCAAGTAAAAACCCTATTTGCATAGCCAAAGCTGTTATAACAGGAAGCAATGCATTTCTTGCGCCGTAGCCAAACATAATTTTCTTATCGGGAACGCCTTTGGCAATACCCATAACTATATAATCTTCACCTAATTGGTTTATCATATTTGCCCTCATTCCCATAATGCCGCCAAAGCTTGTTAGCAAAATAGTAAATACAGGCAAAAATGCATGGTAAGCAATATCTTTAAATAAATCTAAATAGGTGCTGTATTCCATAAGCGGTGTAAGCGCATAGCCCCTTGGGAAAATATCGGTATAAGCCAGCGAAAAGCTAACAACAAGCGCAATTATAGCAGCGGGAATATTCGCCATAATTTGCCCTGTTAATGTAATTGCGGTGTCCAGCTTGCTTCCCCTTCTCCACGCTACTAAAATTCCAAGCAGAACATTAAGCGTAAAGGAAATAACAAGCGCTGTTCCACATAGGAAAATTGTCCAGCCAAGGCCGCGCTCAATAGCCTCTAATACAGTTAACGGGTAGTTTGAAAACGAAAAGCCCCAATTGCCTGTAAAAATATTAAACAAATATTTTAAATAGCTAACAATTAAAGGTTCTCCCGTATTAAAGCCAAATAATTCTTCAACAGCTCTTATAGTTTCATCGCTAACTGTTCCGCCGCTTTGGTACAGCTTTGTCATATAGCTTTGAACCGGGTCGCCCGGCATCATTCTGGGGAGAAAAAAGTTGAGCGTTACAGCACCCCAAAAAGCTATTATATAGAAACCTAATCGGTTAAGCAGGTATCTCATTTTTTCCTCCTAAATTTAAGGCATAATTAAAAATCATTACTGCTTTAAGTTATAGTTTTAAAACAAAAGCAGCGCCGGCGCATATTTAGTGTAACTATTATAATGAGCCGGCACCGCATAATTAAATTATTCTACCGGTGTAAGTGCAAGTAATTGTAAAATTTTTGTATCGTTGTTAATGCTTATAGGTGAAACAAACGGGTCTTCCGGTGTTGCCCAACCTGTGAAGCGGCTGTCGTTATAAATGTGCAAGCTCATATTGTAAACAAGAGGAATGTTTATCATATTCTCTGCAAAGTGCATTTCAACTTGGTTTGCAACTTCAATTACTTCTTCATCGCTTGCTGTTGGCATTGTATCAATAAGTGCAGACATTTCATCGTTCACATAGTTAGTTTGGCAAATTGACCACCATGTTGGTGTTAGAACTCTTGATTGGTCACCAATTGTATCATAGTAGAATTTCCATATATTTGTTGTGTTGCCATATGATGTATAAAGAACGTCGTGGTCACCTGTTTGCCATGATTCATAAACAAGGCTTGCGTCTGCTGTTGTTGCAGAAGCATTAATGCCAATTTCTTGAATGCCTTGTGTTGCAATTGCTGCGCCTGAGTTGTAATCTGTCCAGCCTGCGGGAGTTAGAATATCAAAAGCAATAGGTGTGCCGTCCGGGTTTTCCACAAAGCCGTCGCCGTCAACGTCTACATAGCCTGCGTCTGCAAGAATTTGTTTTGCTTTTTCAGGGTCGTATACTGAGTATTCATCCATAATAGCTTGTGCTTCATCATTCATAAAGCTTCTCAATGATGGAGGAAGGCCTGTGTTTGTAGGCACAACTAAATCAACATAGCCAAACATAGCTGAATCTATAATGCTTTGCCTATCAACTGCAAGTGAAACAGCTTTTTTGAATTCAGGGTCGTTAAAAGCTTTTAGGTTGTTTTCATTTTTAGTCATGTAGTTGAAAGCTAAGCGTAAACCATCGCTTTGGCCATACCAATATTTCCTGTATTCGTCACCTTGAACATATGTTTCTTCAATGTTTGGAATAAATGCATGTGTCCAGTCAAGCGCGCCTGTTTGTGCAAGTGATAACATGCTGTCTGCGCCTGAAATTTGAGGAATACGCAATTCGTCAACTTCAAGGTCATCTGCCATCCAGTAAGTTGGGTTTCTGCCTAAAACAACCATTTCAGGTGTGAAGTTTATAATTTCAGAGAATGCACCTGTAACAACAGGATCTTCTTGAACATAAGAAGATGGATCTTCTATTTCCGACCAAATATGATGAGGTATTATAGGCAATTCTTTTATAAGCTCTGTTCTGTTGAACCTGTTAGCAGTTGCGCCAACAACTTCTACAGTATAATCGTCAATAATATTTACTTCTTCAATTTTTCCGTTTTCGCCCCAAATTCCGTAGAAGTCAATTTCAGGGTGATCTTTAAAAATTGTGTAAGAATATGCAACGTCTTCTGCTGTGAAATCTTCGCCGTCGCTCCATTTAATTCCTTGGCGAACTTTAATTGTTAGTGTTTTGTTATCTTCTTCTGAAATAACTTCTTCAGCAAGCCACATGTGCTCTTCATTATCATTTAATGTATCATAAATTACTAAGTATTCATACATAAAACCACGAACGAATTGATAAGTGCTTGTTGTGAACGGGTTAAAGTTTCTTATCCAGCCGTCGTTTGAACCTTGTAGCACTGTTAAAACAGCGGGTTCATCGCTTGTAGTTTCTTCGCCTGAAGATGTTTGTGATGTTGATGTTTGCTCCTCAGCTGTTCCAACTTCGGGTAAGCCGCATGAAGACAGTAGGCCCAGCAATAGAGTAGTGCACAATAAATAAATTAATGCTTTTTTCATGATGTACTCCTTTTTATTTGATTTTTGATGTATAAAATTTACTACAATTTGTTGAAATTATAACTAATTGCAGTAAAAATTCCCTATAGTGTTTATATTATTTTTTTTCATTTTCGCTATGCATTTTAAGTACATGCTCGCGAACTTCTCTTAATTTTTCGCCTTTAAGCGGATATGCAAGCAGTAATATATAGGCTATAAAAACAAGTAGTGCACAAAATAGAATTAACCCTTTTATGCCCCAAATAACAGTTAATGGCTGATTAAGCTCGTTAACTCCCCCGTTTTCAGCGGCTGATATAAACCCTGTTCTCTCAAGAACTTGCGGAATAATTGTTGCTAACACGAATGTAAAAACATTTATGAATGAAGCTGCGCCAAACACAACGCCCTCTTTGCGCATTCCTGTGTTATACTCATCGAAATCAACGCAATCAAAATAAAGTGTTTTCAAAGTCATTCTATATCCGGAAATTGCAAAACCTGCTAAAGCAAAGAAAACTATGGTTAAATATTTATTTGGTATAAGCGCCGCACTAATTAGGGCAAAAGCTGTTAAAAGTAATGCTATTTCTGCTGTTTTAATAGCTTTAAACCTGCGTTGGATTTTCATCCAAATAGGTAAGCCCACTAACATTGGCAGCATAACCGCAAAGCTAAACATTCCCGGGTCGAAAAATATCATAAACATTGCAACATAATATAATAGCGGCGTTGTTATGGAAACTGCTCCGTTTGAAAAGAAGCTTATAAAAATGGCTTTTCTTAAAGGCTTAATGCTGAAAACCCTTATATATTCTTTTATAACAGATACTACGTTTAGTTTGTTTTTTGAAGCCGGTTTAGGTGATAAATCTTTTCTTTCTTTTACAACAAATGCGGTAATCAGAAAAAATGTAAGTGCAACAGCTGCAATAATAATTATAGAAATTCTGAACCTATTAGTTGCCTGCTCACTTCCAAAATCGCTTGCTATATAGCTTGGCAATATCATACCTATAATATTGCCTATGTAGTAGTTTAAATCTTGCGATAACTGTAAGCTTATTCTCTCGTTTTCGTGCTCGGTTATTTCCGCTTGTAGGCTCATGTACATATTACAGTACATAGAGTAGGCTATATCAAATATTATCAAGCATAAAAACAGCCACCAAAATTTCACAAGTAAATTTGCTTGCAGGGGCACGAAAAACAACATTGCAAAACTAATTGCCACTATAGGGGCCGATAATCTAAAATACGGTACCCTGCGCCCCAAGCGCGATTTTGTTCTATCGCTTACATATGCGAAAACAGGGTTAATGAACGCATTTATTGAAGTGTACAATATAATGCAAAGCGAATACATATCTGCCGACATACCAAGATAATTTTGGTAATACAGCATTTGGAATGCGCCTGTAATGCCTACAATTAACCCGCCGCCGCCGTTACCTATTCCCCATAGGATAAAAAACAATTTGCTGATATTCCCCGGTTGCTGATTAATGAGTTTTTTCATTGCAGGCCTCAATCTTCTCGCAACTGTGAAAAACGCTTCACAATATCGCTAATTTGCATTGTGGGCAAATCTTTTATATAAGTTTTAACGGTATCGTTCCAATTTCCATACCATTTTTTATCTATGGCATCTATTCCTAAATGTGCGCCTAAAATGCTTCCCACCGTTGCCGCTGTGCAATCATTATCATAGCCCATTGCAACAGTTTCGCTTATGCCTTTTTCGTAATTGTTTTCGCCAAGCAGTGCGCCGAAAACAGTTAAGCAAGCATTATTCTCGCTGTGCACATCAGACATGCCTTTGAAATTGTCTTTAACATATTTAACAGCATCTTCGTGGTTTTTAATTGTGTCGAATGCCTCTAATGCGTCATTTATTGTTTTGTAAAAAGCAGATTTTTTCGGAACATATTGCAGTGCATCGTAGAAAGACTGTTTTAAAGGCACATCTCTAAATGCAAGCGCAATTACCGCCGCAAAATACATTGTGCTGTACAAGCCGCTGTTTCTGTGTGTTAAAGCGCCATCTTTAAATGCTAACATAGCAGCTTTATCAGGCCTTAACGGGTTAACGTAGCCATAGCCATCGCAGCGAATATAGCCGCCTATCCAATTTAAATAAGCATTGTTATTTATTGTTGCTTCAGGCAGTTTTTCGCCTTTTTGTAAGTTTTCAAGCACAGCTCTTTCCGCTGTATATGTGCACTCTAACGGAATGCGGTCTATCCAAAGATCTGCTATATTTTGTGTTGTAAAATCTCTGCCGTGCTTTTCCATAACCAGCAATGACATAATGGTATAAATAATATCATCGTCCGGCGATAAAAACTCAATGTGCCCCAGTGTAAACTCTTTCGCAAAACCTACGCTATAGCGAGGAATATACGCTTGCGGAGCCTCTTTCCAGTAATTTGTAGGGGGGAAATCAGTTCCCAATTTTTCACTTAGCATACGCATTTGCTCAGTAGTTGCAAATTCAAGTGGCGCGCCAAGTGCACAGCCGGCAAACCTTCCAACAATTGCGCCCTCTAATTTCTTTAAGTACTCATCGTCGCTTAATGAAGTGCTTTCTTGCTGTTTTGGCCACTCTTGCATTATTTGCTCTATTGTATCGGGTTCATCGTTTAAAGATATGCTCACCTCTAAATTTTGAAGTTTTTTCACTGTGTTTGCAAGAAACTCATCGGTATCTTTCATTATATCATCAACACCGTTTGAGCCCATTTCAACTTTGTACTCAGACAAATTGTTAAGTATTTCTATGTAGTCAATTAACTTTCTTGGATATTCCATTACTCCACTCCTTCTAAATTAAATATTTATACGGCAAAATTTTCTTTATTCAAATTTTCCGTTTCGTCGGCTTTCTTCTCGCTTTCACACATAGCATGTACTTCTTGCCTTGTAGGTATAGAAGACATTGCCCCTGCTCTTGAAACTGAAATTGATGAAGCAACATTGGCAAATTCAACCGCTTGTTCTTCGCTTTTGCCCTCAGATAATGCAACAACAAATGCCGCGTTAAAAGTATCGCCTGCGGCGGTGGTGTCTATAACTTCAACATCTATGGGCCTATAAACTTTATAAGTATCTTTTTTAGCAACCATTGCGCCGTGTTTGCCCAGCGTAACAATTAAGGTGTCAACGCCTTGTGCCAGCAATTTCTTTGCAGCTTCATATATTTCAATTTCGGTTTTTGCACTTGTTTTGCTTAAAGTGCAAAGCTCTGTTTCATTTGGTGTTAAATATGTAATTTTGCTTAATATATCCTTCGATATTTCACTTGGTGCAGGAGCCGGGTTCAGTATAATATTTTTGCCAAGCTCATGGCCTCTTTCAATTGCATAATAAACAGCTTCTTGCGGTATTTCCATTTGTAATAATATATATTCTGCCTCTTGAAAAAGCTTGTCTTTACTTTTCAAATACTCTGTATTTAAGTTATCATTAGCGCCCGGCAAAACCACTATGCTGTTATTACCTTTTTCATTAACGCAAATAAACGCTAAACCCGATTCTTCGTTTGAAGAATTTATGTGCTTGCAATTTATTCCCTCTTTTGTCATTGTTTCGCACATTTCATCTATTAGCCCCTCTTTGCCAACCGATGTTAAAAATGTTGCATCGCCTTTTAGCAAGCCGCAGGCGTAAGCTTGGTTTGCGCCCTTTCCGCCTAAAAACAACCCTATTTTCTCGCCTAAAACTGTTTGGCCTGTAACGGGAATATCTTTAACTTTTACAGAATAATCAATATTTGTTGACCCGATAACTAAAATTTTACTCATACTTAGTCCTCTCTTGTGGAACCCCTTACGATTAATTTAGGGTGCAAGCGATAACAATTTGAGGGCAGCTCTTTATTATCAATTAAATCAAATAATAATTGTGCCGCAATTCTTCCAACCTCATTAACCGGTTGCATAATTGTTGTAAGCGGTGGTTCCGTCATTTCCGCAAAGGGTATATTATCAAAGCCTATTAGCTCTATTTGTGAAGGTACTTTAAAATTAAGTTCTTTTAAAGCTTTTAGCGCTCCTATTGCCATTGCATCGTTTGCCGCTATTATGCTATCAAATACAATTTTGTTGTTATACAGTTCTAAAACTAAATTATAGCCACTGTTAAAAGTATAATCGCCATAATGTACAAGCTTATCAAAAAAAGGCAATTTATAATGCATAAGTGCAGTTTTATATCCTTGAATTCTCTCTATTGAGGTTGATATATTTTTCGGGCCCGATATAAACGCAATGTTTTTATTTCCGTGGTTTATTAAAAATTCTGTAGCTTGGAAAACAGCATATTCGTTATCTACATATACTGCCGCACCATATTTAATTCCATCAACTTTTCTATCCAGCAATACAAAGGGCAACTTTGTGTCGTTTATATGGTGGTCTTTACCAAAATTATCTGAAGCGGAAACTAAAATTATTCCATCTACTTTTTTGGCAATGAAAGTAGATATATAAACATGTTCTTTTTCCAAAGAAAAATCTGTGTTACCTAAAATAATTGTATAGCCGTTTTCACTCGCGTATGTTTCAACAGAGCGAATTAATTCAGAAAAAAACGGGTTTGTTATATCCGGAATTAAAAGGCCTATAGACTTCGTTTTATATTCCATTGGCCCTCGTGATAGCAAATTAGGGTGGTATTGAAATTGTTCAATTAAATTTTCAACCCGCTTGCGTGTAGCCTCTCCAACCCCTTTAGTGTTACCGTTTACCACTCTTGATACTGTCGATTTCGATACACCGGCTATCGCCGCGATATATTCCATAGTAACTTTCATATTGGCTCCTTAAAATGATAATTAAGTTGTCAATCGTTAATTTTATTCTATTTGAGCAACTTTGTTTCGTCAATGTGTAATGTTCAACAATAAAACGAAACAATATTTGTAAAATTAATATAATTGACTTTTATTTATTATATATAATTTAAAACAAAAAATATATATAAATATGTTTATACTTGATAAAAACCTAATTGAATTATATAATAAAAAAGTAATTTGCTAATTTAAATATGCACAAAAGCAATAAAAGGGAGAATTTACAATGAAGCGAGAGAAATATTTTTTATATGAAAAAGAAGAGTATAATTATAGCAAGAGCGGTTTTATTCCATCAATAGAGGCTTATGTGCACGACGATGGCAAAATGCACCCTGCAATTTTGATTTGCCCCGGCGGTGGTTATCTATATGTAAGCCCTGCAGAAGCCGAAATAGTTGCCCTTGAGTATTTTAATAAAAATTACAATGCCTTTGTTTTAGTGTACAGCACAAAAACATTCATGAGCCCTAATTTAGGTATGCAAGCACTAAAAGATGCATCAAGGGCAATTTGTGAAATAAGAAAAAGCGCACACAAACACAGCACTATAGTAGAAAATGTTTCTATAATAGGCTTTTCTGCAGGCGGGCACCTTGCAGGCAGTTTAGCGGTGCACTACAACTACCCGGGTATTAAAGCAAAAAAGGATGCAGGCATTGATAACCGCCCCAACGCAGTTATTCTTTGTTACCCTGTAATATCAGGGCTTAAATTTGCACACAGTGCTTCGTTTCAAAGCTTACTCGGGCAAACGCCAAAAGCCGAAGATGTGTTTTTGCTATCTTTAGAAGAACATGTAAATAAAGCCACTCCGCCTGTGTTTTTATGGCACACGGTTTCAGATGATGTTGTTTCATATGAAAACAGTGTTGTTTTTATGCAAGCCTGCGCAAAGCACAATGTTCCTTGTGAAATGCATATTTATCCATACGGCATACACGGGCTTTCCGTTGCAAGTAAAGATTTTTTAAATTTAAATTTCGGAAATTCAAATTATGTTTTCGAGCAACTATATTGCGATATAAAATATTGCGCAAACAATAGCCCTAATTTGCTTCCCAAAGAAGCATTGGATGCCGCAGACGGAAATGTAGAATATTTAAAGAGCATCAGTTTAGCCACCGTTGCGCAGCATAATATTAACGGCATGAAAGCTCGAAAGGGCAATATTTCCGATGATATTATAATGCCCGATAAAACTGTTCGAAATTGGGTAAATCTATCGCAAGATTTTTTGCTCAAATTTTACCGATGATGAATTGAGTTTTTAATCAAAAAAACACAAAGCCCTCTTTTACAATAACACAAAAGCCTGAAAATGCATGCTTTTAGGTATAAGAAAAGAGCATGAACTGAACACTCGAGGTTCGAATTCATGCTCTTATTCATAAAAGCTACTTAATTTAACTCTTCTGCGGCATTTATCATTTCCTTTTTAGACATAATAACAACAGCGCATTGTAAAAGCGCAATTACTACCATCAAGATAGTCCAGCTATCAACAAGTGTTAAAGGCAAGCTCATATCTTGCGTTGCAAAGAAAGTAACAATTGCCGAAATTGTAGGAGCTAAGCTAAATAATCTCATAGCACTTTTGTTTTTGATTACATCGCCTTCATTATTCTCTTTATCACGGGAATTGCCAAGCAGAAGAATTACGCTTAAAATAGCTGTAAATATAGCAAGCAACAAGTTCACAAGCGCCCATTCTGTTTCACCCCTAAAAGCAAGCGGAACGTCTGATTCTTCAATATCAACTTCTGAGTTATCTTCCGCTATAGGGTCTGCAACTACTTGTGGCGTTGGCACTGCAGGGGTTTCTTCATCTTCTATGTCTACAACCGGCGCAGCAGGTGGTGCAACAGCTTCATCGGCAGGAATATCCACAACCGGTGCTAACGGCGGTACTGTTTCTGTTATATCAACCGTTGTGGTTTGTGTAACAGTTTCACCGCTCCAGTTAAAGGCCATCGTAAAGCCAACGCTTTGATTTTCTGTAGCCGCGTCATTAATTGCATTTATACCGTTTGATGTATATTGCCCATTTTCATCACTATCCATGCCTATTGTAACTCTAATTCGAGAAGAAGATGCACCCGGCTGCACCCTAAAAGTATAAGATTGTTGCGCCAAGGCACTCTCTAAGCTTGAAAAGCGTAAAAGGCTTTCACTGTTCAAATTAAACATATCATCTGCCTGTGCATTTTGCATGCTTGCGTCCACAAGGTTAAACAATACTACATCATTCGGCCCCAAAACCTCAACATTTAAGCCAAGCACAAAAAGCATTGTATCTGTGGGGCTTCCTACAAACGATAAAGCTATTGAATCCAAAATAGCTGCCAAAGAACCACTGTTCACAATGGGCGTTACAAAGCTGTCTTTTGCCCCTGGGAACAAGTTTTCAATATTAACGGAAAAAGAGTTGCTTGACGCACCCGACACACTCCAATTTAAATACTGGTTGCTAATATTGGCTGCAACAGGTGCCTGAAAAGAAACATTAACTTCGGCTGTGCTCGCAGTTCCGTTTGCGGAAAATGTATCTGTTACCATCGCATAGGTAACAGCGGAAAACGCCACAGATAAGGCGATAACCGAAACCGCCACATATTTAAAAATTGCATTCATAGCAATACCCCCATGTCATATCACGACATTATAGCTAATTATAAATATTATATCATATAGACAGCGAAAAACAATCAACGAAAGTGCCGTTTCACCTGTCGGTTCCATGCATAGTTATTACCACTTTCGTCTACTCTACTATACTACTAAAGTGGTGCTTTTGTTTTTGAAGGCAAACCCTCCTCCAAAAGCGGTTTTTCTAATTTAAGAATATAGAATGTGCTGTCTTCTTGCAGATAGAATATGTTTTCACGAATAATCTCTTTTTCATCTTTGCAGTAAAACACAGGGCGGCGTAAATCTTCGGAGATAAGCAGTAAATTTTCTATATTATGAACTGTTATGCAGTCGGCTTTAGAAAAACTTGGGAAAGACGCCACTGAAATCATGCGGCTACCATATTTCCTAAGCACTTTATTTTTAAGTTCCAAAAACAGCTCCGCTTCGTTGCAATTTCTTGTTTCAAAGAAAAAGAAGAAAAACGCCAAGCCTGAAAGCAATATCCAAATAATGTAAAGTGCTGTAACAAAACCGAAACCTGCGGCAGGTGTAACAATTTCTTCTACTGTTGCAATTTGCCCTGCAACTTCAAGCGGTGCATCCGGTTTAAATTCCAGCAATACAAGCTCTTCGCTAACAGGCAGTATTGTGCTGTGTGTAAAAGTTTCAACCATATTTGCGTTTGGTGTCTCTGCCGTATAACTGCCGCTGAATGTAATTTTACAATTTAACTCGGGCGAAATGCCTATAAGCTCTGCCGCCGAAGTAATTTGTCGTGAATAGCTTGCCATATCAAGCGGAATTGTTCGATTTACCGTCCAAACATTAGGGTTCGATTCATCTTGCATAAAAGTGCCTTTAGCCATGGGAATATGTATGGTGTAAATTGGTAAAAACACCTCGCCTGAGGCTATCACACCGCCGAGAGTGATATCTATTACATAGTCGCCTTGAAGTTCAAGCGGCACATCGCTTGAAAACTGCGCTGTAACAACAGCTTCAATGTCTCTTGTAAGTTGGTAAGGAATAACCGTTTCATCTGTTAAAGTGTCTTCGTCATAAAGTGAATTGGCGTTCAGCGTTGCCAATATTTGCGTATCTGCACCGAAGCTAAAAGTGGCATGTACCACTTCCCCTTCTTCGCTTTTGGGCAAAAAAGAAAGCACCAACATAAAAACTGCAAGCAACGCTGAAAGCGCAGACAGTATTATGCCTGCTATGCGTTTATTTTTTGAAAAAACTCTTTTGATTTTCTCTCGCTTTTTTGCGTTATTTTGCTCCATTTACACTTGCCCTTCCTTCTCAAACATCAAATTCAATTTTCTACTCCATCGGGTGCAGGCTGTGCACTGCGCATCCACAAATTCAGCATCCCAACTTTCGGCACAATTCCCTCTATTGTTCCATTCACTTCGTTGGGCTCAACAATTCGGCTGTCTGCTGCATTGTTATTATCGCCCTTTGTTCGAAACGAAACATTGCCTGCATCATCATAAATAACTTCTATTATGCGGTGTGTAATATTTATGTTGTCGCGTTCAAAATTGATGACATCACCCTCTGCGAGGGAGTATATTTGCTCTTCCTCTTGGATTTTTTTAATTAAAATGGCGTCACCCGGATAAATAAGCGGCTCCATACTACCCGTAAGCACTACAGATGGGTATATTGGAAACACACCAACTGTAAACCACGCAAACAATATAGCTAAACCCAGTAAAACAGCTTCGCGTATTGGGTTTTCTGCTCTTCGCCGCGTTTGCGTGCCACTGTAAATTTTGTAGCGTTCCAAAACAACAACAAGAAGAACCAGAGGAAATATTATGCTTAATGCACCCTTTGCTATCCACGGTAAAGTGGGCAAAAACGGAAATATGCGAACAATAAGGCGCACAAATAAATCATATACAAAAGGTGCACCAGCCCCGCCATACAGCGCCAAAACACTAAAAAGTGCATTTTTCACCGCAAGGGGGAAAATATCGCTAACTATAAAAATAAACGTTGTTTCAAAATCAACTAAAGTTGTGAAAGTGTTCCAATTTATTTCTGTTAAAAAAACAACAAATGTGGTAAACACCACCATAAGCATGCGGCTGTTTTTGGGCCACTTAATAAAGGTAGCCAGTGCATAACAGCGTATGCTTTCACGCGCGAATATCATAGGTACAATTGCAATTACATTGATGAATATGCCATAAGGGGAAAGGTCGTATGGGCTAGAGCCCATAACTTGCAGAAAAGAACCCACGAGAATTTGCGCCGCAAAAAAGAAAATGCCACCCGTAAAGGCATAGCCGATTACGGTAGGCTTAAAGCGTGTTTCGCCTAAAATATGAATTTGCGGTAGCAAAAAATGCACCGCAAAAGCTAAGCTAACCCAAACTATAGGGAGCATAAAAACAGAAAAAGAAAAAACGCCAAAGAACTCAAGGGCTTTGATAAGAACAAGCAAGCCCAAAAGAACAAAAGAATATATGTTGAATTTTTTGCGTACAAACATAGAACACCTTTTAGCTATATGTATTAGGCGTTGAACTGTGTCCAGTTAAACGTTGTTGTCAAAGTTGCATCTAAACCCTGTGTTTCATTACTTGAGCCGGCATCCAATTCAATTACATATTTGATATTATAGCTTCCACTGGATACTAAAATATGCGAATTAGCTAACGCTTTATCAAGCGTAACCGAGTTTGCCACCGAAGAAAACGCAACTAAATTAGCATCATTACCAAGAAGATTATTTGATATATTTTCGCCATTTACAATATAAACACCAACATGCACATCATTATACAGCACATCCGGAATATTTGCAAACAAGGAAACGCTTTCAACTTTTGCAGGCACTGTTCCGTTGTTTGTAACAGCTTGAGTAAATGTTCTTGTATCACCCGGCTTCATATTTTCAATGGAAAATGAAGCAGTATCGCTACCATCGATAAAGTTAATGTCGAACTCGCCTGTTGAGGCAGCTGTAGACATTATAAGCGCGTCAGCCCAGTAGGCATAGCTTACGCCCGACAGTAATATAGTAATGGCAACAAACATGCTTATTAAACTTTTTCCAAATTTCATGTTTATGTCTCCCGATGAATAGATTTTAATTGCTACAGGGTAACAGAGTGTGCTCTGTTACCCTGTAGCAATTTATTATTTGACAAACAAACTATTAAGCGTTGAACTGTGTCCAGTTTAAGTCAACATTAAAGTTAACTTTTTTGTCTTGTGCCTCTTCAATGCTAGGTAATAAAGCAAAGCTTAAAGTGATATATGCAGTTTCACCCGCATCAAGAATTAAGTCTATAGTAGGTGTAAGTGTATTATCGTTATTGTTCAACAAACCTTTAACTTCAAGTCTAGTATTATTTTCTTGAACTATGATTTGTGCGTTGCCCGCTATGCTGTCAGGAACTTTAGAAGGGTCTATAACAACACTATCTAACCTTGCAGGAACTGTGCCTGTATTTTCAACTGCTACATAATAATTTGTGTAGTAGCCCGGATAAAGCCCATCAATTTCTACACCTACGCTTTTTCCATTACCTGCAATTGTAAATGTTGGGTTAAGAGCACCAATTGCATCTGGGTCATTATAATTGTAGCCACCATTTGCATCTACTCCATCAACGTTTACACCATAATCTTCAGTAAACTGAACTTCAAATTCACCTGTTGTTGCTGTTGTTGTGAATGTTGTTGTGTCGCTCCAGAACGCGTAACCTACACCTGTTGCTATTAAAGATGTTGCCAACACGCCCGCAATAATCGCTTTAATTCTCATTTGTCATTTCCTCCAAAAAAATATTTCTCAGGGTTTTTATTGTTCCCTAAATTTCATACTCATATTGTACACAATTTCACATAGTATCGTCCACACACTTTTGTGCCTATTTTGAGTACACAAAGGCGCATATTTAACTTCCACTTTAGTGAAAAAAGCATACCACTTTAGTGGTATGCTTTTAAAGTATAACGGCGCTTTCCGCTGTTTATGCAGAAAGCGCCGTAAATTAATTTATATTTATGCTATTAAACTTGCCAGGGTTTTCTTTTGATTAGTGCAAGCAAAAGCGCACAAAAACCTACTCTGTAGGCTCGAGTTCAGAATTTACTTCACCCTCAGGCTCTTCATCTAATGGCGCCGCAAGTGTTGTTACTTCGGGAACTTCAACCGATAAAGTAGCCTCGGCTACTGCTGTTAAATTACAATTCAACGTAGAAGTCCAAGATTGTGTACCCTCAGAAACAAACGCAAGGGTAAGCGGGAAAGACTCTGCCGCTGCATATGCAGTTTCTATATCGACCGATGATGCGCTACTTTCTTGCTCTGCATCAAGTGTAAAAGTTGGCATGAATGAATTTTGCGCCACTTTTAATTCTACAACCGCATAGTATGTGCCCGAAATATTTTCCAGCGCCGCAACACTATTTACAGAAAGCGTAATTGCATTGGCAGAGGCCACGCCTTTAATATCTTCGCTTGTTATAACAGGTGTTGCCGGGTTAAAAGTAACCGTGCTTTGGCTTGGCGCAGTAACTTTAATACTACCTGCTTCATATCCGTCTAAGTTAACAGGGTACATTATTTTAACAGTGGCGCCACTATTTAACGCTGTTACCGCAGCAACATCCAGCACAAAGTTTATATTTGCCGCTCCGAGTGTTCCATTTGCCCCGGGCAATGCACTTAAAGTATTCGTATTAGATATTGGAATGCCATTTACTGAAACGTCCAACCCACTAACAACATTTCCACCTCCAACAGCGGTAGTTGCTATCGGGTTAAAAGTATCTGTGCTAATTTTTGCCTCAATAACCAAATCATCTGCCCAATATGCATAAGTTGCGCCCATGGCAATCAGTGCCACCACCAATACTGCAGTCATTATCCATTTCAGAGGGTTTTTACGAGTTTTCATTTAAATCGCTCCTTTTCTTAAATCATCTTTAAAACTATTTTCAAGCATCATGGAAATTGCAGCGGCATTTCTTCCGGCAAATATTACCACTTCTACCCGATTTGTGAGGTTTAACTTCATTAATATATTGCTAATATGCTTTTTTATGGTGCCTTCAGACACAAAAAGAGATGTGGCAATTTTAGAATTGCTTAGGCCTTTGCTCAACATGCAAAGAACTTCACATTCTCGAAGAGTTAGGCAGCTAAACAGCCGCTCGTCTTCGCTAATTTTATCAAGCTGGTGAATAATGGCGCTGGAATAAAACTTTTTGCCGTGGTTTACCGCCTTAATAGCATAAATTATTTCATCTACAAAGGCGTCTTTCAACACATAGGCATCCACATTCATATTTTTTGCGTCTAAAAAATCTTGGCGGCGCATGGAAGAAGTTATAACGAAAGTTTTGCATTTAGGTAAATTTTCATTCAGCCATTCCAAAAAATTCAAACCGCTATCTTTTTCAAGGCGAATATCAATGAACGCCATATCCGGTGTTTCTTTTTTTGCTATCTTTATAGCCTCTTCTACAGTGCCTGCTTGCAGTATAACACTTTCAGGTTCATTATCGCTTATAATAGCAGTAAGCCCCTCACGCACCAGAGGGTGGTCGTCTAATATAAGTATCACAACATCACTCCTTAATTGTTGGGTATTGTAATTTTAATTGAAGTTCCTTTTGTTTTTTCAGATTTCACAGTCAAAGTTCCGTTTAACACGTGTACAAGCGATGCCATATTCTTTACGCCTCCGGAAGTATTCACTTCTTTTTTATAGTCGTAACCTTCTCCGTTATCGTTAACATATATGATTATACGTTCATTTTGGCAAGTAATTGAAACTAAAATTTCAGTGGCATTCGCATGGCGAACAGCATTATTAATAGCCTCACAAATTACCCTATATAAAGAGTTAGTGTAGCTCTCGTCCATCTCTTTAGTTGCAACTTCGTCAACATTAATAATAAATGATGCATCGGTAGCATACTTTAAAGTTTCAACATATTTATGTATCCGCACTCTTAAATCGTTCATCTCATCTGCGCTTCGCACATCGTAAATAGTATCACGCAGCTCTTGCATAATTGTGTGCAAAAGCGTTTCCATCTCTTTTAAACGAGCCTCTTGTTCATTATGCGGGCTATCGATTAAGTGCTTTCGTATAGAGTTAATCATACATGTCACAACAAAAATTTTCTGTAAAATTGTGTCGTGCATTTCTTCAGCTATGCGCCTTTTCTCTTCCTGAATCATCGAATCTTCTAATTTTACCCTATTGTCTATAAATGTCATAATAAGTTTTGTAAAATCAACACAAAAGCGGTCTGCTCCTGATGACAAATCTGCTTTGTGCTCTTTATTTTCAGGGTATACAACCACAGCCAATGAAGAGAGGCCGCTTTTTATTGAACGATAATTGTACCCGCCTAAGCTTAGAAATTCACCATCTGTTTTGCGCTGCGCAAACTCAATAACGCTTGGCAAAAACTCACACAATTCTTCCTCACTAAGCCCATCAAACACTACATGTTCAACTTCATAATAAGTATCAAACTTAACAAGAATGCAAACATCTGTACCGGTAAGCTTCTTATATAGCGTAAGCACCCTTTGCAAAGAAGTTTCGGCGTTTTGCTCGCCAAAAGTTTCCAAAACATCCCGCGCTTGTGCTGTGCTACTTATGGCCATATCGCTTAAATCGCTTTTTTTCATAAGCTGTTCGTTTAAGCGCTGCAAATTTACATTATCTTTTGTAATTTGCATTATAAATATTTTAATATTTATAAAAGCAAGAAAAAAAAGGGAAATTCCTATAATTATATTAAGAACTAAACATTGAAGTGCATATTGTATGTCGTCAAATAACAAAAAGCCGTAAGTTGAACAAGCAAGAGATACTATCGCAGACAAAAACATCGGCAATTTTCTTTTAAACACAAGCATAATTGGCAAAACACCGATACAATGCCATAAGTACGGGCTGTAATAACCACCTGTATTTGCAAGTACAAGGCCATAGAGTACAATTTCCGCAAGCATGGTGAAAACTGCCAATTTAATGCGCAAGCTGTTGCGCAAAAACGAAAACCTGTATAAGAATTCTCCCAAAAAGCAAACAAATAGCATTAATAAAGAAATCCAAACCAATATGAGGGGCGAATGATTGCCCATAGATGAAACAGCAATAAAGGCCGCAGAAGACAAAACAATAGACAACCGCCGATAGCCAAGGGCAAATTTTATATATTCTTTGTTATATTCTTTCATTTAGCTTCGCCGATTTTCATGTAGTTTTAACCCCTCTTTATTCTTAATTGGCTAAAAATGTTTATTATTGGAAATAATATCACAGTTTTTTCCAAAATACAAGCATTTTTTTATTAGCAAAATACTTTTAAAATGAGCTGTAATTTTTTTACTTGTTCAACTTGTAAAACTAATGCGCTTTAATTTCGGGTGCAAAAAAACAAAAAAATACGCTATTTCGCTTTTTTAATTGTCTGTTCTGCACAAAATGTATACACGCTTAAACCAATTAAGCAAACATAGAAAAAACGCTGAACCCGAAAAAAGGTGGTAGCGATAAGTTTGTCGTGAGGGCATTTATAACCGAACAGAAAATCCGAGCGTGCCTTTTTTCGAAAGAGGAGGAACCACGAAATGGTGTGGGTGATGATTTTCATAAATGGCTAAAAGAAAATCGTCACCCACTTAATGAAGTGAGTGACGACGTGTGTGGGCTTTACAAAATAGATACCAAAAAAGCACAGCGCCGCAGGCGCAAACCGAAAATGCGGCTCTGTTCAAAAAGCATAATAAACGCAGAAAGAAGATGTCACAAAAAATGACATCTTCTTTTTTATCATGCTAAATTATATCAGTGTGTGTAAACCCCTGTTTGCGGTGAAAGAGCGGGGTTGTATATTTCAGTAGTAGTGGTGGTTGTACTCGGCGCTGGTGTTGGCGTCGGAGTAGGGGTTGGTGTTGGTGTTGGCGTTGGTGTTGGGGTTAATTGCGAAATGCTACCGCTGTGAGGTGCGCCACTGGCCGCTCCCCCGTTGCCGCCGGTCATAGTTATGTTTGTGGCGCCGCCTATTGTTCCCGTCGGCGTTATTACGTTTCCGGCTACCCCGTTGCCGCCATTTCCAACTTGGCTAGGGTCGGAGCCACTCACACTCTCGCCGCCCTTTATTTCTATAATTGTTGCGGTGGTAGAAATTGTAACATTCCCTGTTACCCCGTTGCCGCCATCATGATGCTGTCCGGTTCCGCCTTGTATGGTTACACTTGTTCCTCCGGATATTGTAACATCCCCTGTTACCCCGTTGCCGCCATATGAGTTAATGTCATTGGCACTTCCTCCTATTATATCCACTTCTCCGTCATTTATGATAACCGAACCACCGGAAATCCCATGACCGCCATTTGCACTGCCACCGTTTCCGTTACCACCCCAAATATCTACTTCTCCGCCATTTATGGTGGCAGCGCCTGTAAGCGAAAGCCCATCGCCGCCTAATGCTGCTGCTGCGTTCGTTTCTCCGCCTTGTATTTTTACAACCCCGGCGCTCACAATAATGCCGTCCGCCTTAACGCCTAAAGCTCCGGAAGCTCCTCCTCCGCTTTTATTATAGCTACCGCCGTTTGCGGTTATAGAAGGGCCGTTAAAGGTTATTGTCCCTGTGCAATCAATTGCAGTTGTTGGACTCTCACTACCGCTGCTATCAAAACCATTAACGGTTAAACTTCCGCTGCCGGTAAACGTTAAATTGCCATCCACATATAATGCGCTTTGTCCGGTTGTGGGGGAGGTTATAGAGTTTGTTCCGCTAAGAACTATCGTTATGTCGCCCTCTATGCTGAAAGCTTCTGTCATTGTTACACCTGTGAGAGTTAGGGTGTTTGCGTCAGTCCATT
>CAYJPD010000019.1:0-27373 GCA_964371975.1 uncultured Bacteroides sp.
CGGTGGAAATTCAGCTATTCTGAAATTTTTCATGCCTAAAATTTCATCAAAGTTCTTTAATGTTGTTTCTAAATCGCGGCATATTAAGCCTATTTGTATCGGCGATTTTAATAGCTCCAGTGGGTTCATGTTTTTTCTCCATTTCTTAATTTAATTTTTATAATATTATTTATACTTTACAAATTTAAATTTGCTTTAAGTATTTATATCTTTTTTATTTTTGCAAGCAATTGCTACTCTTCAAATTTAAAACCCAATTCATTTTCTAATTTTCTCAAAACTTCTCTTGTTTGCGCAATATCTTTTTCAGCATTATTAACAAAAGCCTCTAAAGTTAAAAACCCGTCAAATTTAATATCGTTTAACGCAACCAGCACTTCTTTCATGTTAAGGTGTCCCTCGCCAAGCGCATAGCGGTTGCTGTCTGCCATATGCATATTAACTGCATGTTTCCCACAGTAGCGAATACTGTCGCCTATGTTTTTGTCCTCTATATTCATATGAAAAGCGTCAATTAATAGGCCTATGCCCTTTAAACCATTGCTATTTATAAAGTCTGCGCCCTCAATGGCAGAATTAATTGTGTTTATTTCATAACGATTTATCGGCTCTAACAATATTTTAGTTCCTATGGAATCTGCATATTCACCAAGCTCTTTTAAAGCCTCGGCAATTCGCTTTAAAGCGTCGCTTTTTTCTTCTTTGCCCTCTTCATATCCGCCTCTTATAAAGCCCATTGCAAGGCCTTTTGCCTCAAAAAAACGCGCATTGTCAAGCTGTGCTTTAACAAGGTCTATGTTTTTAATGCGCTTTGCAGGCTCGCACTCAGATAATTTCACACCGTTTTCAGCAAGAAATATTGCAAGATATGTTGCCATTTTAATATCATATTCCGCCATAATGTTTTTGTATTCGCGCATTACTTCGGGCGAAGTGCTGTTTACAAATAAATCTACCCCTGAAAAACCGTATTTACGCATAATTTCAAAGTTGCTTTTAATATTTCCATCTTTAAACACTATTGGCCCAAATTTTGTGGGATATGTTGAAACCGTACATCCTAAACGCATATAATTTTCACCTTTCACTTTTACACTTTTACTATTTAGTGCTTTTTATTCCGCTATATAGATTGAGTCAACAACTTGATTAATATTAGGCGCATTGCCTGTAGAGACATAATAATAAGTTGCTGCATTAGAAACAATAAGTTTCTCTTTTTGAGATAAATCTGTAAGAGATGCCACCATATAGCCACCGTTGAATGTATCGCCGGCACCTGTGGTTTTAACTGCATTTTCACAATATTTTTGCGGCGCAAATGCATCACCGTTTGTTTTTGATGAGGATACCGCAAAATATAGCGAGTGAATTACAACTTCGTCTATGCCAATTAAATTTCTCAGTTTTATTACCGCTTCAAGTGCTACTTGCATTGCCTCTGGCCTATTTATATCTTTTGGGTATTCAACGCCCAAAGCACTGCACAATATTCCACCCTCGTGCTCATTCAAACTTAAAGTTTGGTGCACTTTTTCATTTTGCGTTTTCAAACAATCAAGCGCACATAAAAGCGCTTGTTTTGTGCGTTTGTTTAAGTTTGCAAAATCGTGAAAAACTCTTTTCGTTTTTTTATTTTGGGCACATATTTCAACAATATTTTTCATCGTATTTTCAAAATCGTACATATTAGACCAATAGCCTATGCCAATAATATCTTTATTGAAAATTTCCTTTGTTTTCTCATTGCCAAATTCCGCTAAAACATCTTCCCATTTGCATGCGATTAGCGGCTGTAAATTCGGCATCAAAATTTTGCCGTCTGCAAACTCTAAAACATGTATATTTGCAGGTTTGCCAATAGAATAAATTTGCGCCAAATTTTTAAATTCATCAAATATTTCTTCGTAAGGTTCATCGCCAAACATTCCTAAAAATGTTGTATCTATGCCAAGTGTTGCAACGGCACGCCCTGTGTTGCAAACAAATCCCCCGTTAGAGCGCCTTTTTAATATGCGCTCTTTTGCTATGCCGCCCGTTTTACGCTCTGTAAGAGCCCGGCCAAATGTTAAAAGGTTATTAATTTTGTTAAATTCATTTGCGGAAACACGGCTATCTATCAGTTCCCACACTTCGTCTATCATGCCGTCAATGCCTAAGGTTGCGCTGCCCTTTATTGTATTTAACTTAGTTTGTATATTTTGTTTGTTCATATAAACCTCTTAAAAAACCAAAGTATCATTTATGTTTAAAAACCGATTGTTCTAAAAATTGCGCCAAAATTCTTGTGCCATTTCATTGTTTTCGTTTTCATTTTGCCATCTTGCATTTATAAGTTTTTTTCTCATTGTATTTAAAACGTTTGCATGTTCAAGCTTGCGCGATAAATCGCATGTTTCGTTTGGGTCTTCTTTTAAATTAAAAAGCTGCGTTTGCCTTGTGTACTTTGAATACTCAATAAGCTTATAGTCGCCGTCAATATACGCCCTTACTAAGTTTGAATAACACAAATACATTTCGCTGCGCCCCTTTAATTTTTCACCGTTTAATGCGCTGCAAAAGCTTTTTGCTGTTACACTATTTGGCACTTCAAACCCTAAATATTCCATAATTGTAGGGTAAATGTCCATTAACTGTACGTTTTCTTTACAAGTGCCTTTTTTTATTCCTGCGCCTTTAATAGCAAGCGGTACTTTTAATGAATGTTCATAGCAACTTTGCTTGCCCATTAAACCGTGACATCCAACGGCAAGCCCATTATCGCTACAAAACACAATAATCGTGTCGTCATAAATGCCTTTATCATCAAGGGTTTTTAATATGCGCCCTATTTCACTGTCTAAATGTGTTATCATCGCATAATATTCTTTAAGCTCTTTTCGCACTGTCTTTTCATCTCTTGGGTGCGGCGCAAGCCTTTCATCTCTACAAGCTTTTATGCCGTAATCAAAATGCTCATCTTGCATGTTTTTTGGTAATTCAAGTTTGCTTTCATCATACATTTCCAAAAACTTTTCAGGCATTTTTCTGGGGTCGTGAGGTGCTAAAAATGCAGCATACACGTAAAAAGGCTCGCTCTTATCATAATCACTAATAAAATTTACAACTGTGTTTGCAACCATTTCGCTGGAATGAAGCCCCGGGTTAAATTTATCGCAATTTACCTTTTTAGGCACTGTTGGCATAGCGTTATCAAGCCAAAAATCCATCATAAAATTAATTTCGTTGTCGTACTCGCCTGTTGGGTCATAATCACAAACAGGCACATTCCAATGGTCCCACATTCCGCTAAAAAAAATATTGTCCCCACCGCAAAAACTGCGTGTGAAGCTTTGCGGCCCATTATGCCATTTACCTGTGCCATATGTGTAATATCCATTATTTTTAAGCGCTTCGCCAAATGTTATATGCTCGTTTGGAATTTTTTCGCCATTGCCTATAATTGCGTTTAACGGTCTGCCGGTGTTAATCATGCAGCGGCTTGGCATACAAAGTGCGCCTGTATAACCGCCGGGAATATATGCATTTTCAAAGTACATGCCATCGTTGCAAATTCTATCCATATTAGGCGTTATAATGTCATTATTGCCTCTTGCTTTTAATGTGCTATAACTTTGGTCGTCAGTAAGTAAAAATAATATATTTGGTTTTTTCATTAATAACTCTCTTTGCTAAACAAGTTGTAAATTTAAAAAGTTTGCTTTATTTAACATTGTAATCTTGAATTTTCACGGTGTGGTTTTTAAATTAATTTTGCAATATTTACTTTAAAAAACTTATAATCTGCTTCACTGCAAAAGTTTCATTAGCACTAAGCCTTACATTACCTTGTTTTTCTTCAAAATTATGTGTTGTGTCCTCTGCGTCGGGCAAACCGCACCACGGCATAATTGAAACAGCAATTTGAGAATTTGCAGGCGCCCACAGCCCCAAATAAGAAAACTCTGTAAAATCTACAACAACACAGTGGCTATCGCTATAATTTTTTAGCGCTATTTTCTTGCTATTAAAGCCGGTTAAAATGTCTGCACCGTGGTTATATGTTTCTTTTAAAATAGCAAGCTCTCCGTTTTTAATAACATATCGCGCACTTTCACCTGTTAAAAACATCATGTCTTTACGTTTTATTTCTGTTAAAACACCATTGGTGCCAAAATCAAAATAACTTCCCTCAGGCGCATAAAAGCCCGTGTGTGAACCAATTGCAAAGTACATATCACTTTTGTTTAAATTTTCAAGCTTATATGTTTGTGTTAAGTTTTCACCGCTTAGCTCAAAATTTATAAAAAACTTAAAGTCATACGGTAAAAATTCTTTTGTTGCGCTGCTGCTTTCAAGCATAAACTCAAGTGTATTTTCACTGCTTTTTACAAGTTCAAACTCCATATCTTTAATAAAGCCATGTTGCTGAGCTTTAAATTTTTCACCGTTTACATATATAAAATTATCCTTTGTTTGGCCTATAGACGGAAACAAGTTTTTTGCTTGCCCTGCCCATTTTTCGCATGGCTGGTGAATGTACTCATAGCCGTCATTTCCTGTGCAGTTTATTAGCTCTGCTCCAAGCGAATTTACTTTTACAGTAAGTTTATCATTTTTTATTTCGTAAATCATAAGTCATCTTCCGCTCTAAATTTTGTAAATATACTATTTTGTCATATTAAATACTGCTATTTTCTCGCACACAATTTCGCCTAAACTTTCAGCAACAACAGGGAATAATTTTAAAGGCTGTATTTCCATGTTTTCGCCGCCAACAAGCTCTTTCATTTTAATTGAATAAGCTTGCTTTAAATCTGTTGCAATATTAAATTTTTTAATGCCTGCATTAATTGATGCTTTTATTGTATCAAGCGGAATATCACTGCCGCCGTGCATTACTACAGGCATACCGTCAACGGCATTGCTTATTTCGCAAACTCTTTCAACATTAATTTTTGCCTCGCCCTTATAATAACCATGCTGATTTCCAACAGAAATTGCCAGCACATCTACACCTGTGCCTTTTACAAATTCAGCAGCCTCTTTAACGCTTGTTATTTTTGCCTCGCCCTCTTCGTCGCCATCTTCAGATAACCCCAAAGCGCCAATTTCACCTTCTATTGAAAGGCCTTTTGCATGTGCAAAATCTGCAAGCTGTTTTGTTTTGGCAACATTTTCCTCAAATGGTAAAGATGAGCCGTCAAACATTATATCTATGCCTTCTTCGAGGCACTGCTTTAAAAAGTTTATGTCTTGGCCGTGGTCTACCATAACCGCAACATCAACGCTTGCCATTTTTGCACTTTGCAAGCAAGCTCTTCCCAAAACTTCAATTTTACCATATTTTAAAACAGCCTCATTTATCATAATAATAACGGGGCTGTTTGCCTTTTCAGCGCCTTGTACAACGCCTTTAATAAATTCTAAATTGTGCACGTTAAATGCACCTATCGCCTTTGGGTTTTCACATGTTTTAAAAACATCTTTTAATGTAACTAACGCCATTTTAATACCTCTTTTTTAATTGGCAAGCGCAAAGCCCTTGCCCCCTTGTGTTTTATATCATCGTTTCGCACTGTAAACAGCCTCTATATTCTCAATTGGCACGTCGTTTTCAAAAGTTTGGCTTGCCATTAAAATATAGCCATTGTCTTCAGTTAGTTTGTTAATAATATATTGCGTTTCTTCTAAAACTTCCTTTGGTGTTCCCGTGGGCAAAAGCCACTGAGTATCCACACCGCCGTGAAAAGTTATTTTCCCGCCATATTTTTTTGCAAGTTCTTCAATTTCAAGCCCCTCAACTTTTTGAATAGGTTCTAATGCGTCTACACCGCACTCTATTAGCTCGGGGATAATCGGTGCAACTGCTCCACAAGAGTGTTGCATAAAAAACGCATTGTATTCATGTGCTAAATCTGCAAATTTCTTCGTGTTATCTTTAAAAAATTCTCGCCACATATCCATATTGAAAAGCATTGATATTTGTGTGCCGTAATCGTCGTGCACACGCAATATATCAACTTTCCCATTTCCTGCCTCAAAGCATCTGCGGTAGTGTTCAAGTTCAAATTTAACCATGCCGTCAAATATTGCCTTTGCAACATCAGGCTCATCAAGCATTAAAACAAACAACTTTTCCATAGACATTAGCTTCGTCGCAAGCTGAAAAGACCCTGAGGTACCTATCAAAATCGCCTTATCGTGGTGCTTTTCGCAAAATTTTGTTATTGATGAATAATCAAACCAATCGGCGCTTGGGAAAGTATACTTTTGCAAATCTTCCATAGTTTCAACATCATCAAGCGGATAATAAGTTACCGATTCATACTTATCTTGTGCTGTTTCATGCAATGTTGTTTTAAAACCCCAAAAAGTTTGTGTAACTCTTCTGCCCTGTTCGTCTTGTTCAACTGATAATTTTGGCCCTATGTAATTAGCAAACGCATATCTTATATCTATGTCGAACTTTTCGTAAATCTGCTCAATATCTTCAAACTCATAGTGTTTAAGAAGTTTTTCTTTTACAACATCTATCATTTGCAGTGCCGCCGGAGTTTTATCGGGCTTTTTACGCTGCATAACTGCACGAACACGCTCTTTTGAAGTCATTCAAAATTTCCCTTTCATCAAAAAATTTTACTAAGCTATCGGAGGGTAGCAAATAAGTGTAATTGCCTCTTTTCCGCTTGTGTTTTTAAGTTTCAATTTTTTGCAGCCTGCAGGCAAAAACACGGCTCTGCCTTGTGGTGCTTTAACTTCAAGCCCCTCAACTTCAAAAATGCAATCTTGTTCTACTGTAATTGCAATTCGGTGCCCTTCAAATTCAGGTATTTCCACTTCATTTGAATAAGTGTATTTTTCAACTTTAAACCTGCCTGCTTGCTCATAGCTTACAATTTCTTTTGCGCTTATACCCTCTTTTTCAAACATGTCGCTATCAAATAAAATGCAAATTTTTTCAATTTCTTCTTTTGTGTAAGTGTCGTAATGGAAACTATCCATAAGCAGCTCAACACCTAAACCGTAGTGCAATTCTTGCTCTGAAAATGTGCGAGTTGGCAAATACTCTCTCTCTACACGGAAAGTGTAATCGCAAGGCTCATGTATCTCTAAAAACACATTGCCCGGCCCCAAACAATGCGGCATACCTGCCGGCACAAAATAAACATGCTTTTTCTCTATATCAATAATGTGCATACAATTTAGCATGCCTTGAATATCTTGTTTTTCAAATAAATCTTTCCATATTTCACGCGTTGTGCCTTTTTTAAAGCCACAATATAATATTGGTTTTTGCCCGTCAATTTCTCTTGTATCTATAATATACCATGCCTCGGCTTTGCCGTTGGGAAAGTTAAGGTGTTTTTGTGCAAACTGTGTATCGGGGTGCGATTGCAAAACAAGGCGCACGGTTGTATCGCCTATTCTTGCAGAAACACAAACATCTTTTTTGTCCATATATTTTTCGCCAAGCATAGCTTTGTAATCTTCTTTAATTAAATCTCTAAGCGCTACTGTTTCGCCGTTTGGCAAAACTGTTTTTGAAAGCCCCTCTCCGGGTGCCCTATCTTCATTTGTTACTTCAACTGTAGAGCTTAAAAACTCTTCGCAAAAATTGCCGTCTTGCGGGTTTTCAATTCCCTGCCACATATCTAAAAGTTTTCCACCCGAATATGCGCGCTTAACTCTATTCAAACCCATAACATGGGGTATTTTAGCATTGTCAATGTTACTCATCAATTTTTCTCCTAAATTTCACTTATATTTTTAAGCTCGCCCATTAAAGAAACAAAATGCGGAAAATTCTCATTATCTCCATTTACACGCCTTAAAATCAGCTCTGCTGCTAAATCTGCCATTTGTTCATATGGCTGGTCAACATAAGGCAACTTCGGCGACATAATACTCTCTACATCCTCCGCATCAAAGCCTACCACCTTCACTTTATCGCGAAGCCCTCTTTTTTCAAGGCAAGACAAAACACCAAGTGTCATTTTGTAACCTGCAACAAAAAACGCCTCTATATCGCTGTGTTTATCAAGCATTTCATCACAAAGTGTAGTGGCCGATTTTCTTGAGTAGTTTGAAAATACAATAAGCTCTTCGTTTACACTCACACCTTTATCTATATAAGCTTGCTTATATCCACTTAGGCGTTCTGCAGTAGTAAAATAATCCTCGGGGCCTGCAACAAGGCATATTTTTTCAAACCCTTTATCCAAAAGTGCAGCTGTTGCACACCTTGCCATTTCCTTGCTATCTGTAATAACGCTGTCGCAAACCATTGTATTAAAGCGTTCATTAACAGTAACAACGGGTACACGCTTTTGTATTTCTTGCAAGAATAATGCATTTTCATTATCAAGTAAGCTTGCACCGTATATTATGCCGTCAACACGTGCACAAAGATAGGTTAAAAGCTCTTTTTCCTTTTTAGGGTCGCCATTATAGCTTACAACCAAAAGCGAATAGTTATGCTCACGCACATACTCTTCAATTTTCCAAACAAGCTTAACTAAAAATGCATTTGCGAAAGTTGGAATTAAAAAGCCGATTGTTCTAAAGCTATTTGTTTTAAGGCTGCGCGCAACTTCGTTAACCTGATAGCCAAGCGTGTTTATGGCCTCTTCAATTTTCTTTTTATTTGTTTCGCTTACACAAACTTTGCCGTTTATGTAATTAGAAACCGTGCCAAGTGATAACTCGGCATGTTTTGCAACGTCTTTCATTGTCGGGGGCATAACTTCTTTACCTCTTTAGGAAAATATTTATTAATCTACACTTCTTTGTAATTTCATATAGAATATAGTAAATGTAAATGTTATAATCAAACCTAAAACCGCAAGCGCGCTTGCAATGCCAAACTCAAACCTTACAAACGAAAGCCTATATGTTAAGGTAGCGATAGTTTCTGTTTGCCCTAAGGGGCCGCCGCCTGTTGTTAGCCAAATTAGCGGGAATAAGTTCATTGTGAAAATGGCATCCAGCAAAGAAACGCTTAATAAAACAGGCTTTAATTGAGGTAGCGTTAACGAGAAAAACTTCCTCATTTTTGATGCTCCGTCAACGTCTGCTGCTTCATAAATACTTGTGGGTACATTTTGAAGGCCTGCTAAAATGCTAATCATGCAGTGTGGGTAACCGCGCCATGCGTTAATAATTAAAAGCGAAATTACAACAAGTTGCGGGTCTCCCAGCCAATCAAGTATAACTTGATTTTCAGAAAAAAGACTAAGCACAGAGTTTACTATTCCTTGCGGTGTAAGCATTAATTGCCAAACAATTGCAACTACTGCGGCGGTAAAAACCCAAGGCAGAAGGAAAACAACCCTAAAAACAGCCAGCACTACCTTATTGATTTTCGTGTTTAATGCAACTGCAAGAAGCAAACCCAATAGAACATGCAAAATAACACTGCCTATTGTAAATATTAATGTAAACCACAGCATTTGCCAAAGCCCATCATATTGAAAAACTTCAATATAATTTTTAAAGCCCACAAACGCAGGGTTGTCGTTATTAATCATATTTTCCGAGAAACTGTAAATGAAAACATTTACAATAGGTATTAGCAAAACAAAAATTAAAACAACAATAGCAGGCGCAAGGAAAAACCATGGTGTTAATTTTTGTTTAAAGCGCATAAGTGCTACTTTTCTTTGTAGTGTATTGTTCATAGTTATACTCCACTTAGCCAAACTTCTTGGCTTTTTCTTTAATATCAATTATAAAGCAAAATTATAATTGTTGCCAGTATTTTTTATGCCGCAGGGTGTTATAGCCCTGCGGCATAATTTTTTAAATAGCCATTAATTTAATTATTGGCCTAAAATTTCATCCCATGAAGCTTGGCAATCTGCAAGTGCTTGTTCAGGTGTTTTTGTGCCTTGAATAACTGCCGCGCCTGCTTTTGTTAGCTCTGTCCAACAAGCGCTGGATTGTGGCATTAGCATTAGCTCTTCAACCATTGCATATTCGCCCATGTACTCAATTGCCTCAACAACTTTTTCGTTTTCCTCTGCATAAGTAGGCACTGCGCCTTTAATTGCAGGTACTTTTTGGAAGCCGTTTGCTGCTGCCATTAAGTTTTCTTCTGCTGTGATATAAGAGATAAATGTCCATGCTTCATCTTTGTGCTCTGAATTAACAGACATACCTATATCCCAACCGTGGTGACGAAGTTCAGGCTCACCTGTGCCGTCCATTGTAGGAATTGGAATAATGCCATAGTTTAAATCAGGGTTTCTGTCTTCAACAGAAACAATGTGCCCGTCGTGTTCAAACATCATGCCGATATTGCCTTGTGCAAACTCTTCAACAACTTGAATTTCTGTTTTTGAAGTTGTGCCCGGTAAGAAAGAGCCATCTGCTTGCATTGTTGCAAGTACTTGCATAGCTTGTAGCATTTCAGGTGTATCTACTGTAAATTTGCCGTCTACCAATGTTCTGCCGTTTAAAGCATATAGTAATGGGTAAAGTGATAAAATAGAACCATTACCTGCTGCTTGCTCTGAAAGAACAAGTGAAATACCATATTGGTTTTCATTTGGGTTTGTTAAAGCTTTTGCTGCAGCTATAACTTCCTCAAGGCTTGTAGGTGCATCAAGGCCTGCTGCTGTAAACATGTCGATATTGTAGTATAGGAAAAACGCCATTTGTGTGTAAGGCACAACATAAGTGTCGCCTTCAATTTCAGAGAAAGAAACTTCTTGATAAATATCTTTCATATATGTATCGTCGTTTGCAATGTAATCTGTTAGTGGTTCTAAAATTCCAAGGTCGTAGAACTCTCTAACCCATGGTGGGTTCATAGCTATAACGTCTGCAGATGTGCCTGTTGCATGGTTGGCAACTGTTTGGTTTCTAACATCGCCGAAAGGAACTGTTATAGGTGTAACTTTAATGTTAGGATATTCTGCCTCAAAATTTGTAATTAGTGTATCTAAGTATTCGCCGCCTGATTCCGCTGCCCACCATTGAATAAATTCAATTTCAACAACTTCGCCTGTTTCTTCTTGTGCCGGTGTTGATGCTTCTTGTGCTGTGCTCTCTGTAGCTGTGCTTTCTGCCGGTGCAGAACCGCAAGCAACCATAGTTAGCATAACAAATGCCATTAAAAGTGCTATTAGTTTTTTCATTGTATTTTCCTCCAGTTTATTTTATAAAGGTTAATTAACCTTTTATAGCTCCACTTGTATTGCCTGAAACAAATTCTTTTTGCCTTATTAAATAAAATATTAAAACGGGAATTGAACCTATTATAGACATTGCCATCATCGTGTTCCACTCGTAAACCGTTTCGCCCTTCATAAGTGCAAGCCCAACAGGCACGGTTTTTAGCGCATCATCTTTTATAAGTGCAGTTGCAAAAATATACTCGTTCCACGATAAAATAAATATGTAAATCATTGTAGATATAATACCCGGTTTTGCAATAGGCACAATAATTTTCCATAATGTGTAAAAATCACTTGCACCGTCTATTCGTGCCGCTTCATCAATTTCATTTGAAATAGCGTTAAAATAACCTGTCATCATAATTACAGCGTATGGAAGAGAAAAAGATGTGTATGCAACAATTAAACCCCATCGTGTATCATAAAGGCCATATGCAACCATTAAAATAAAAAACGGTATTAAAAGTGTAACAGCCGGAATTGTTTGAGTTGACACAGTAAACAAGTTGAAAATTCTTTTACCGCGAAATTCATAACGGCTAAGCCCATATCCTGCCATTATGCCTATAAACATTGCAATAAGCGTAACGAGCACACCGTTTAAATAGCTGTTAAAAAAATACATCAATGTTTTAGGTGTTGTTAACACTTTAACATATGCCTCAAAAGTAACTTCAGGTGGCAAGAACTGCGCCGGAAAGGTGAAAACCTTGCCATTTTCTCTAAGTGAAACTGACACCATCCAAAATATTGGGAACACAACAAAAACACCAAGTATAGTTAAAAACAAATATGTAAACCAATGTTTTTTCAAGTGCATTAAATTACTTCTATATTTATTCACCATATCCTCCAAAACAACATTTGAATATTTTGAAACGTTTCAATTATGTTTATAAAAAAATTTGCTTATTCAATTTTACGAAATCACACATCCGTTAAAACGTTTCATTGCTAAAATAATATCACTTCCATGCTTTGGTTGTCAATATAAAACATGCACAAACATTTTGCATAAAAACTAACAATTACGCTAAATTATCTGTGCATGTTATATTTAATTTCTATAATTTTATTGTGCATTATATTTAAACTTACTATTTAAGTGTTAATGATTTTGCTTTTTTCTATTTGCTGTTTTCATGTTTAGATGAATTTTAACGGTAAAAATCTGTGTTGCTGTTAGGGAGCATTACAATCTCGTTTTTATACTAATTGCATTACATGCTATGGACTAAGTCTTTAACAAAATTAGTTGCCGGCTCGCTTACAACTTTTTGTGGGCTGTCATACTGCAGCGTAATTCCGTTATGCTTAAAAGTAATGCCTGCAATCACAATAGCTGTAAGTGAAAGAAAGAGATGGTTTAACAGCAATTCTATAAACCAATCTGCACGCTCTGTGTAAAGCGAAAATATTTCTACTAATTTTCCCACAAATTATCCTCTGATTTTTTAAGTTTTTACTTTCTAATGTTAATTGCTCTCATGCAATTTTGTAATTGCTTTTACCGGGCACTTTATTTGGCACAAACCACATTGAAGACATTTTTCTTTTATTATTGTATAGTTGCCGCCTGCATCATCAATACAAAAACCAGGACATTTTTCTTTGCAAATACCGCATTTTATGCAGTTTTTATTAATTTCAAAGCCTTGGTTTTTTTGCTTTGCACCGCCATATGAAAAACTTTGCCTGAATATAGGTTTATCTGTTAAATGATAAAATTCGCCTTCTGCTTTATCTACTAAAAAGCAAGCTACTATTTCAAGGTCTTCACCATCATATAATTCAAAAAAGCCCGAGCGATGAATTCGCATAAAATCTAAAACTTCTTGGCGCTTTTGCTCGCTTGCTTCAATAACTGTTCCTTGCAACCTTATTGCGCCGGATGTTCCGGTATCAAAAGCGGCAATTGCAACTTTGTTATTATCCTTAAGCTGCTTGTAAAACGGCTTTCCGGTGCAACATATAATGTATAGGCCTTCTTCATTAACCATCATTATATTAATTATTCGTGTTTCAGGGTTTCCCTGTTCGTCGAGTGTTGTAATAGATGCACATTTTATCCTAAAAAGCTCATCAAGATATTTTTTTGCTATTTCGTTCATAATAACCTCCGTAAAATTTGTTTCTTAGTTGCAAATTGTATTTCTATATGCTATTATAGTATCATACTCAAATAAAACAAGTACGATTTTTTATGATACTACTATCAATTATGATACCTAAAGGAGCTAATGCTATGTCTCTTGAATTATTTGGCAAATGCCCATATGTTACTACACAAAAACTTCTATCCGGGAAATGGTCAATATATATTTTATATTTGCTATCTTTAAAAACTGTTAGGTTTAATGAACTTTTGCGGTTAATGCCCGCAGAAATGACACATACCACTCTTTCTCGTCAATTAAAATTGTTAGAGCAAGAGGGGCTTATAATTAGAAACGAATTTAGTACAATACCCCCGAAAGTAGAGTATGAACTTAGCGAGATTGGAAAAAGTTTTTTACCCGTTCTATCAGCACTAAAATCTTGGGGTGATGCATATATTGATTTTTTGCAAAGCTCAAAACCCTCGCCCTAAATTACCGACAAGTAAGAGTGACAAGGCTTACTTGTAAAAACTTGTATAAGCACTATTTCCACTTTAATATGATAGTTGCAGTTCCATTTTGTATGTGTAGACTATTTATATCATTCAATCCCACCTTATGTCCTCCCTTTGTGTTTTTTGTGCAGCCTTTGGCCGCACTTCTATTATACGCAAAGGGAGTTTTTATGTCTTTCTCACTGCTAAAGCTCTTTTGAGCCACTCGTCTCGGGGTTTTATACATGCAATAACAGTGCAAACGTAACATCAGCTCATCGTAGCTTTAGTGATTATGTTCAAACAAATTTATGCAATTGCAATATTGTATAAAAATAAACAATATGGTATAATATTTTTATCGAAAATATTCAAAAATCATTAAAGATTGAGGTGTAATATGGAAGATAATAAAATAGTTTATAATAGGGCGAAATTTTGGCAAATGGCACTTTTCCCGCTAAATAACACTGCAACAAATGTGTATCTTTTTTTCCTTGGGTACATATCATACTACGCCGTAGGTGTGGCAGGGCTTTTATTCCCGGTTATCAGCATTGTTATAACCGCAATGAGAATTTTTGACGGTTTTACAGACCCGATTATAGGTTTCTTTATTGATAAGACAGACGGAAGATTTGGCAAATTTAGGCCCGCAATGGTTTTGGGTAACGTAATTTTAGGAGCATCAATGCTGCTTATGGTTAACACTGTTCACCTATTTCCCGAGCAGTTAAGGCTTTTAGCTTTTGGTTTTTACTACATATTGTATGTAATAGGTTATACATTTCAAACTGCTTGTACAAAGGCAGGGCAAACATGCCTTACTAACGACCCAAAGCAAAGGCCCACATTTTCACTTTATGACGGCGTTTATAACATATTTTTATTTGCCGGCTTTCCCGTAATAGTTCTTAACGTAATGGTTCCAAAGCACACTACAGAAACGGTTGAGGGGCTTAACTCGCTTTCGTTCCATAAAGAGTTTGCTCTGGTTTCAGTTATTCTTTCAGCAGTGCTAACAGTGCTTGCGGTTATTGGAATAATGCAAAAAGACAGAACAGAGTTTTTTGGGCTTGGCAAAAAAGCTGAGAAGGTACAACTAAAAGACTATATAGATACTTTAAAAAACAACAGGGCTATTCAGATGTTAATTTTTGCAGCATCTACTGATAAACTTGCAAATACTACAGCCAGAAATTTAACTGTTATGCTTATAATATTTGCAATAACAACAGGCGATGAAAGTTTGCCCGGTGCTATGGGTGCAATAGTGGCATTACCCAGCATGTTGCTACTAATTTTGGGCATTATGTATGCGCGTAAAAAAGGGCAAAAGAAGGCGTTGGTAGACTCTACCTGGATAGCATTAATAAGCGCTTTAACTGTGTCGGCATTAATTCTGTTTGGGCCAATGAGTACCCTTAGCCTTTCAAGTATTAATGTGTTTACAATTATATTTATGCTTGTGTATATTATTTTCGCCGGTTCACTTTCTGTTGCCGGTAACATAGTTATTCCTATGATTGCAGACTGTGCCGACTATGAAGTTTACAGAAGCGGAAAGTATGTTCCCGGAATGATGGGCACGCTGTTTTCTTTTGTAGATAAAATTGTGTCATCTTTTGCAACTACAATAGTAGGGCTTTCGTTAGCTGCAATTGGTTTTGTAGACAATGTGCCGGGAATGAGCACCGAGCTTACACAACCGCTTTTGTATGTTGGTGTATTCTTGTTTATGGGTATGCCGGCAATAGGCCTTATTTGCTCGCTTATTGCAATGAAGTTTTATCCGTTGACGCGCGAGAAAATGGATGAAATTCAAGGTGAAATAAAGCGAATAAAAGAACAGTCGGCATCTGATGAACAAGCGTAGTAATTAACATTTATTTTTTGATTTTAATGAGGTGTAAAACTATGAGATTTGTAGAAAATATTAATAGCGGATGGACATTTTCTAAAGACAACTCAAATTTTGAGAATGTAAATTTGCCCCACACTTGGAACAACTTAGACGGGCAAGACGGTGGCGCTGACTACTTAAGGCAAAAATGCTATTATAAAAAGACTTTGAATTTAAAAAAAGACGACAAAAAAGTATTTATTGAATTTGAGGGCGTAAACCATGTAGCTTATGTTACATTTAACAGTGTTTTACTTGGCGAGCATAAAGGTGGTTTTTCAACATTCCGCTTTGATTTAACAAACCATGTAAAAGACGGCGAGAACTTGCTTGAAGTTTGTGTTGACAACAGTGAAGATTTACAAGTTTATCCACAGCAGGCAGACTTTACATTTTTTGGAGGCATATATAGGGACGTAAACTTAGTTGTTACAAACAAAGTGCATTTTGACCTTGAGTACTTTGGCACGAAAGGCGTTTATGTAACAAAGGCACAGCCAAACGATGATGGCAGCGCTGATGTGCTTGTAAAAGTGTGCACAAAGGGTGCAACAGGCGCTGAAACTGTAAAAATTGCCGTTAAGGATAACGCAGGGCAAGTTGTGGCAAACGGCGAGTGCAAAGCCTCGGAAGATGTTAACATAAAAGTTAACTTTAATGATGCAGTATTGTGGGACGGTTTTAAAAACCCGTATTTGTATAGCTTAGTTGCCACTGTTGAGTGTGATGCAAAAATACTTGATGATGTGAATATAAAATTCGGTGTGCGCAGCTTTAGTGTAGACAGTGACAAAGGATTTATTTTAAACGGCAAAAAATACCCGCTTAGGGGTGTTTCGCGCCACCAAGATAGGCTTAATAAAGGCTGGGCAATAAGCCGTGAAGACCAAGTGCAAGATGCTAAAATAATAAAAGACATGGGCGCAAACACAATAAGGCTTGCACATTATCAACACAGCCAATTTTTCTTTGACTTGTGCGACGAATACGGCTTTGTTACTTGGGCAGAAATACCGTTCATAACTATATTTTTGCCTAGCGAAGACGCTGTGGAAAACACAAAAAGCCAAATGCGTGAGCTCGTACTTCAAAACATTAACCATGCAAGCATTTGTTTTTGGGGTATAAGTAACGAAATTACAATTGGAGGAGAGACACCCGAACTTATTGACAACCAGAAACAACTTGTTGAAATTACTAACAAGCTTGACCCAACAAGGCTTACGGCGCTTGCAAATGTATCGTTTACAGCTATGGAATCGCCCGAAAATGAGCTTACAGATGTTGTAGGCTATAACCACTATTTTGGATGGTATGGCGGTGAACTTACCGACAACGAAGAGTGGCTTGATGAGTTCCATGAAAAATACCCAAACAGGCCTCTTGGTGTTACAGAGTATGGCGCAGAAGGAATAACAACATTACACAATGACAACCCCGAAATTAGAGACTACAGCGAAGAATACCACGCAATTTACCATGAACATATGCTTAAAATTATTTCAGAGCGTGAATATTTATGGGGCACCTACCAATGGAATATGTTCGACTTTGCAGCAGACTCAAGGGACGAGGGCGGCGTGCAAGGAAGAAACAATAAAGGCCTTGTAACATATGGCAGAGAATTTTGTAAAGACGCGTACTATCTGTATAAAGCTTATTGGAACGAGAACGACCTTTTTGTGCACGTAACGGGCAGGCGCTATTTTGACAGACCTACACAAACAACAAACATCAAAGTGTACTCAAACGAAAAGCAAGTTACTTTGTTTGTTAACGGCGAAGAGTTTGCTAAAATCGACAGCGACAAAATATTTATATTTGAAAACGTTCCGTTAAACATGGGAGAAAACACAATTTGTGCAGTAACTGCCACAGCAAAAGACGAAATTAAACTTAACAGGGTTGCAACTCCTAACGAGAGCTATGCTTTGCCACCTGATGACGAAGAAACAACAGAGGGTGCAAAGAACTGGTTCCTTGATTTACAAAAAGAAGTTTCTGCTACAGAGCTAACCTTTAACGAGGGTTATTTGTCTGTAAAGGATTCTTTAAATGACATTTTAGCAAACGAAGAAGCAAAAGAGTTGCTTATGAATTTAATGGGTAGCTCTGCCGGTGTAAAAATGAACGAGGGTATGCTAAAAATGGTTGGCAACATGCAGCTTGAGATAATAATTAAAATGGCAGGCAAAAAAATACCGCCTGATGCAAAGTTGTTTATTAATGCAAAGCTTCAAAAAATTAAGAAGTAGTATCTGCAATAAAAATCCACCGGCAAAAACCGGTGGATTTTATTGCAGAGTCGCCTATAATGCATGGCTGTCGGCCGCGCATTATAGGCGCTTTTTGCTGTAGTGAATTTTTGCAAACCATTGCTACTTGTAAATGAGTCTTGTTATTATTTCACCTTATCACCGTGTGTGCCAATTTTCTGCTTAGCAACAAGCCAATTAATATAAACTAACTCTAATATCAATAATAGTATAATTACTGCAACGCCACTTGATTGTTAGCCGAAAAAATGCTAAAATGTATAAAAGAATAATTGTGTAATTTGTTATAAGTAATTGATATATAAGAAGGCTTGCAATGGATAAGCTTATAAAATGAATCAAGCCAAAGCATAAAAAGCCGGTATTATTAATATCAAACATAAAATATAACAGGGTGAATTCCCACATAAAGAGCAGATAAAACATCGTTATCTTTGCGCATTAATATAATGAAAATGGAGCTTGTATATTATTATGATAAAAACATTAGATAACCTCACTTTAGATGAAATTGCCAAATTGAAGTTTGATTGCACTTGCACAATGAATCATTCCACGGAGATTCATCACATCATCATAGGCTCAAACATACTGCATCAATTGGTAAATATAGTTGCACAGCAGGAAAAATCAAGCGGAGCATTCATAGATAAGGCAAACGATAAATTGTTAGTAGTTTGTGATATCTATACTAAGCAGGTTGCCGGAGACACGGTTATAAAAATACTTTCAGATGCCGGTTATTGTGTAGACTTATGTTACTTCCCCCAAGAGGAACTAATTGCAAGCAAGCAAGCTTGTGATATTGTTAAGTCACATATAAAAGAAAACACTTCATTACTCATCGCAGTAGGCGCAGGAACACTAAATGATATTACCAAATATGCCGCATTCCAAACGGAACTTCCCTTTTACATTGTTGCCACTGCACCTTCTATGGATGGCTATGCTTCTACAGTTGCGCCAATGATTGTCAATGGGCTTAAGTATGCGCTCGAGGCCAAAGGCCCCGATGCCATTATTGGCGATATTGATATTATCCGAAAAGCGCCCAAACGTCTCATGGCTGCGGGATTTGGAGACCTTGTAGGCAAATGTGTAAGCATTTGTGACTGGAAATTGAGTCATTTGGTAACAGACGAAAGCTTTTGCCCACTGGTGGCTGATACGGTTTTAAAGGCAGTGCAGCTGTGCGCGGATAATGTGGACGGTTTGCTTGAGAGAGAGCCCTCAGCAGTACAAAATGTGATGGAAGCATTAATTATTTGCGGGCTAATGATGAATTATGTAAAGTCTTCTCGCCCTGCCTCAGGATCAGAGCATGGTTTGGATCATTTTTGGGAATTGGCACAAATCTTTGATGAAAAGCCGGTTTCCCTTCATGGTGAAGGTGTGGGTGTAGGCTCTATTGTATCCTGTGTCCTCTATCAGTCTCTTCGCAACCAAGTGCCTGATGTAGAAATGGCAGAAGAGTTTATTGCCAATTGGGATATTTCTGATTGGGAGGCAAATGTGAAAAGATTTTGCAAATTAGGTGCCGACGATGTTTTAGAGATGGAAAACAAATTTCAAAAAAACCAACCACACACAGCACTGCCGAGGCTAAAAGCAACCGCAGCCAAGTGGCCACAAATTTTACAAGCAATACATACTTATATTCCGGACCCCAAAGTAATGGAAGCATCGTTAAAAAGAGCGCAGGGCCTAACTACGCCACAAGAGATGGGCTTGTCAAAGCAAAACTTTGTGGACGCCATACGTTATGCAAAAGACACAAGATATAGGTATAGCGTTCTGCAGCTTTTATGGGATTTGGGCTTGATGGATCAATATGTAGAAATAGCAGAGAAATACTTTTACTCCTAAAAGCCAATTGTATTAAAAGGAGTAAAACGAGAAATATAAGGACGATGTACTGTAAAAATTAAGTAATTACAAATCAAAAACCATACATTTAAACCAATTTAAATGTATGGTTTTTTGTATGTTTAGTAAAATTAGTCGCATACTCTGTTTTTGAATATTATAACTAAACATTCCATTATCTATTTATTATTTATATTTCTGCAGTTAAATATTTAGCTCACAATTTGTTGCCCTACTCCTCACGCTAACATTTTCCACTATATTCATCCGTTATCTGCTTTCACAATAGCCTCCCACAGGCCATTCAAATAAGTTGCACCAAGTGCTCTGTCATAAAGCCCGTAACCCGGGCGGCAAACTTCGTCCCATATAACTCTGCCGTGGTCGGGGCGAATATATGTGTTTGGGCAAGTGTCGTATATTGCTTTCATAATAGCATACATGTCTAAATCGCCGTCACTGCTCAAATGGCTTGCCTCACGGAATTTGCGGTAGCCAAGATATTTTACATTGCGCACGTGCATTGCACCAATGCGGTTTTTTGCGCCAAAATGGCGTATTATCGCAGGCACGTCATTTTTGGGCTCACTGCCGAGAGAGCCTGTGCAAAGGCACACAGTGTTGCATGGGCTGTCTACAAGCTCTATAATTTTGTCGTAGCCCTCTTTATTGTGCGCCATGCGTGGCAAGCCAAAAATTGGCCATGCAGGGTCGTCGGGGTGGCAAGCCATAACTACGCCCACTTCTTCGCACGTTGGGATAATGCCCTGTAAGAAATATTTGAAGTTAGCCAGCATGTCGTCTACCGAAATGCCTTTGTACACTTCAAGTGTCTTTTCAAGCTCCGCTAAACGCTCGGGCTCCCAGCCGGGTAGCGAAAAGCCGTTTGAATTTTTTGCTGTGTTTTCAACTATTTGCATGGGCGTAAGCTCGCCCAGTTCTGCCTCGTCGTAGTAAAGGCTGTTACTGCCGTCCTCGGGTATCTCACGTGCTAAATCTGTGCGCAGCCAGTCTAAAACCGGCATAAAGTTGTAGATTATAACTTTTACGCCAACTTTTGCAAGGTTGCGTATGCTCTCGCAGTAGTTCGCAATGTATCCATCACGTGTTAAAAGCCCCATTTTAATATCTTCGTGCACGTTTACGCTCTCGATAACCTCACACTCAAGCCCTGCCGCATTTACGTGGTCTATGTACATTTTGCACTCTTCATAGCTCCACACTTCTCCTGCGGCTTTGTCGTCTAAAACGCCCATAAGCCCACTCATACCGGGTATTTGTTTAATTTGTTTTAGCGAAATGCTGTCGCGCCCCTCGCCGTACCAGCGGAATGTCATTTTCATAGTTGTGTTCTCCTGATTGTATTTATTTTTATTAATATTACATTTTGTATATTTTATTATTTACACGCAAATTTTAGGCTGTTTGTGCACATAATTTTTGCATTTAACCCAAATTAATTTAAAGCTCACTTTGCAAAACAGCCCTAACAGCACCCTTACCGCTTAGCATTTTAACAAATAGCTCCTCTATTTTATCTGCCATGCCTACTTCTACAAGGTCAACGCCAAAAATAGATGCATTTTGCAAAATAGGCTTTAACTGGCCGTTATACGTTTCGGGCTTGCCAAAAGCAATTGTGCTTAGCTGTTCACACAATGTATGTTTTAATGGGTCTTGCGAAACCTCAAATGCTTTGCCGTTATCATCAACCGCTAAAAGATACCTAAGCCAACCTGCAAGCGCTAAAGAAACAGCTTTAAGCTCTTTCAAGTCTTTGCCTTTTGCTATGTAACTTTTAATTGTTTCACCAAAGCGTATGCCCACTTTTTGCGATGTATCTGTAGCAATTCTCTGCGGTGCATCGGGCATAAACGGGTTTGGTAAGCGCTTTTGCATAACTTCATCAATAAAGGCTTTCGGGCTTAAAATTTTAGGGTCATCCACCACGGGCAAGCCCTCAACATAGCCAAGCCTTGTTATAAGGCTTACGATATCTTTGTCTTTCATCTCATCGCAAATAAGCGTATACCCAAGCATACAGCCAAAAACGCTCATTGCGGTGTGCAGTGGGTTTAGGCAAGTGGTAACTTTCATGCGCTCTGTGCAGTTAACAGTTTGCCTTGTTGTAAGGTAAACGCCTGCTTTTTCAAGCGGCGGCCTGCCATTTGGGAACTTATCTTCAATAACAAGATATTGGGGGCTCTCTGCGTTTACAAACGGCGCTATGTATGTATTTTTGCTTGTAATAATAGGCGCCATGTCGGTTATGCCGTCGTTTTCAAGCATTTCTTGCACGTTTTCGGCAGGACGTGGCACAATTTTATCAATCATGCTCCAAGGGAAACTCACACAGTTTTCATCTGTTAAATAGTCTATAAAATCTTCGCCTACAAAGCCGTTTTCTGCCCATGCTTTTGCTATGCGCACTACGCTATTTTGCAGTTTTTCTCCGTTATGGCTGCAATTGTCCATCGACACAACAGCAAGCGGCAATTTGCCGGCGCTAAAGCGCTCTAAAAGTAATGCGGCTGTAATGCTCATTGCGTGTTTTGGCGCAGATGGGCCGTTTTTCATATCCTCTGCCACAACGCTCATTACTTCACCATTCGGCATGTCAAGGGCATAGCCTTTTTCCGTTATTGTGTACGAAACCATTTGCAGGGTTTTGGCTGCAAAAATCTCTTTCAAGCGTGCAAAGTCCGCTTTGTCGTCACAGTTTGCCTTTAGCGCCTCGCTTACACTGCCTATTATTTCACGGCTTGTTGTGCCGTCAGCATTTAGTGTAACAGCCATTGTCAAGTTGTTAAAAGGCGCATAAATTTTGTCAATTATATCAAAATCAAACGTATCTGCGGCAATTATGCCTGTTTTTGTTTCGCCCTCGTTCAAAAGTTTCTGCCCAAGCTCCGCTACAAATGCGCGAAAGATATTGCCTGCGCCAAAATGCAGCCACGTGGGTGTGGCTTTCGTTTGTGCAATCATCTCTGCTCTGTTGTATTGTGGCAGTGCTACGTTTGCAGTGTTCCATGTAGCTGTGTTTTTTACGGTGTCGTTGTTCATTTTTAGCATGGACGTTCTCCTTTTTTATATGAGTTTTAAAACTTTAATATTAAATATGCTTACTCTGCCTTTAAACTAAAATAGCGCATAGCATTATATCCGCAAATATCTTGCACTAACAAGCCCAGTGCCTCAAAATCTGCCGGATACTCTCCGTTTTCCACCCAATTGCCAATTAGCTCGCATAAAATTCTGCGAAAATATGCATGCCTTGTGTATGATAAAAAGCTGCGGCTATCTGTTAACATGCCAATAAAATTACCTAATAAGCCTAAATTTGCAAGGCTTGTCATCTGCTCAATCATGCCTGTTTTTGTGTCATTGAACCACCATCCGCTACCGTGCTGAATTTTACCGTGTATACCCTCACCTTGAAAAGCACCGATAATTGTGCCTATTAACTCGTTATCGGCAGGGTTTAGCGAGTAGATTATAGTTTTAGGTAGCTCACCTGCTATTTCAAGCTCATTTAAAAGTGCCGCAAGTGCCCTGCTGCAATTAACAGTGTTAATTGTGTCAAAACCTGTGTCTGCACCAAGTTTTTCAAACATTTTTGTGTTGGTGTTTCGCATACAGTTGTAGTGCCATTGTTGCACCCAGCCCAGTTTTGAATATAATCGGCCGCAAAAAACAAGCAGTGCTGTTTTAAAAATTTCACTCTCTTCACGGCTAACAACTGTGCCGCTTAGCGCTTTTTGCATTATAGCGTTAGTTTCTTCTTCACTTGCCTTTCGGCAAACAATATAGTCAAGCCCATGATCAGATGATTTGCACCCTGTTTTATCAAAATAATTTATGCGCTCTTTTAATGCTTTTTTCAACATGTCAAGGTCTTTAATTTCAAAACCACACACTCCGCTAAGTTCATTAATGTAATTAAGCCAGCCCTCTTTTTCTATGTTAAGCGCTTTATCGGGGCGAAAAGACGGAGCCACTACTGTTTTAAACGTGCTGTCTTTCGCAAGCTTTTTGTGCCACTGTAAATTATCAAGCGGGTCGTCTGTTGTTCCAACAAAAGCCACATTGCTTTGGCTAATTAAGCCCCTCACGCTCATGTTGCTTTGCTTTAGTTTTTCCTGTGCTAAATCCCAAACTTCTTGCGCTGTTTCACCGCTTAATGCGCCCTCATAACCAAAATAAGTTTTTAGTTCTAAGTGGCACCAGTGGTACATTGGGTTGCCAATCGCCTTCGGCAAAGCTTGCGCAAATTTTTGGAATTTCTCCCTATCTGTGGCGCTCCCTGTAATATATTTCTCGCTTACACCGTCCGCACGCATTATGCGCCATTTGTAGTGGTCTGCACTAAGCCAAACTTCGGTTATATTTTTAAACTTTCTGTCCTCAAAAATTTCTTTTGGGCTAACGTGGCAGTGATAATCTATAATCGGCACGTCTGCTGCATATTCGTGATATAAACGCTGTGCTGTTTTTGTGCTTAGCAAGAAGTTATCGTCCATGAATTTTTTCATTTTAATCTCCATTCTGTGCACAGCACAAATATTTTCTGGAAATCTCCACACAGAATGGAGATTAATTGGCATGTGCTTAGCACCGCCGTTTAAATAATTTATAGCATGATTTTTCACGCTATAATCCTCTTTTTAATAGTTTATAGTTTAAACCGTATGTTTTTTGTGTGTAATAGGCGGGTTTGCATTACCCCTTAGCGGCTATTTTCAAATAAATTTTAGCACTTTTATTGGCTAAATAACATATTATAACTTGCTGTATTTACATTGTAAATATTGCTATTTTAGCTACGAAATAAAATGTTATATAACATTTTTAGCTATTATGCCAACACATAATTTTTAATTATAACACAGTTTCACAAAAATAAACCACTTTACAAAACAGAATTTTATTGAAATTCACAGCCATTTTTATTATAATAGAGATAACAATCAACAAGAAACACAATGTAACAATTTGTTATATAACTTAATTGTTATTTCTAAAAACGGAGATTAAAACGTGACTAAAAAGAACAATGTATTTACACACAGGCAATACATGATGCTTGACTCTTTGTTTGAGATAAACCATTATATTGACACAGATTTAAACGAAGTCGCCCTACACCACCATAATTTTTACGAGGTGTATCTGCTTTTAAACGGCTATGTAGATTACTTTATCGACAACAGAAAGTACAAGCTTTTGCCCGGCGATATTTTACTTATAAGCCCCGAAGAATTGCATCAATCGTGTATTAACGTGGCAAAATCAAAATATGAGCGACTCGTCCTGTGGATAAGCCGCTCATTTATGGAAACATATTCTACTGAAGTTACAAATTTAACAACATGCTTTAATTCCCACAGCGCTCACAGAACAAATTTAGTGCGCTTGCCGGCAGAGCAACGGCAAATTATATATACATTGTTAAACGAAATATTAAAAAGCAAAAATTCACAGCAGTATGCAAATGATGTTATGTGCACAGGCGCAATACTTCAGTTGCTTGCAAATTTAAACAACTTTTACACAAACGCTCCTCAGCTACACGATGTGCCGCAACATAGAAGCAGTGCTGTTATTTCTAACGTTTTAACGTATATTAATGGGCATTATCAAGAGGATTTGTCACTCGATGAACTTGCAAGCAAAAATTTTATAAGCAAGTATTATTTGGCGCATGAATTCAAACGGCAAGTTGGCACAAGTGTGTATAAATACATTATGCAAAAGCGTTTAATGGTGGCACATAGCCTTTTATGTGAGGGCGCCTTGCCTCAAAAAGCTTGTTTTATATGTGGCTTTACGGACTACGCAAATTTTTACAGGGCATTTAAAAAAACTTACGGAATAAGCCCGAAAGAGTTTGTGCAACACCTGTGCAACGCTTAGCCGTTAGGGAGTAATCCTAACACGCCTATTGTGGCAAATTTATGCGCGATGCTGTGTTGTCCTCACTTTTAAAGCAAATAACCATATACACCTAAATGTTTATATAGCGCATAATTTCTTTGCCCTATCATTGAAATATACATGGTAAGCCATTCATCGCAACGATACATCTTGCGATTATATCCACTATATTATCTTTACAACAATAAAATCCATGAAAATCTAAAGTAGACTTTATATTTTCATAGATTTTGCACAAACACTAAAGAGAAAAAGAATTTCCATTACTAAAATTAGCAATATTAATTTCTCATGATATTCTTGATATGAATAAAAATATACAAGGAGTGCATTATGTATAATTATAACTTTAAACTTAAAAAAAACGATAAAAACATAGGCACAGTTTATCTCCCTAATGAAAATTCTACAAACTTACCTGTAATTGTGTACTGTCACGGGTGGAAAGGATGTAGACAATTATGGACCCCAACCGAAAAACTGTGTGAATTTGCTATGCAAAATAACATAGCTTTAGTTACATTTGATTTTTATGGTTGTGGTGAAACAGGCGGAGATTACAGTGAAATGACATATAATAGGTGGAAAGAAAACCTTATAGATATCATTGATTATATTAAAGAGCAAACTTTTTCTGATAATAATAAAATTGGATGTTATGCTTTTAGTTCAGGGTCAGTCGCTGCTTTCAGGCTTGCGGCAGAAACTGATGTTATCAAATTCATTATTTCTGTTGGAACTTGCATTACCTCGAATATTTTCATGGGAAGCGGAAGCCCTGCAAAGTGGCTATCAGACAATATTGAAACCCTATATCACGGTGGGAAAATCAAAGATTTTGGCATTGAGTTTTGTACAGATGTTGTCAGTAATGCACCTGTACACATGGTAAAAGACATTTTATGTCCTGTGCTGTTTTTACAGGGAACAGCAGATAATGTTTTTAGAATTACTGACGCAAAAATTGGATATGAGATAATGAAATCAAACGGTAGAGATGCTACTCATATTGAAATTGAAAATGGAACACATGAATTAGAAAATGTGTTTGAATTAGCGATGGAACATATTTATAGGTGGCTTTTGCCGATATTATACTAAAACATTATTATTTGTTTGCAAAAAACGGCTTTACAAAAGGCTGTGTGGAGTTTGCAAGTGAACAGGGTAATGCAAGATTAATAAGCTTTGCAAAGTTCAGCTCATTTGCATTGCCGCCAATAAGCGTTTCGTTTTCCCTTATGCCCAGTATTTTCTTCCTGTTTTCTATAACATCGGGGAAATCCACCTCATAAAAATGCGCATTTTGTGCGCTGTTCTCAATGCGCCATGCCATTGTTTCAAGCCCACAGCCTATGCACACAACATTGCACTCGCCGTTTTTTGCGATAAATTCACTCACTGCTTTATCCATAACAACCGCACGCGAGGCAGACGCCATAGCCACACGCTGTTTTTGTCCACCTGAAAGCGAAAACGGATGCTCTTCTTTTTTGTCTATCAGGTTAAGGTTTTTTAAAATTTCATGCGCCCTTGCCTCATTTTCGGGTGTGTCTTTTTCAACAAGCTCGTCGTAGACAGTTTCACAATGTCAACGCCGAGATAAAAATGTATATTTTCGCCGAAGAAAAAATGTAGTTAT
>CAYJPD010000020.1:0-25456 GCA_964371975.1 uncultured Bacteroides sp.
CTTTTTTCTATGGCGTTAATATTTTCTTGCATAATTTTTCTCCAATTCTTCGCAAAATTCTGCGCTTTTATGTAAATTCAATACTAAATGAACGTTTAACTTAATTTGTGTTTTATATTTAACTAATGCACTTAAAAATAATATTCTTTAAAACAAGTTTGCGGCATAAAATATGCATATTGCTAATTTTATGCTATTGATAAATAAGCGCAAAAAAACGCTGAACCCATAACAAATGTAGGGCCCAGCGTTAGGCTGGTGGGGCTGCACGGACTCGAACCGTGGACCGACCGGTTATGAGCCGGGAGCTCTAACCAACTGAGCTACAGCCCCGCATGAATTATATTATACACAAACACAAAGCAAATTTCAAGATATTTTTTAAAATTATTTTAATTATTTATATGTGCTATTAACCAATTAAATATTTTACATAAATTTAATCGCTGCATTTTTAAAAAATTCAATTGAAATACCAATTTATAATGTTATAATATATAATAGAATATCAATAAATATTTGATAATTTATCGTCAAAACAGTTGGGGTGTAAAATGAAAAAAGTTTTTGCCATCGCTTTAATTATTATTGCTGCTATAATTCTTATTATTGTTGGAATTTTTATTTTGATTAAAATAAAAGAAAATATAGCTTTAAAAAACCAAATAGAGCATATTGAAAATGCAGACGGTGAATTCAGGGCGTTTTCTTTTAACAACACTTACAAAAATGATATGGATGAAAGCCGTGGTGACAGCGCCTACTACTACCTGAAAAGCAACAAGCTGTTTTTAGAGCTTTGGGGCTATGGCAGAGAAGATATTGTGGAAAAAGAAATTAGTATAAGCCCAAAAGAATTTTTGGAATTACAAAAAGAAGTTTCACTTTGGATAGAAAAATATGATATATTAGCTTTGGCGAAAGCAGAGCTTGAGAGCACGCATTCTGAGACAGAGGAATATGCTACAGATGTTCACGGCTCGTTTTATATTAAAATATATTATTCGGGTGCTGAAGATATTGTTTTAACTGCAATGCCGTCTAATTACCATGAAATGCTCGAAGATTTAGATGTGATTTTTTCAAGCTACTATTAGGCGCAAATTTATTTTTAAACATAATTCTTTTAAACTTAATATTATAACCCCGACACTGTTTTCAGTGTCGGGGTTATTTAATTGCATTAAAATTTGTTCACTTTGAAGGGCTATTTCATGCGCTTTTTACTCTTCCATTTGCTTTGCCAAAACATTTGCAGCTACATGCAATAAAGCGGCGGCGGCAGAGTGCTCTACAGGGAAAGGCGCGTTTGGTGCGGCATTTGCGCCGTGCACCATAGCTATACTCCCTATCATATCGCCTGCTGTTATTATGGGCGATACCACACACGCTTTTATGTCGCTAAACTCGCATATATTAACAGGGTTTTCGTGCAAAGCCATTGTTTTTCGCTCATCTGTGCACCTTTCATATTCTTTGCTAAGGCGCCTTTCAATGCTATCGCGAACAAGAGTTGGCGCCGCAATAATTCTATCTCTATCTGCTATAATTGCGCAAACGGCTGTGCTTTTATAAAGCACTTCAACATAAGCCTGTGCAAGCTCGCTAAGCTCGCCCATTAAACTGTGCTTTTTAAAAATAACCTCGTTATTACCCGAAACGTATATTTCAAGTGGGTCGCCCACACGTATGAACTGCGTGCGGCGTATTTCTTTAGGTATTACAACACGCCCCAAATCGTCTATTCGGCGCACTATTCCTGTTGCCTTCATCTTCCTGCTCCCTTTCTTTAAGCCGCTTTCAAGCTGTTTTGTGCGGCTATGCTTTGCAATAATTATTTTAAATAGTATTTGCATTAAAAATAATAGTATGCATATTTTTTACATTTTATTTTAATTGTGCAATTATTTTGTTATACGCACGCCCTTGCACAGAAAAATCTGCCGCATTTATGTAATACTGCTCTATTTCACTATGGCAAACTTGCACATCTTTCAAAAACTCGCAAGCTTTTTGCAATAATTCACAAGATGCTTTCTTATTAAAGTGCAATCGCTTTTTACGCAGCTGCAAGCTTTGCTTGTTTGTAAACCTTTCACAATGAATATTTCGCACATATTCATTGTTTTCTTTGCTGAATTTAGCCTTATGGTGTGAGTTCGAAGTGCTTATTGCAAGTGATAATTCCGGCAAAATTAAATGTTCTATTTTATCGTGCGCAAATAACGAGCAATAACAGCTAATAACTTCATAGCCTTTTGAGAGCGCATCTTTTCGCATAATTTCCAGTATGTGCTTAGAGGCACAGGCATAATCGTCGTTTAGCACTATAATTTTATTTGCAAGCTTCTCAATTGTACTTGCATAGTAAACTATTCCATCGCCCGTTAATGCACTTAAAAAGCGCTTTTTCTCTTTCGGGCTTTTTTGTGTTTGCTCTTGCAATGTGCTTTGCTTTTCATTAATAGGCTTGTTTTGTGCGCAGCTATTTTCGGCCTCGCTTTGCAAGTTTTTGCGCAAAGGCAAATAAACCCTACAAAGCGTTTTTGCAAAATCGCTTGCTTTGGCTAAATTAGTGAATGTAAGCGCTGTTCTGCTTGTATCTGAAAGAAGGCTTGCACTTGCCGCCATATAGCGCAAGCTTCTTTCATAAAGCACGGCTTTCTCTTTATATTTTGCTATAATTTCTTTCCTGTGCGCGCTAATTTTACCCGCATTAAGGCAATAATAAAGCGGCATTATCTTTTCGTATGCAACAGGGTATTTCGGCTCTATCTCGTGCGGGGCGGTTGCGTCCAGCATTATGAAATTATATTTATCGCATATAACACCGTCGAGCGAGTTTGGGCTTAATGCACAGTGAATGCATTCTACTGTGCAGTTTTCATCTGTAAAATACTGTGCAACTTTTTTAATAAGTGTAGATTTGCCACACCCGGGCGTGCCTTTTAAAAGCACCACATCTTTGCTGTAATTTAAAAGCTCACTGCCATGATAACCCGCATAACCTGCCGGAGAAAGAACGCCGAGGAAATAATTCAGCTGTAAGTTATTCATATAACCACCCCTTTATAATATAAAGCAATGCCTAAAATGCTTAAAAAATCTCTTGCATTATCCTATGCACAGTTCAAGGTTTTGTTACTGATTTCCTGTTTTACACCCGGCATATATTTGTTTTAAAGGCTTTTTTGAGGGCTTTTTATTGCTTTTTCTTAAAAGTATTGCACAAACAACATTTTCGCTTAAAGGATATTTTCTAAGTAAATTTTCATTTTAAAAGCTTTTACAGCTTTTAGTCATTACTTTTAAATATTTCAGCTTGTTTTTAATGCTATACTGTGATATTATTGTTAATAGTTCCATAAATTTAATTAATAAATGCCGAATTCCTTAGCAACCTTGCACATGTTTTTTAAAAACAATGTTGCAATCGGCGGAAAGAAGTGCTTATATGAAACAAAAGTTCACCTCTATAGAAAAAAGCTGGATACTTTACGACTGGGCCAATTCCTCTTATGCAACAATTATGCTTGCCGTTATTTTCCCAATTTATTTTACAGGTATTGCAAACGAAGCAGGGCAAATGGGCGATTACTGGTGGGGTGTTGGCACAAGCATTGCCACAGGTGTAACCGCAATTCTTGCGCCTTTACTTGGCGCAGTGGGCGATTATAAAGGCATGAAAAAACCGCTGTTTACCGCGTTTTTACTTATAGGCTTGGTTGGCACTGCATCTTGCGCAATATTCAACAACTGGCAGGGTATGTTAATTGGTTACACAGTATCGCATATAGGTTTTAGCGGCAGCAATGTTTTTTACGACAGCTTTCTAACCGATATAACAACACGCGAGCGAATGGATAAAATATCTTCGTGGGGCTATGCAATGGGCTATATAGGCGGAAGTACTATACCGTTTTTAATTAGCATTTTTTTCATTATGTTTGGCGAAAACTTTGGCATAGACGCTGTTATGGCAACAAAAATTGCCCTTGTAATAAATGTAATTTGGTGGGCTGTATTCAGCATACCGTTTATGAAAAACTGCAAACAACAACACGGCCTTGATAGCCCAAAAAGTGACCATGTTAAAAAGACATTGCAATCACTTTGGGGCACACTTAAAAAAATAGTGCAAAACAAAGGCATGTTTATTTTTATACTCGCTTATTTTTTCTACATAGACGGCGTTAACACCGTTATAACAATGAGCACCGCTTACGGCACCTCGCTTGGGTTAGACAGCACCGGCATGATAATAGCGCTGCTTGTAACACAAATAGTGGCGTTCCCAAGTGCAATTTTATTTGGCAATATAGCCAAAAGAATAGGCACAATAAATATGCTAACAATAAGTGTTGGCGTTTATATGTTTATTTGCGTTTTAGGTTTTATTATGGGCTTTGGCCTTGAGCAAGCGTTTTTAACAATTAGCCAAGCGCTTACAATATTCTGGTTTTTAAGCGTATGCGTCGGTTTGGTGCAAGGCGGTATTCAAGCGCTTTCACGCTCTTATTTCGGTAAATTGGTGCCACCTAATTACTCAAGCGAATACTTTGGCGTTTTCGATATTTTCGGCAAGTTTGCGGCTATAATGGGCCCTGCTATTTATGCTGTGGTTTTAAACACCACAGGCCGCAGTTCATACGCCATTCTTGCAATAATTTTCTTGTTTATTATCGGCGGTTTCTTCCTTGTTTTAGGAAGAAAAGAATTTGTAAAGGCGCAAGAAAACGAAGGGGAGTAAATTCACTTATGCATTTTGCGCAGCAAAACCGGTGCAATTAAAGCCCGTTTTATGGCAAATGGGCAAAATTTGAATAAACACAAAAAGGGTTGAGCACACTATTTATGGTGTGCTCAACCTATTTTTCAGTAGTGCCAACACACCTATTACAAGCGGTTTTGCACCGCAAAAAGAAAGAAGTGTGTTTAATGCAAAAACTTATTAAAAGCGAAACTTTTCATAATTTGGCAAGAGCTTATTCAGGCGAATGCCAAGCGAGAGTTAGGTACCAGTTCTTAGACTATGCCGCAAAGCAAAACGGGCTTTTTGCCCTTAGCGAAGTAATTAAAACAATTGAGAAAAACGAATTTAACCATGCGAGAATGTATTACACAAAAATGCAAGATGCCGATAAAAAAACGCTTAAAGACGTTGAAATATGTGCATCTTACCCTTTTAAAGAAAAATGGAATTTCAAAGAGAATTTCGATTTTGCAATTGAAAACGAAACGCATGAAGTTGGCCTTTACAGAGAGTTTGCAAAAACAGCCGAGCAAGAGGGCTTTAAAGATATTAGCGAGCTTTTTAATTTAGTTTCAAAAGTAGAACACTGCCACAAAATGCTTTTAACAGACATAAGCAATCAACTAAAAAACGGCACAATGTACAAGCGTGAAAAAGCGGTTAAGTGGAAGTGTAGCGAATGTGGGCACGAGGCTACCTTAACCGAAGCTTGGCATGTTTGCCCGCTTTGCGCTCAGCCGCAAGGTAAAGTTATGCTTATATTAAAAAGCAAATAGTGCGCTTACGCTTAAATTGCATGAATTATTAAGCTGAATTATTTAGCGCAAATCTATTATTTTCTGAAACAGATTTTGCAATTGTATAATGGCATTTTCAAGCTGTTGGCAAACAAAGGCTTTGTCAACAGCTTTGCTGTTTACCCATTTGTTTTTGCGTGTAATAAAGTTTTTTTAAAACTATTGCAAGTAAATTGCAAAGCGCACTTATTTATTTGTAATTTCACACCCTTTTGTTGACTTTATGCGTTTTTAACACTATAATACATATATAAAAAAATAAAATATTGAATAAATAGCAGAGGGGATTTTCATGAAACGCACTGAAATAGCAAAATTATATAAAGCCCTGCCCGCGCACGAAGAAGTGATTAAGGTTTGCGGTTTTGCAAAAACCACAAGAGATTCAAAAAGCATAGGCTTTATAGAGCTTAGCGACGGCACATGCTTTAAAGGCCTTCAAATTGTTTTTGAGAGCGAAAAAATAAGCAACTATAAAGAAGTTGCAAAATGCGGCGTTGGCACAAGCTTTGAAATTACAGGTAAAGTTATACACACACCAAACGCAAAACAAGCTTTTGAGCTTAATGCCGATGAAGTAATAATTTTAGGCGAATGTGAGGCAGATTACCCCTTGCAGAAAAAAAGGCACAGCCTTGAATTTTTGCGCACAATGCCACATTTGCGCATGCGCACAAATACATTAAATGCAGCTATGCGTGTTCGCAGTGTTGCCGCTTTTGCCATACACAAGTTTTTTAACGAGCGCGGCTTTGTTTATGCACACACGCCCATTATTACAGGCAGCGATTGCGAGGGCGCAGGCGAGATGTTCCGTGTTAGCACTATGAACCCCGAGGCACCCGAGCGCAGCGAAAGCGGTGAAATTGATTATTCAAAAGACTTTTTCCGCCGCCAAACAAACCTAACCGTTTCAGGCCAGTTGGAGGCAGAGGCGTTTTCAATAGCATTTTCAAACGCCTATACTTTCGGGCCCACTTTCCGTGCGGAAAACTCTAACACACCGCGCCATGCCGCCGAATTTTGGATGATAGAGCCTGAAATAGCGTTTGCAGATTTAAGCGACGATATGGACCTTGCCGAAGACATGATGAAAAGCGTTGTTCAGTATATAATGGACACCTGCCCCGACGAAATTGAGTTTTTCAACAGCTTTATTGATAAAACATTGAAACAGCGCTTAGAAGAGCTTGTTAGCAGCGATTTTGTGCGCATAAGCTACACAAAAGCCATAGAGCAACTTGAAGAGCACAACGATAAATTCCAGTATAAAGCTGTGTGGGGCGTTTCACTTCAAACAGAGCACGAGCGCTTTTTAACAGAGCAAATTTATAAAAAGCCCGTGTTTGTTACAGATTACCCAAAAGAGGTTAAAAGTTTCTACATGCGTTTAAACGACGACGGCAAAACCGTTGCCGCTACAGATATGCTTGTTCCGGGCGTTGGCGAGCTTATTGGGGGTAGCCAGCGTGAAGAGCGCCTCGATGTTTTAATAAAGCGCATTAAAGAAATGAATTTGCCCATGAGCGAGTATGAATGGTATTTAGATTTACGCCGCTTTGGCACATTCAAGCACGCAGGTTTCGGCCTTGGCTTTGAGCGCCTTGTTATGTATGTTACAGGCATTGCCAATATTAGAGACGTTATAGCGTTCCCAAGAACGCCCGACGGTTTTTAATAAAGACTGAATTTTTTCAAGCATAAAACTAAAGCTGCAAAACAGCGCTTTTTGTAAGGGAATGAAAAAAGCAACATCAAAGCGCACACTTTTCGTATGCAGCCGAATATGAATTTTGCGCATTTCGCAAAAAAGAAACGCTTTATAAACAGCATAAAAGCACCGATGAAATCATCGGTGCTTTTTCATATTACAAAGCTTTAATATTTTATTTAGTAAGCTATAAAGCCGGGCAATTCATTTGCATCTGTGAAGCCGTTCATCATAACTTTTGTGCGCTGTGCTGTGTAAAGTTCTGCAACTGTTGCCAAATAATAAGGCATTACAAAATATATACCTATGCCACATGCCAATGCACCTAAAATATTCCAGCCAATAAAGGATAAATCTAAAACAAACATATTCCATTTTTCGCCTTCTGTCATCTGCTTTGAAAGGAAAAATGCTCTGTCCTTGCTTATATTCGGGTTCTCTGACAAAATATACGGCACCATACGGTATTCATAGCTTTTTATAATACCGGGAACCACTAAAAGCAGCGACCATAAGAATATAAACAAACTAACAAAAAATTGCACTTTAACTATATTCATATAAAATGTGTTAAATGTTGAAAACAGCGTTGACATTGGCGCTTTGCCCGCCCTTGCCTCCATAAAATAACGGTTTAAGCCAACTTGCAATACCGCTATAACAAAAATGCTGAACAAAATTGGTATGAACGACATAACTACGCCCGCAATGCCGGTTATCGCTGTAATAAATGTAGTTACATACCCCGACGCACCGCTTATTATCGCAAAAATCACCGTTGTTGCAAATGAAACCCAATATGTTCTTGAAAGCGCTATTTTTGCATTATCTTTTAAAAGCTTTCTTGTCCACATAAAAACCATCCCCTATCTTTTTCTTCTGTTTTTTCTCTTTATTCAGCTTAAAGCCACTAATTGATGCAATTTTGTGCCACTTGCCAAAGCTAATATATCATAATTTTGCTCTCTTTACGAAACGCTCATCGCAAAATAATACTGAACTTCACCGCGAGAGCCCCAATTTGCAACAATTTTATAAAGGTATTCTCCCTGTGAAGTAGGCGTGTAGAATTCTCCGTCAATCTCTGTGCTTATCTCTAAAAAATCTGTGGAATATCTGCCGGTTGCACGATAAATTTGTAAAATTTGCGGCGTTTGTGAAAATGTTATTTTAACAGGCATATCTGCTAAAACACTCTCGGGAACAATGGGCAAATCTTCCGGTAAAAGGCTTGGCGCTTGCCATTTTTCTACCGTTGTTATAAAACTCCACGTATAGCCTGCCCTATAAACATTTTGCTCAGGGAAAATCGCATCGTTATATGTTATTGTTATAATCGGAAGCGCCGTTTCAGGGTCTCTTGTATCGAGCGACTCTTTAATAATAAACGTCATTCCTGCGCAAACGGCAATTAGAAACGCGCCAAGCAAAAATTTGCGTATTATGGTTGTGCGCAATTTCATAATCAACCTCCTGTTCATGAATTCACGGCCTTTATGTATTAAATTATACATTATAATACAAAAAAAGTCTATAGTTACATACAAGTGTTTCTTGCCCTTTTGAGAAAAGCCACTTGATTTTAAGTAGCGTAAAAATTTACGGCATAATTGCTTTTTTTTGAAAATATACTTTAAAAAGGGGGAATTAAAATGCCAATAATTAATAATATGTCGCCAAAATTTAAAATGCGGCGCATTTTAATGTGCGAGAGCGATAAAGTGGTGGAGCTATATAAAACCTTAAAAAAAGATTCGCCTTTTGTAGGCAAAACCGCTGTTAAAGTAATTATGCAAAACGGCGCATTTTACGGGGTATTTCAAGGTGACAATTTACTTGCATGTGGCGGTTTTTGCAAGCAAAGCACACCGCTTTCTTTCGTTAAAAGGCTTTGTAGCTCTTTTAATATTCCAAAAAAAGCAACAATTATTATTCCTCTTGCAGGGCAAAGCGCTCATTGCATTAGGCTTTTAAATTTTTTCTGCAAAGATAACAGCACATTCTCATTTGTTTTAACTTTGCCTGCAAGCGCTAATATAAAGCTTTTTAATGCGTGTTTTTTAAGCGATATGAAGCTAATTTCACTGCGCCCTCTTGAGAATTTAAGGGTGCACTATATTTTTTTTAATAAACACGCTGTACAAACCGAGCAAAACAATAGTATAATTGTATCATTGCAAGACACATTAATACTATCGCGCTCTTTAGACCAAGGCTATGTAGGTGTGAGCTTGCAAGATAATTATGTGCGATTGGAGAAAATGCATGAAAGCGGTTATACTTGATAGCTATGCACTAACACCGGGCGATTTAAACTGGCAAGGTGTAAAACAGCTTGTTAGCGAGCTGAAAATTTACTCGCGCACAAGCAATGATGAAGCTATTTCTCGCCTTAAATATGCAGATGTAGCAATAATAAACAAAGTATATATAAACGAAGAAATTCTTACAGCTTGCCCTAATTTAAAATGGATAGGCCTTACAGCAACAGGCTATGACACATTGGATATTGCCGCCTGCCGCCGTTTTGGCGTAGGCGTTGCAAATGTTCCGGCTTATTCAACACAAAGCGTTGCACAAATGACATTTGCCCTTTTACTGGAACTTTGCAACAGCGCCGGCAACTACAATAAAAGTGTGCAAAGCGGCAATTGGCAAGTTGATATAAAGCCCGAGGCTAATATTCTTCCGCACGCAGAGCTTTTTGGCAAAACCATTGGCCTTTTAGGCTATGGCGATATTGCAAAGCAAGTTGCAAAAATTGCCCTTGCATTTGGCATGAATGTTATTTGCCACACTCGCACTGTTAGAAAAGAGTATGAAAACAAAGGCGTTAGTTTTGTAAGCTTCGAGCGTTTAATGCAAAACAGCGATATTATAAGCCTGCACTGCCCTGCCAACGAGCAAACAAAAGGCATAATAAATGAAACATCTATTGCGCTTTGTAAAAAGGGTGTTCGCTTTATTAACACCGCAAGGGGCAGCTTAATTGACGAGCACGCTATGGCAAACGCCTTAAATAGCGGCCACGTTTGCGCTTTTGCAGCAGATGTTATAAGCAAAGAACCTATGCAAAAAAACAATGCTCTTTTAAATGCAAAAAACTGTATTATTACGCCGCACATCGCATGGGCAACGCCCGAGGCTTTAAATAATTTAAGCAGTATAATTACACAAAATTTGCAAAGCTTTATTAGCGGAGGCACCTTAAATATAATAAATTGAACAAAAAAAACCGAAATAGTTATATTTATTTGCTGTATATTGCCCTTGAAAAAAACAAAATAAAGGTGTAGTATTGAATATAGAATAAAAACACAAAATGAACGGAGTTTAAAATGGAGAACTTTGTAGATAATATAATAAAAACCGATAAAAAAGCAAGGGCTGTTATTGACGGCGCGCAAGTATCTGCCAAAAATTTACTTGCTATGACAAAAGTTGACGCTGAAAGAGAGCGCGAGCGCCTTATTGAAGCACAGCAAAAGGAAATGGAAGGCCAAGATGTTAAAATGAAAGAGAGTGAAAAGCTCGCCATTATAGAGGCCGACAATGAATATTTAAAAGCAAAAAAGAAAATGGATAAAATTTTTAACGCAAATGTTGATAAATGGGAAAAAGAAATCATAAACGCGGTTTTATGTAGCAAGTAGCATGTAAACATATTGCGTTTTATATTGTTTGCCTGCAAATACAGTATACGAGCAGCGCAAAAAACAACGAAAGGATGATTGTTTGTGCTAATGCAAAAATCTGCGCTTGCGGCTTTGCCAAAAGCAAGGTATATAGCCTCTTTACGCTTAACGCAGGAAGATTACCGCAGTTTAATGCGCCGCACAAGCGTACTTGAAGTGGTTGGAATTTTGCAAAACCACGATTATTTGAAAAGCACGCTCGGTTCACTTGCGCGCACAAATATTCACCGCGAGCAGTTAGAGCAAGCGCTCAGTAAAGATGTTTTTTATAAATATGATAAATTAATGCGCTATGTATATAAGAAAAACCATTTCAGCTCTTATTTTCTTGTGCGCAGTGAAATAAATGAATTATTAGCGAAACTTAAACTTTTCAGCGCAGGTTTGCCGGGGCAATATATTTTGCAGATGCCCGGCTTTTTGCTTGAAAAAACAAGCCTGAAATTAATGGAAATTGCCGCCGCAAAGGATATTAAAACTTTTTGCGATTTACTGCACGGCACACCTTATTTGAAAATAGTACAAAGTGTTTTAAACAAAAACAAAGAAGTAGACGATTATTTGCTTTGCGAGCACGCCTTTGAAGTTTATTATTATAACTATGTTTTTAAAATGATTGATATAGATTTAAAAGGCACGCCAAAAGAGCAAATTACTCAGCTTTTCTTAATGCAAGCTGAAATATTTAATTTAGATATGCTATTCAGAATTAAAGCGTTCTATTCACAGCAGTTCTCTTTAGAGCGCATACAAAGCTTACTATTACCGTTTTATTGTGTTTTAAGCAAAAAGCAGCTTTACAAGCTTTGCGCATGTGCAAATTTGCAGCAATTTTTGCAAATATATAATTCAAGTAAGGCAGCCGTTAAATATGGCAAAAAATATGACGATTTCAAAACAATGCACATAAATGAAGCGCAAAGCGTTCTTTACAGAAAAGCACTGAAACTTTTGCGCTTTACCATTGTTCCCGAGGTAGCTTTAGCGGCGCTTATGTGTATAGCTCAAATAGAGCGAAGTAATATAGTTTCAGTTATAGAGGGCGTTCGTTATAAGTTAGAGCCCGAAAAAATAGAGCAATTTTTAAAATTGCCGTAAATATATTGTTTGAGCAATTATTTAATGCACTAAAATTATTAAAACAGTAAAAGAGGTGTTAAAGCTTGGGAATGGTAAAAATGAAGCATGTAAATATTTACGGCAGAGAAAAGTTTATAAAACAAACTCTTAAATTGCTTGCTTCAAAAGAGTGCTTTGAAGCCGATGAAAATGAAGAGGCGCAAGATAAGGCTACGGCATCTGAAAATGTTTACGAGCCAATTTTAACAAACGCCATAGGCCTTTTGAAAGATATAGGGCAAAAAGGTGATGTGAAAAAATATGAGGGGCAAACATTCCACCTTGGCAATGTTAAAAAAACTGTGGACAAGTTCAGCTCTTTAGTTGCTCAAAAGCGCACAAAACAAGCGCAAATTACAGCGCGCTTAACAACATACGAGCAAACAAAAGCACAATTACTGCACCTTACAAATCTACACACAAATGTAGATGAAATTTTCGCATGCTCTTATTTAAAAGTGCGTTTTGGCCGCCTTCCTAAAGATAGCTTTTCAAAGCTTTCTTACTATGCCGATAAGCCTTTCACTTTTAACGATTATGATTTTGACGGCGAGTATTATTGGGGCGTTTATTTTGCGCCTGAAAACTACGGTGAAGAAGTAGATAAAATATTTGCCTCGCTGTTTTTTGAGCGCATGTGGGTGCCGGATTTCGTTCACGGCACGCCGGAGGACGCGCTCGCTAAAATTATTAGCGAGCAAGCCGAGCTTGAAGAGCAGCTTGCCCACTTTAACAGCACAGATAATTTAATGAGCGACGAGGATATAAAAACAGTAAAAAGCATGGTATCGTGGCTTAACTACGAAAGCCAAGTTTTCGAAATGCAAAAATATGTTGTTATGCTTGACAACAGCTTTTACATTAGCGGCTACACGCCCGAGGATAACGTTAAAGCGCTAACTGAAACGCTCAGCATGGTAGAGAGCATAGAGGTTATTCTCGATGAGGACAAGCAGGGCGCAAAAAGCACAAAAAAACCACCTGTTAAGCTTAAAAACAATTGGTTCAGCCGCCCGTTTGAGCTGTTTGTTAAAATGTATGGCCTACCCGGCTACGGAGATTTAGACCCCACAAATTTTGTTGCTATAACCTACAGTATTTTATTCGGCATTATGTTTGGCGATATAGGGCAAGGGCTTGTTTTAGGGCTTTTTGGGTATTTTATAATGTATAAGCGCCTAAATAACGGCATAGGCCTTGTGCTTGCAAGGTGCAGTATTTTCAGCGTTATTTTCGGCTTTGTGTTCGGTAGCCTTTTCGGGTTTGAGCATATTATGGAGGTTTTCTACCACGATATTTTAGGTATAAGCTTCTTGCCAATTATACCCATGCACCCCGATAATTTAACAAGCATTTTAATAAGTGCCGTTGCGGCAGGCGTTTTTGTTATATGCACGTCAATAACATTGAGCATAGCAAGCCAAATTCGCGCAAAGCAAACGCTTAAAGCTATAGTTAGCGTAAACGGTTTGTCGGGCCTTGTAATGTACCTTTCAATAATAGCGGTTGTTGTTGAAATAGCACTGGGTGTAAACTTACCGTTCATTGGCACAACGCTTTATTATATTATTTTCTTGGCAATTCCGTTTTTGCTTGTGTTTTTCAGCCATGCAATTTGCGAATTTGCAAAAGAGAAAAAAATGACCGAGAGCTTCGGACAAATTCTGCTCAACGGCTTCTTTGAGATGTTTGAAATTATGCTAAGTTTCACTTCAAACACAATGAGCTTCCTTAGGGTTGCGGGCTTTATACTTGTTCATGCCGGTATGATGAGCGTAGTTCACACATTGGCAAATATGCAAACTTCAACATTTATTATTGTAATAATTTACATTCTGGGTAATTTAGCCGTTATGGTAGTTGAGGGGCTTTTTGTTGGCATTCAAGTTTTGCGCCTTGAATTTTACGAAATATTCAGCCGCTTTTTCAATGCGAGCGGAAGAGGCTTTAAACCTTTATCAATTAAAGATTAGTTATTTAAAGCGCTATAATATTACAATATTAAACTGATATAAATATATATAAAAGAACGGAGAAATAATATGAAAAACAGTAAAACAAAAATGTTAGCAAGAATAATGGTTTTAACCGCATTAACAATGACAATTATTGCTTTTGCAGGTGCTCTTGCTTTCGCTGAAGAAGTTGCAACAACCACTGAAGCTGTGCCAACAGCACAAAGCTCTGATATGGGCAAAGGCCTTGGCCTAATTGCCGCGGCTCTATCTGTAGGTATAGCGGGTGTAGGCTCCGGCATTGCGGTTGCCGCAAGCGCCCCTGCCGCAATAGGCGCTTTAACCGAAGATGCCACAACATTCGGTAAATCGCTTGTTTTCGTTGCCATGGGCGAAGGTATGGCCCTTTACGGTATGCTTATTTCCATATTAATTTTAGCCGAGCTGTAATAAGCTTGCCTAAAAGCCGCTTTAAAAAATGTGCAGTTTTATTGTGCTTTACTACGTATTATACAATTTTTGCTTTGGCACTTTTTAAAACTTTTTGCTTTTGGGCTTTATAGTTATTATTAAAACCGCCGCCTTAATGCGGAAAAAAACGGAGCATAATATGAAATATTATTTGATAAGCGATAATATAGACACTCTTGCGGGCATGAGGCTTGTAGGTGTAAACGGTGTTGTTGTTCACGAGCGAAGTGAAGTGCAACATGCGCTGAAAACCGCTTTTGAAAGCGAGGAAATCGGCCTTGTTCTTGTTACCGAAAAACTTGTGAGTGAGTTTTCGGATTTGATATACGAGTATAAGCTTAAGCGCACAACTCCGCTTATTGTTGAAATGCCCGATAGGCACAGCAAACAAAACCCGGGCGATAATTTGAAGCGCTATATTTCCGAAGTTGTGGGAATTAAGATTTGAGGTGAGCTGATTGGCAAATGCAAAAAACAAACATATTGTAAAAGAAGAAGACCATGCGCAAAGTGTGCCGGTTAAAATAACAGGCTCTAACAGCTTTGAAATATCTGTTATGAAAGCTGCAAGAAAGCAAGCAACGCAGATATTAAACGAGGCAAAGGCGCAAAGCGAAGCGCTTTATTCCTCTATTTTAGCGCAAGATAACGGCGACCCTGTTAAAGCACACGAAACAGAACTTACCTCTGTTTTACGCCGCAGCGTTGCAAATATGAAGCAAGAGAATTTAAAAAAACTTATAATTTACAGAAAACAACTTGTAAACGGCCTTTTTGCCGAATGTTCAGAACAGCTTGTTAATTTTACATGTACAAATGAATATGCCGATTTTTTGAAAAATACCATAGACCCTTTTTTAGAAGAGGCATGTAATTTAAAAGAAAAATGTACGGTTTTAATGTGCCCTACCGATGAAATTGCAAAGAAAACCGTTGCAAAAATTTTACCTAATGCAAGCGTAAAAACAAATGCGCAAATTAAAATAGGCGGTATCCAAATAATAATAGGGCGCATTTTGCACGATGAAACTTTAGATACAAGGCTTTTAAACCACCGCAAAGATTTCTTACTTCACTGTGAATTGCATATAGATGCAATTGGATTGGAGCCGAGTTAATGAAAAAACAAAGCAAAATATATTCAATAAACGGCCCTGTAGTTACTGTTTTAGGGCAAAGCGGTTTTTCTATGCTTGAAATGGTACATGTTGGCGATGCCGGCCTTTTAGGCGAAGTTATTAGGGTAGAGGGCAACAGCACAACAATACAAGTTTATGAAAACACCACAGGCGTAAAAGTTGGCGAGCCTGTTATTGGTAGCGGCGCGCCGCTATGTGCAACGCTTGGCCCCGGCATTATGAGCAATATTTACGACGGCATACAAAGGCCGCTTGGAACTATTGCACAGCGTGAGGGCAATTTAATTGCAACGGGCGTAAAAGCAAACGCTTTAGATGAAGAAAAAAAATGGGACGTTACGCTGTGCGTTAATATAGGCGATTATGTTGAGGGTGGGCATATTATTGCAACTTGCCCCGAAACAGATGTTATTGTTCATAAAAGCATGATGCCTTTACATTTAAAAGGCAGGGTTGAATGGATAGCGCAAGATGGCCTTTATAATGTGAAAGAGCCCATTGTAAAAATAAAAACAGATTTAAACGAAACTGTAGATATTAGCCTTGCCCAGCAGTGGCCTGTGCGCACAATGCGCCCTGTTAAAGAGCGCCTTGCTATTAAAGAGCCTTTAATTACAGGCCAGCGTGTAATAGATTCGCTTTTCCCCGTGGCAAAAGGCGGCGCAATTGCTATACCGGGTGGCTTTGGCACAGGCAAAACCATGACACAGCACCAATTGGCTAAATGGTGCGATGCTGATATAATTGTTTATGTTGGCTGTGGCGAGCGCGGCAATGAGATGACAGACGTTCTTGAAGAGTTCAGCAAATTGCAAGACCCTAAGAGCGGCAAAAAAATGATGGAGCGCACCGTTTTAATTGCCAACACAAGTAATATGCCTGTTGCGGCGAGGGAGGCAAGCGTTTACACAGGCGTTACGCTTGCGGAATACTACAGGGATATGGGCTATGATGTTGCCATGATGGCAGATTCAACTTCGCGCTGGGCAGAGGCGCTGCGCGAAATTAGCGGCCGCCTTGAAGAAATGCCGGCAGAAGAGGGTTTCCCTGCTTATTTACCAAGCCGCCTTGCCGCCTTTTACGAGAGGGCAGGCAATGTAACAACGCTTAGCAATGAAAAAGGCAGTGTAACGCTTATTGGCGCCGTTTCCCCCCAAGGAAGCGATTTTTCAGAGCCTGTTACCCAAAATACAAAACGCTTTGTGCGCTGTTTTTTAGCGCTTGATAAATCCCTCGCTTACGCAAGGCACTACCCAGCTATTAACTGGACGAATTCCTACAGCGAATACTATGACGATTTGTACTCTTACTATAAAAAGAATATAGGCGAAGTTTTTTGCACCCTTCGTGAGCAAATGCTTGCACTTTTAAGCGAAGAGAGCAAACTTATGGAGATAGTGCGCCTTATAGGTAGCGATGTTTTGCCCGACAGCCAAAAAACAACGCTTGAAACGGCACGTGTTGTGCGCGTTGGCTTTTTACAGCAAAATGCCTTTCACCAAAACGACACCTATGTGCCGCTAACAAAGCAATGCCGCATGATGCACGCTATTATGCACATGTACGAGCAAGCGCAAATGCTTGCGGCGGCAGGTGTGCCTGTTAGCGCAATGGTGCAAAAAGGGCTTTTTGAAAAGCTGATAAAAGCAAAATATGAAGTGAGCAACGATAAACCTGAAATGTTCTTAGAATATGAAAAGCAAACAGAAATTATGTGCAAAGAACTACTGAGTGAATTAGAAAACGATAGAAAAGAAGAGGGGTGATGCTCTTTGGCAATTGAATATTTAGGCCTTAGCGAAATAAACGGCCCGTTTGTTGCGATAGAAGGCGTTGAAGGCGTTGGCTTTGAAGAAACAGTGCGCCTTAATACAAAAAACGGTGTGAAATATGGCAGGGTTGCCTCGCTATCCGGTGATAAAGCGCTTGTGCAAGTTTTCACTTCAACTACAGGCATTAACCTTGAGGAAACCTCTGTGCGCTTTGAGGGCAAACCTATGCAGTTACCTGTTGGCAGTGAAATTTTAGGGCGCATTTTCAACGGCGCAGGCGAGCCAAAAGACGGCCTTAGCGAAGTTTATCCCGAAGAGTACAGGGATGTAAACGGCATGGCTATAAACCCTGTTTGCCGCGATTACCCAAGGAATTATATACGAACGGGTGTTTCTTCTATAGATACATTAATAACGCTTATAAGGGGCCAAAAACTGCCTATATTCTCAGGCAGTGGTATGAGCCACAACAAATTAGCGGCTCAAATTGTTAGGCAGGCAAAGCTTAGCGGTTCTAATGATAATTTTGCTATAGTTTTTTGTGCCATGGGCGTAACAAACGATGTTGCGCAATTTTTCAGGCAAAGCTTTGAAGAGAGCGGAGCGCTTGCAAGGGTTACTATGTTTATTAACCTTTCAAGCGACCCTATTGTTGAGCGCACCCTTGCGCCACGCTGTGCGCTAACAGCGGCAGAATACCTTGCCTTTACGCAAAACATGCACATACTTGTTGTTATGACAGATATGACAAGCTATGCCGAGGCACTTAGGGAATTATCGTCGAGCAAAGGCGAAATACCTGCAAGAAAAGGCTACCCCGGCTATTTGTACAGCGATTTGGCAAGCCTTTACGAAAGAGCAGGTGTTATTAAAAACTGCAATGGCAGTGTTACACAAATTCCCATTTTAACAATGCCAAACGATGATATAACACACCCCATTCCCGATTTAACCGGCTATATAACCGAGGGGCAAATAGTGCTCGACCGCTATTTAGACCAGCAAGGCATATACCCGCCAATAAGCGTGCTTCCAAGCCTTTCCCGCCTTATGAAAGACGGCATTGGCGAGGGCTACACCAGGGCCGACCACGCCGACGTTGCAAACCAGCTTTTCTCAAGCTATGCAAAAGTTAGCGATGCACGGGGCCTTGCAAATGTTATAGGCGAAGAAGAACTTTCAAAAACAGATAAACTTTATTTAGATTTCGGCGAGCGCTTCGAGCGCAATTTCCTTGGGCAAGGCGATAATATTGAGCGCACCATAGAGCAAGATTTAGAGCTTGGCTGGCAGCTTTTATCTATTTTGCCAAAAGAGGAATTAGAGAGAATTGACGAAAAAGTTTTGAACGAACACTATGGGAAATATAATTAGAAAACGCTAATAGTTTATTGTTTAATTAAATGGGATATTACCATATTGGCTTTCCACTAAAATAATAAAATTTGCTTAATTATAAGCAAAAATCAGTATTAGTTAAACGAATTCATTAAACGCAAACTAAATACTAAGTTCTAATAACTAACAAACTATAAGCTGAGGTAGTTTATGCAAGAACGCATGTTGCCAACAAAGGGAAACTTAATAGCGTGCAAAAAAAACCTTGCGCTCGCAAAGCTCGGCTACGAGCTTTTAGATAGAAAGCGCAATGTTTTAATGCGTGAAATGATGAGCCGAATTGAAGAGGCGTCTAATATGCAAAAAGAAATAGGCGACACTTTTCACAAGGCTTATTCAGCTTTGCAAAGCGCCAATATAAGCCTTGGAATACAGCGCTCGCTTGAAAATTACGGTGAAGAAGAGCAGGGCTTTTCAATTTCAAGCCAAAGCATAATGGGTGTAGATTTGCCAAAAACCTCTATAAACTCTACTGGTTTATACCCTATGTTCGGCTTTTCAGACACTAATTTCCAGCTTGATTTTGCCTACACAAGTTTTGATACAGTAAAAACACTTTGCGCTAATTTAGCAGGCATTGAAAACAGCGTTTACCGCCTTGCAAAGGCCATTAAGAAAACGCAAAGGCGCACAAATATGCTTGAAAATATAGTAATTCCTCGCCTTAGCGAAAATATTAGCTTTATAGCACAAACATTGGAAGAGCAAGAACGCGAAGAATTTACAAGGATGAAAGTAATCAAGAGCCAAAAAGAGGCAAACGGCAAATAATTTTTTAGTAATAGTGCACAAGTGTTAATATTTTGTTTATAATTATATTTGTCGCTTTGACGATTGAATTTAAAAAAACTTAAATTTTTCGAGAGTGTAAAACAAAAAACATCATGTAATTTTATTTGTTTATAGGCAATTTTGTTGTAATTTATGTAACATAAAAGCAGTGGCGATATAGTTGACTATTCATAAAGAAGCATTTTGCCATTAGGTAGGATTTTTAGGCGTTTGTACGACTGCTCTACTCACCTGAAATATTATTTTCTCTTTGTTATGCTTTACTAAAGATTATTTATATAATGGGAAGGTTGAGATATTATATGGTTAGAGAATTAAAAGAAACAGATTTTGATGATTTGAGAGAATTGATGCATCAAATTCATGCTCTTCATGTTGAAAATCGACCGGACATATATAATGATGTGGACCCACTTTCCAGAGAGTATTTTGAATTTCTACAAAATGATACAAACACAATCGCTTTAGTATACGACTTGAATTCTTCGGTGGTTGCATATTGTATAGCAACCTTGAAAGAACCATCAAAAAACCCTTTGCTTAAAGAACGCAAAGTCGGAGTTATAGACGCCTTGTGTGTGGATAAAAAGATTAGAAATAAAGGTTTTGGGAAACTTGTTTTTAATGAGATGATATTGAAATTAAAAACAAGAAATATTACAAATTTGGAATTGACCGTATGGTCTTTTAATGAGTCTGCTGTTAGTTTTTATGAGAGTATGGATATGAGTTTTAGAAGTTATGTGATGGAGAAAGAAATTTGAGTCATGCAGTAAAATGAGCACAATCTACATAAAAACAAACTGTCACTATCAATTTTTTTGATAGTGACAGTTTGTTTCTTTATTGACAGCCGCATATAATAACCACTGCTTTTTTATTTATTTAGCTACCTCTCCTTTATCGGTGTTAGTGCCTTTACTTGTTAATTAAGTTTCTTTTTCTTAAAAGCACTTTTCACATTTATAAAATAAATATATTTATAAATTTCAATGTTTATCATTTGCAATACCAGCCGCTTTTAATATGCCTTGCCCCACACTACAAATTTTTCTGCTTTTTTGCCGCAACAAGGGCAAACATCGCTAATTTTTTCTTGCTCAAAAGGTATACATCTGCTTGTTATGCCCGCCTTTTCTTTCAGCATTTCCTCGCAAGCCACATCGCCGCACCACATTGCTTTTATATAGCCGCTTTGCTCGTTTGCGGTTTTAATTATATCGTCTAAATTATCGCAAGTGAATGTGCGCTCGCTTCTGTTTTTAAGAGCGCGCTCAAACAAATTATCGCCAAGGGCTTTTAATATCTGCGGTAATTTTTCCTCTAATTCGCTAAGTGCTACAAATATTTTCTCTCGTGTATCCCTGCGCACAATAACGCATTGCTCTTTTTCTATGTCTTTCGGGCCAATTTCAAGGCGCAAAGGCACACCTTTCATCTCCCACTGCGCAAATTTGCGCCCAGGTGAATTATCGCTGCTGTCCACCTTAATGCGCACTGTATTTTTCAGCTGTTTGCAAAGCTCGTTTGCCTTATCTAAAACGCCCTCTTTGTGCGAGGCAATAGGCACAATAATAACTTGAATAGGCGCAACGCTCGGCGGTATAATAAGGCCGTCGTCATCGCCATGCGTCATAATAATAGCACCCATTATGCGTGTGGAAAGCCCCCAGCTCGTTTGATGAGGGTATTGCAATTTGTTATCTCTGCCTGTAAATGTAACGTCAAACGCTTTGGAAAAGCCGTCGCCGAAATAATGCGTTGTGCCGCTTTGAAGCGCCTTTCCATCGTGCATCATCGCTTCAATTGTATAAGTTGCCATTGCACCCGCAAATTTCTCTTTAGCCGTTTTCTCGCCTTTTAAAACAGGTATATTCAAATCGGTTTGTACAAAATCTGCATAAGTTTCAAGCTGCGCAAGCGTTTCCTCGCGCGCCTCTTTTTCTGTTTCATGAATTGTGTGCCCCTCTTGCCACCAAAATTCCCTTGTGCGTAAAAACGGGCGTGTGGTTTTCTCCCAGCGCATAACGCTACACCATTGGTTGTAAAGCATAGGCAATTGGCGGTAAGAGTGCAAAACATTGCTCCAGTGGTCGCAAAAAAGCGTTTCGCTTGTAGGGCGAACACAAAGGCGCTCTTCAAGTGCCTCGCTGCCGCCTGTAGTAACCCATGCAACCTCGGGCGCAAAGCCCTCTACATGGTCTTTTTCCTTTTGCAATAAACTTTCGGGTATAAGCATAGGCATAGCAACGTTTTCGTGCCCTGTTTCTTTAAAACGTGCGTCTAAATTGCTCATAATGTTTTCCCATATAGCATAACCGTAAGGGCGCATAATCATACACCCTTTAACTGTGGAGTAATCCACAAGTTCAGCTTTTAGGCATATATCCGTATACCACTGTGTTATATTTTCATCTATAGGCGTAATAGCTTCCACCATTTTTTTGTCGCTCATTTAAACCTCTGCTTTCATTTCATAAATTAAAAAATGCAGGAGCCATGCCCTAACCTGCCGCAAAATATAGTTTTGCGGCAGATAAAAGGTATATGCCCCTGTAATATGTGTTTTGGTGCATTTTGTTAGCGGTTTAAAAACAACCGCTTAAAATGTTTAAGAGTTTTCTTCAATATAACGAACTACGTCGCCAACTGTTGAGAACTTTTCAATTTGCTCATCAGGCACTTCAATGCCAAACTCATCTTCAAGTGTCATAACAAGGTCTACAATATCAAGGCTATCTGCTTCAAAGTCCTCCATAATATTGCTTTCCATCGTTACATTATCTTCTTCAAGATCAAGTTGGTCGCAAATTATTTCGCGCACTCTCTCAAATACCATTATATATACCTCCAAGTATTGTTTTTATTTTGCATTTTAAGGGAAATATTTGTAAAAATATATTATTTACAAAACGCCCTATAAAATTTATAACTTTTTTAAGCGCTATTGTCAAGTGTAATTGATAAAATTTTTTAAGTTTTTTTTAATTTAATATAATATTAATAATTCTTAAGCAAAAGTATAGAAAAACAACTGTGCTTATGATATAATAAATAGGTGTAAAATTTGCACAAACATAAAACATTTTATTAAATGTAAATATGGGGTTAATTTTATACAAATAATATAATTCAAAGCTTACACTATAAAAAGGAACGGAGAATATTATGTTAACAGCAATAACAGGGGTAAACTGGGGCGACGAAGGCAAAGGGCGTATGGTTGATTTGCTAAGTGCAAGTTACGATATAGTTGTGCGTTACCAAGGCGGTAACAACGCAGGGCACACGGTTATAAATGAACAGGGCAAATTTATTTTGAACCTTTTACCCTCGGGAATACTACGTAAAAACGTTGTTAATGTTATGGGCAACGGCATGGTTATTGATTTGCAGCACCTTGTGGGCGAAATTGAGAACCTTCGCAAAGGCGGCATTGAAATATCACCCGCCAATTTAAAAATTAGCGAGCGTGCTGTTATTTGTATGCCTTATCACCGCCTTTTAGATTGCTATGAAGAAGATAGGCTTGCAGATGCTAAATACGGCTCTACAAGGCGTGGAATAGCGCCTGTATACGGCGATAAATACATGAAGAAAGCTTTAAGGCTTGGTGATTTATTTAGCGAGAAAACCACAAAAGCGCGCCTTGAAGAAATTGTTGCATACAAAAACTTAACAATACAGGGCGTTTACGGTAAAGAGCCGGTTAGCACAGACGATATGTGGGCTTGGCTTAAAGAATTCGGCGATGTGATAAAACCGTATGTTTGTGACGCTTCTCTTTATTTAGACGAAGCGGCAAAGCAAGGTAAAAATATTATGTTTGAAGCGCAGCTTGGCGCTCTTCGTGATATAGATTTCGGCATTTACCCCTATACATCTTCATCAAATGTTATAGGCGCTTATGCACCTGTTGGTGCAGGGCTTGCCAACAGAAAAATAGATTTGAACATTGGTATTATGAAGGCTTATTCCTCTTGCGTTGGCGAGGGCCCGTTCACATGCGAGCTTTTTGGCGAAGAGGCAGAGAAACTTCGCAATGCAGGCGGTGAATTCGGGGCTGCAACAGGGCGCCCACGCCGTGTTGGCCCGTTCGACGTTGTTGCCAGCCGCTATGGCTGCCGCGCACAGGGCGCAGATATATTAGCGCTTACAAAAATGGATATACTTGACACATTAGACGAAATACCCGTTACTATCGCTTACGAGCTTAACGGAGAGGAAATTCACAACTTCCCTTACGGCGAGGCATTAAACGAAGCAAAGCCCATAAATAAAATGTTTAAAGGCTGGCAAACAAGTTTATCTGATTGCCGCAAAAAAGAAGATTTACCTAAAAACGCGCTGGACTATATAGCGTTTATTGAAAAAGCGGTTGGCGTACCGATTAAATACGTTTCAGTAGGCGCAGAGCGTGAGCAATATATTGAAATGTGAGGGCAGCTTAATTCATGTTAATTAATTTTACAAAAATGCACGGCGCAGGAAACGACTATGTTTACATTAATTGCTTTGAGCAAAACATTACAAATCCTGCCGAATTGGCAGTGCGCTTATCTGACAGGCACAAAGGCATAGGCGGCGACGGCGTTATTTTAATAGAGCGTGCCGATGTAAGCGGCGCGCACGCTAAAATGAGCATGTTCAATTTAGACGGCAGCGAGGGAAAAATGTGTGGCAACGGCATACGCTGTGTTGCCGAATATTTGTTTACACATAATATGGTAGCCGGCAACACTGTTAACATACAAACGCTATCGGGCATAAAAACTATAGAGCGCATTAAGCCCGGCCTTTTAAAAGTTGATATGGGCGCCCCTGAACTTGAGCCGCAAAATATTCCCGTTATTGGTTTTGATAAGCCGCTTATAAACCAATTGGTAGAGATAAACGGCGGCGGCGTGCATATAACTTGTGTTTCAATGGGCAACCCCCACTGCGTAACATTTGTTGATGAATTAGATCATTTAAATTTAAGTGTTATAGGCCCGGGCTATGAAAAAAGCCCAATTTTCCCCGAAGGTGTGAACACTGAATTTGTAAAAATGATTAGCTCAACGCATATTTCTATGCGTGTTTGGGAGCGCGGAAGCGGTGAGACATTGGCGTGCGGCACAGGCACATGCGCAAGCGTTGTTGCCGCTGTAAAATGCGGCTTTTGCAAGCTTAACACAGATGTTACTGTTGATGTTTTAGGCGGCGTTTTAACTGTTAATTACACGGGCAACACAGTTTATATGACAGGTAATGCTGTTACTGTTTTCGAGGGCAGTGTAGAGGTATAATTTAACTTTATTAAATTAGCTATATAATGTAATAAAGGCTTTCAGGTTTTTTGCAAACGAGGTTTCGCTTGCTTAAAACGTTGAAAGCCTTATTTTTTTAGTTTTTACTTTAAATTAATGGTTTTTTCAGCAATTTTCTGCCAAATTTCACAGTCACGTTATTTTTATTGCTTTTTTCACCTTACTGTAATGTAATATATTTGATAGTTATTCTCAAAATCTATTGACAATATCAAAAAATAACGTTATAATCATAACTGTATTTGAGAATAATTCTCAAATGTTATTGAATGATTAGGAGAGTATTACAAAATGGCAAAAAAATTATTAGGCGTGCTTGCAATAATATTTGCTTTGCTTTTATCTGCTTGCGCATCGCAGCAAGCGCAAAGCGAAAGCGCACAAGATGGTAAACTAAGTATAGTTGCAACATCTTATCACGAGTACGACTGGGTTATGCAAATTTTAGGCGAAAACGCAGATAACTTTAACGTTACACTTCTTATGGATGAAGGAGTAGACCTTCACAGCTACGAGCCTAATATAGAAGATATTTCTATTATTAC
>CAYJPD010000021.1:0-13597 GCA_964371975.1 uncultured Bacteroides sp.
GCACAAGCTTTATTATCCGCCTACCTCGCGTGCCAATACTTTCTATCTAAACTTCTGTACTGCACCGCTTCGCTTATATGCTCGGCTGTTATGTTTTCGCTTTGCGCTAAATCTGCAATTGTGCGGCTCACTTTAAGAACTCTGTCGTAAGCTCTCGCCGAAAGCCCCATTTTTTCAAATGCATTCTTTAAAACGCTTTTTGCATCGTTTGTTAAATTGCAATATGCTCTTGTTTGCTCTGCGCCCATTTTGGCGTTGCACAAAATGCCCTGCTCTTTATAGCGCTCTACTTGTATGCGTCTTGCGGCATCTACACGCTCTAATATTTGCTGTGTGCCCTCGCCTTGCTTGTTTGTGCTTAAATCGTCGTAGTCTACAGGCATAACCTCACATTGTATATCTATTCTATCAAGCAGCGGCGCAGAAATATGCTTTAAGTAATTGCTAATTTTATTTTGTGTGCAGTTGCATATGTGCACAGGGTGCCCGTAGTTTCCGCATGGGCACGGGTTCATTGCCGCTATTAAAATAATATCGCACGGGTAAGACGCACTGCCTGCCGCACGGCTTATTGTTACTTTGCCGTCCTCAAGCGGCGCACGCAAAATTTCTAAAACGTCGCGCTTGAATTCAGGCAGCTCGTCTAAAAACAAAACGCCGCCGTGTGCAAGGCTTATTTCGCCGGGGCGTGGGTTACTGCCGCCGCCCGTTAACCCTGCCGCACTAACAGAATGGTGTGGCGAGCGAAAAGGGCGCTGTGTAATTAAGCCGCTTATATCCCTTGTTAAGCCGGCAACGCTGTATATGCCTGTTATTTCTATTGCCTCTTTTTCACTTAGCGGCGGCAGTATGCCGCCAAAACGCTTTGCCAGCATACTTTTGCCTGTGCCCGGCGGCCCCATTAAAAGAACATTGTGCCCGCCTGCCGCCGCTATTTCCAAAGCGCGCCTCGCAATTAATTGCCCTCTAACGTCTGCAAAATCCGGCATATTCTGCAGTGTAGCAGGCTTAAACTCACAGGGCTTTTGCGCCTTAATTAATTTTTCGTTTTTCAAATGCGCTATTACTTGTTTAACATCTTGCGCGCCAAAAACTTCTATGCCTTTCACCACTGCCGCCTCGCTTGCGTTTTGCAGTGGCACAAATAATTTTTTTATGCCGCTCTTTTTAGCGGCTATTGCCATAGGTAAAATTCCGCTCACGCTACGCAATGTGCCATCCAGCGAAAGCTCGCCCACAAATGCACACTCTTCATTTATTTCATTAAAATATTCTTGCGCCGCCATAATGCATAAAAAAATGGGTAAATCGTAAACAGGGCCCGATTTTTTAACATCCGCAGGCGCTAAATTAATTGTAATTCTGCTTTGAGGGTAAGGATAGTTGCAATTTTTAAGCGCACTTCGCACCCTGTCTGCACTTTCGCGCACAGCACTATCAGGCAGGCCAACTATTTGCAAAGCAGGCAAGCCGCCGCTAATATCAGCCTCAACTTTCACACAAAAGCCGTTTAAAGCGTTAACACCAAGGCTATTTATTTTTGCAAACAATTTTGTGCACCCCCTTTTTTGTATTAAGTTTATTATAGTTCAATTCCAAATAATTAACAAGTGGCGATTTATCGAAATATTGCGCCTTACTTATAGCATTTATTGCCAAAAAACGCATTGATTAAATTAATTATTAATGTTATAATATTTAAGTGTTTGGCATTTATTATAAATATAAAGCAATTACAAATGCTTTTTTATAGTAAAAACATTTAAAACAGCGCGGTAATTCGCCTGAAACAGGCAAGGTTTATTTACTATTTAACAGCTAAAACAAAATTATACATAAAGGTGGTTTATTATGTTCTTAGAAAAGTACGCAAAATGGAAAAGTGCGAAGCTTGACGATGCAGATTTAACAAGGGAACTTAATGAAATTGAGGGCGACGAGCAAGAGATTAAAGAGCGCTTTTCTTTAGATTTAGCGTTCGGCACAGCGGGCCTTAGGGGCGTTTTGGGCGCAGGAACTAACAGAATGAACATATATATGGTGCGCAAGGCAACGCAGGGGCTTGCAAATTATTTGAACACACAAAGCGCACAAAGCAGTGTTGCCATAGCTTATGACAGCCGCATTAAAAGTGACGTTTTTGCAAGGCAGGCCGCAAGTGTTTTAGCGGCAAATAATATAAAAGTGCATATATACGAGCAGTTAATGCCCGTGCCAGCTTTAAGCTTTGCAACAAGGCAGCTTAAATGCAGTGCAGGCATAATGGTTACCGCCAGCCACAACCCCGCAAAATACAACGGCTATAAGGCATACGGCCCCGACGGCTGCCAAATGACAGAGCAAGCTGCTAATGCCGTTTACGAGCAAATGCAAAAAACAGATGAATTTAGTGACGTTAAGCTTGTAGATTTTGAAAGCGCGCTACAAAGCGGCATGATTAGCTATATTACCGGCGATGTAATAGAAGCTTTTTACAATAATGTTAAAGCGCAAAGTGTGCGAAAAGGCGTGTGTGAAAAAGCGAGCTTAAAGCTTGTTTATACACCGCTTAACGGCGCAGGCAATGTGCCTGTGCGCCGTGTTTTATCAGATATTGGCATGAAAGATATAAGCGTTGTTAAACAGCAAGAAATGCCCGACGGCAATTTCCCAACATGCTCTTACCCCAACCCCGAGATACGTGAAACATTAGATTTAGGCCTTGCACTTGCCAAGAAAGAAAACGCAGATTTAGTGCTTGCAACCGACCCCGACGCTGACCGTGTGGGCATAGCGGTTAAGGACGAAAATGGTGAATTTAAACTGCTTACAGGCAACGAAGTTGGCGTTTTACTTTTAGATTATATTTGTGCGGCAAGAATTGAAAACGGCACAATGCCCGAAAACGCAATAGCTGTTTACAGCTTTGTTAGCACATCGCTTGCCGGAATAGTTGCAAAAAATTACGGTGTAACGCCAATTGAGGTTTTAACCGGCTTTAAATACATAGGCGAGCAAATTTTACACCTTGAAGAAAAGGGCGAGGAAAACCGCTTTATTTTCGGCTTTGAAGAGAGCTATGGCTACCTTGCAGGCACGTATGTTAGAGATAAAGATGCCGTTGTGGCGAGTATGCTTATATGCGAGATGGCTTGTTATTACAAAACGCAAAACAGCAATGTGCTAAAGCGCCTTGAAGAAATTTACGCAAAATATGGCAGGTACTTAAATGTTGTAGACAGCTTCTCTTTTGAGGGCCTAAGCGGTATGCAGATAATGCAGGATATTATGGCAAATTTACGCAAAGATGTACCAAGCGCATTTGGCGGCATAAGTGTTGTTAAAATAAGCGATTATGAAATAAGCGAGAGCATAGACACACAAAGCGGCAAAAAAGAAGTTATAAACTTGCCGAAATCTAATGTGCTTGTATATGCTTTGCAAGATGGCAGCAGCGTAATTGTGCGCCCCTCGGGCACAGAGCCTAAAATTAAAGTTTACTACACAACAAAAGGCGAAAATTTAGAAAAAGCGCAAAGCGCAAAGCAAAATTTAGAAAAAGACATTGCAAAGTGTTTAGAGCTTAAAGGCTAATGTTTGTTTTCTAAGTATATTTATAAAAAACAGCGCTTTATAAAACACATGTGTTAACAAAAAAGCTGAAGTTTCTTTATTGGAAGCTTCAGCTTTTTTAAGTTAATACCCATGCTTATTGGCGTTATAAACTTGCTTTTAACGCCCTTACTACTTTTACAATGCATTTAAACCCATAGTTTTATGCCTGAAATTTGCAAAATATTGAAAAATTTTTAAATATATGTTATTATTAAAAAGGCTATTGCCCTGTGTAAATAGCTTTTAACGCACTGTTGTAAATATTTAATTGAAGGGGCGCAAGGGTGAAAAACAAAACATTTTTTCAAAGCGTAAAGTGTGCGCTTGTAGGGTTTCGCAAAGCCTTTGCAACCGAGAAAAATTTTAAATATTACATCGCAATTTTTCTAACATTTCTTGCACTGAATATAATTTTTAAAAGCTCTTTGCTTGAATTTTGCATACTGTTTGCCTTAACCGCAGGCGTGTTTTCGGCAGAGTTTGCCAACACCGCAATAGAGCAAATTTGCGATATTATAAACCCTGTGCACGATGAGCGCATTAAAACTATAAAGGATATTGGGGCAAGTGTTGTTTTAGCGTTTGGCATAGGCTTTTTTATAACACAAGCGCTTATACTTTTGCCCAAATTAATTACATGATAAATATTTACATAACTATAGCGCCTGTGGTATTCGGCGCTGTTGCCAACATGCTTTTCACAAAAACGGCTTTATATAAACGCTGTGCAAAGCCTATAGATTTTGGCAAAACTTTTATAGATAATAAGCCAATATTCGGCAAAAACAAAACATGGATAGGCTTTTTTTCAATGGTAGTTTTCACCGCTATAGCCCAAATGCTTTGGGGCTTTTTTTGTGCACTGCCCTTTATGCTAAACGGTAACGATATTTACACAAATATGCAAAACACTGTTTTATTTAACATTTGTGCCGGTGCATTTTTAGGTTTTGCCTACATGCTTTTTGAACTGCCCAACAGCTTTATAAAAAGGCGCTTATCCATACAGGCGGGCAAAGCCGGCAAAGGCTTTAAAGGTATAGTGTTTTTTATTGTAGATAGGTTCGATTCTGTTACAGGCGTAGCTCTTGCGCTTTATTTATTAGGCGCGTTTTCGCCTTTGCGCGCGCTTTTATATGTTTTAGTTGGCGCATTAACGCATATAAGCGTCAATGTAATTTTACTGCATTTGCGCGTTAGAGATAATTTATAGTTAACATTAAAAGCGGCTTTCCTTTTGCGCTTTTATCAAAATGCAAAGCGCAAATTTTGCTTTTTTAAGATGTAGCAAGCTATGCGCAGTTTAGCATGTTTTCAAGTTTGTGCATTTACAAGGCATAAAGCGCAAACTTATTTGCATAACGTTAATAACCAAACTTTGATATTTGCATATTACTAAGAATTTTAGCGGTGATTTTATGAAATTTATAGGCGAGTATAACAAAAGCGTTTTACTAACATATTTAGGCGTTTCTTTAGCACTTACAGGTGTGTATTTTGCCTTTTGGGGCGATATAAAATATGCGTTTTTAATGCTCATTTTCGCAGGCATATGCGATTTGTTCGACGGCGCTGTTGCAAGGCGCTGTAAGCGCACAAAAAACGAGGAGCTTTTTGGCGTTCAAATAGATTCCCTCGCAGATGCCGTTTCTTTTATAGCGCTTCCGTGCGCAATAGCTTTTGCTGTTTTGGGCACTTTGGGCTTTGTGTGCGTTTTCTATGCGCTTGCAGCAATAATACGCCTTGCCTTTTTTAATGTGCAAACAAACAGCGAGGGTGCACAAACGCATTTCAGAGGCCTTGCCGTAACATACAGCGCGCTTATTTTACCTTTGTATTATCTTATTAGCGCTTTTGTTAGCAAAGAGGTTTTCGGCATAGGTTTAGCCGCGCTTTATATAATTATTGCGCTACTTTTTATACTTGATGTGAACATAAAAAAGCCCGGTAAAACTGCATATATATTTTTTGCGCTTTTGGCGGTTTTTGTTAGCATAGGAATTATTTTATTATGAGTACACAGCGTGAATTTTACAATAAAAGCAGTGGCGAATTTTGCAAAGAAACATCGCAAGACGATGAAAAGCTTAGAATTTTATATAAAACGTTCTATGGTAGAATTTTATTGAAAACTATATTTGCCAGACGGTATTTTTCATACTTTGTTGGCGCTTATTACAGCAGTAAATATTCAAAAAATAAGCTTTTGAAATTTTTCAAAGATAATAATTTAAGCGAAAAGTATAATATTGAAAATTACAGTAGCTTTAACGCGTTTTTCTCACGCAAGGAGCACAGGGATATAAAGGTGCAAAACGGCGCGCTTGTTTGCCCGGCAGACAGCCTTGTTATGTGCTTTGATATAAGCGAAAATTTACACTTGAACATAAAAAACAGCAATTACAGCTTAAGTGAGCTTTTGCAAGATAAAGCATTAGCGCAAAAATACATAGGCGGCGTTTGCTTTGTGCACAGGCTTACACTTAAAGATTACCACCGCTATATTTTCCCCGATAGCGGCGAATTTACAGCGTATAAGCGCATAAAAGGCAGCCTTCACACCGTGCGCCCAATTGGCGGCATAAAAGATAATTATTTTAAAAACACACGCTGTATATCCGTTTTGAAAACAAAGCATTTCGGCAATGCCGTTTATGCACAAGTTGGCGCAATGCTCGTTGGCAAAATAACAAATTACAAAAAGCAGGGCGCGTTTTTGCAAGCACAGGAAAAGGGCGTGTTTGAATATGGCGGCTCTACAATTATAATGCTTTTTGAAAAGGATAAGCTTATACCCTGTGATATAATAAAACAAATGTCAAATGCAGGCATTGAAACAAAAATTAACTTAGGAGAACATATAGCTTATGCTAAAAAGGCTTAATATTTACTTTAAGGAAATGTACCCGCTTTTACCAAGAGTTATTCTGGGTTTCATTGTTTTCGGCGAAATTTATTTTATACTGCTTTTAAATAACGAAATAACATCGTTTACTTTGGGCATACAAGAAGTTATAGGCGCATTAACGGTGTTTTCGTTTTTAATGTGGCTTAGAATAGCAGACGATTTCAAAGATTACGAGCACGATAAACGCCTATTTGCCCACAGGCCGCTTGCCTCCGGCAGGGTATATAAAAAAGATTTGCTCATTTTAATAATACCCGTTATAGCAGTAACTTTACTGCTAAATTTCTTTTTTATGAACAACTTTTTGTTCTGCCTTTTGCTTTACACTTACGGCTCACTGATGGCACTTTGGTTTTTCAAAAAGCATAAAATTCAAAAGAGCTTGCCGCTCGCACTTGTAACGCACAACCCCGTGCAATTTATTATGAATTTATACATAATTTCGTTCACGGTAATTAAATATGATATAGAGCCTTTTAGCATTTACACGGTTTTAATGGCTTTTACGCTATATTTCCCTGCGCTTATTTGGGAAATTTCACGCAAAATTCGCGCGCCTAAAGACGAAAATGAATATGTTACATATTCAAAGCTTTTCGGCTATAAAAAAGCTGTTAATTTCATATTTATTTTAACGTGGGTAGATATAATTACAAACTTTATTTTGCTGTGGAATTTGAATATTGTTTCAGTTATTTTATTATTTATAAACTGCGTTTATATATCGGCTGTTTTCATTAAGTTTAAAAAGGACCCAAACAAGTTTATCCTCGTTAAAAAAGTTGAACTTTACACATATATTCAAGAGGGCATTATGCTAATTACAATACCTGTTTTTTTAATAATGGGTGCATTTGCACTTTGAGAGAATAGCTTTTGTTTGTTATGCCTAAAGCGCAAGTTTTGCCGCTTGCTTTTTTAATATTTCGAGCACAGTGAGAAATAGCAAACAGAAAAAGAAGAGTGAAATCGTCCTCTTTACTTCAAAGCGAAACGTTATTTGCCTAAAACCAATATGCTTTTGGCAACTATAATAAAAAATAATAACAAAGGAGCTAATAATATGAATTTTAAAGAACTTGCTAAAAAAAGGGAAAGCTGCAGAGAGTACAGCGATAAAAAGCTCTCGCAAGATGACATAATGGATATAATAAGCACAGCGATGCAAAGCCCCTCGGCATGCAATTCACAGCCATGGCGCTTTGTTGTTTGTGAGGGCGATGTTGCCCAAAAAATGCCTACTTGCATTATAGACGACGCGCTGCCTATAAATAAATGGGTTGGAGAGGCAGACGCTTATGTTGTTCTTTGCGAGATGCCTGCAGTGTTAAGGCAAGGTAAAATATCGCAAAAATATGCACAAATGGACGTTGGCATGGCATGTGCAACTTTTTGCCTTGCCGCAGCAGATAAAGGCATAGCAACTTGCATTTTAGGTAGTTTTAACGAAGAAAAAGTTAAAGGGCTTTTAAACATACCAAGCGATATTACAGTTAGGCTTGTTATTACAATGGGCTATGCTAAAACTGAAAGCCCAAGGGCAAAAACAAGGAAAGCTCTTGATGAAATTGCAAGCGTAAACAAGTGGTAGTAAGCGCTTGCTTTGTTTTACAAAAGAATAAAGAGGAAAAATGAACTATAAAATATTGTTTTTTGATTTAGACGGAACATTCTTAAACAGTGAACATGGAATATCGCAAAAAAACAAAAAAGCGTTTGAAAAGCTTAGCGAAAGCGGCATATACGCCGTGCCAACTTCAGGGCGAAGCTATTTATCAATGCAGCGTATAGTAAAAGAGCTTAATTTAAAAAATATAGGCAGTTATATGATTTGCTATAACGGCGGCAAAATAGTTAAGTTTCAAGGCGAAGAGGAAGTTGTTTTTTCAAAACAGCTTAATTTGTCTGTGGCACAAAAAGCTTTTAATTTGGCAAAATCTATAGGGCTTGAGCCGATGACATTTAACAAAACAGGCGTTGTAGCGTGTGATATTGAAACTAAATACGTTTTATTTGAAAAGGAAATATCGGGTTTGCCTGTTTATGAATTCGACGGCGATTTAAGCAAATTAAACGTGGATATTAATAAAATTTTAGGCAGCGGCGATGAGGCGGCTGTTTTAAATGCGCTGGATATAGTTCAGCGTGAAATGGGCGATGAAGTAGATGTTTACCGCTCTATGCCCATATTTTTAGAGATAGTGCCAAAGGGCGTAAACAAGGCATTGGGCATGAAAAAGCTATTGGAGCTTTTAAACATAAAGCCCGAACAGGCCGTTGCCTGTGGCGATGCCTTTAACGATTTGGAGATGCTTGAATATGCGGGCCTTAGCCTTGCAACAGGCAACGCTAAAGAGGAAATAAAACAAATAGCAAGCGATGTTTTACCAACTAACGACGAAGACGGTGTAGCATTTGCCATAGAAAAGTATTTTGGCATTAAGCTTTAGCCTCAATTAATTTCACGCCTCGTTTTTACGGGGTGTTTTTATTGGGCAGCTTTGTGCTATTGGCATAAAAAACAAGCCTTTGAAATTCAAAGGCTTGTTTTTTATGGTGGACAGTAAGGAACTCGAATCCCTGACCCTCTGCACGTCAAGCAGATGCTCTACCGGCTGAGCTAACTGTCCGTATAATGGCAAAGCGCTGTAATAATGGCGAAATGCCGTGATGGCGGCTTTTCACAAAAACATATGCAATGCCTTAAATAAGTATAACAAATAAATGAAAATTTGACAAACGAAACACTAAAGCGTTTAAAACCGCAATAGTGTTTTATTTGCTTTATATGCTAAAAGCATTTAAAAAGTTAATTGCTCGGCAATATCTTCTTGCCTTATAAGCGCGCCCATTGCAGGCAATGTGCGTACCCTGTAGCGGTGTGGGTTTTCAAGGTTTAAATCGCTTAAATTGCTAATTTCTTCAATGTGGTGGTTCTTTTTAAGAGTAATTGTTTTAACGCCTGCTGTGCTTTTTGTTGTTTTAGACGGTATTTGCGCTGTGTTTATAATTAACATTCTGCCGGCAGATGTTTTTATTGCAATTTCTTTTTCCTCTTGCAAATAATCTGCATACACTAAAGGCGATTTATCGCTAAAAGCTTTCAGCAGTTTTTTGCGGTTTTGCTTTGTTGCATAGCTCTCCATAGTAACTTTAGCACTGCGCCCGGATTCAAACACAAAAAGCATATAGCCTTTATAGTCCTCGGCAATTGCCATATAAAGGGGCACTTCGCCCTCTTCCATTGAAAGGCTTGCCGCAATATACTCGCCCATAACGCTTGCCTTGCCGTCGTCAAAATCGCCTATGCGGCATTTGTAAACTTGCGCTTTCGATGTAAAAAATAACAGTTCAGCGTTGTTTTTGGTTTCAACCTGCCTAATAATTTCATCGCCCTCTTTAAGCTTTTGCTCGCCGGACATGCGCAGGCTTTGCGGCGTAATTTTCTTAAAATAACCCTCTTTTGTGTAGAAAACAGTAACAGGGTAATCGGGCATAAGCACAATTTCTTCTTCAAAACTGCCCATGTCATCTTCATAAATAATTTCACAGCGCCTTGGCTCGCCGTATTTTTTAATTATTTCCGTAAGCTCGTTTATAATAATGCGCTTTATTTTGCTCTCGCTGTTTAATATTTCGCTTAAACGTGTAATTTCCGCTTTTAAATCGTCAATTTCCCTTGTGCGCTTTAAAATGTACTCGCGGTTTAAATGCCTTAGTTTTATCTCTGCAACATATTCAGCTTGCACTTCGTCTATGCCGAAGCCTATCATCAAATTAGGTACAACTTCGCTGTCCTCTTCGGTTTCGCGCACAATTTTAATTGCTTTGTCTATATCCAGCAAAATTGCCGCAAGGCCGCTTAGCAAATGCAGGCGTTTTTGCTTGCCTAAAAGCTCGTGCTGTGTGCGGCGCTTAACGCAGGTTATGCGAAATTTCGTCCACTCTTTTAAAATTTCACGAACGCCCATTACACGAGGCATACCGTTTATTAATATATTAAAATTGCAGGAAAAGCTATCTTCAAGCGGTGTGAACTTAAACAGCTTTTGCATAATTTTTTCGTGGTCTTGTCCACGTTTTAAGTCTATTGTAAGCTTTAAACCGTTCAAATCGGTTTCGTCGCGCATGTCGTTAATTTCTTTAATTTTTCCGCTTTTTACATGCTCGCTAATTTTATCCATTATGGCTTCAATTGTTGTGGTGGGCGGTATTTTTGTTATCTCTAACATATTGCCCTCGCGCACATATTCATAATGTGCACGCACACGAACGCTCGCTCTGCCCTCGTTATATATATTTTGCATTTCATCGGCATTGTGCAAAATATAGCCGCCGCCAACAAAATCGGGCGCAGGCAGGGTAGAGGCCAAATCGTGCTCGGGGTTTTTCATAAGCTCTATAGTGCTTTGGCAAATTTCAGCTAAATTAAAAGAGCAAATACTGCTTGCCATAGCAACGGCTATGCCCAAAGTATTGTTTGTTAAAATTGTTGGGAACATAACGGGCAGCAAAGTTGGCTCTTTTGTGCTGGCATCGTAATTGTCTACAAAATCTACTGTGCTTTTATCAATGTCGCCGAATATTTCAGCGCATATAGGCTCGAGTTTCGCCTCGGTATAACGTGAGGCGGCATATGCCATATCGCGGCTGTAGCTTTTGCCAAAGTTACCTTTGCCCGAAACAAAAGGCACAAGCAAGCTTTCATTTGCCCGTGTTAAGCGCACCATAGTTTCGTAAATAGCTTGGTCGCCATGGGGGTTTAAGTGCATTGTATTGCCAACTATATTCGCAGATTTCGTTCTCGCGTTCTTCAAAAGCCCCATATTGTGCATGGTGTATAAAACCTTGCGGTGCGCAGGCTTAAAGCCGTCTATCTCGGGCAGGGCGCGCGAAACAATAACGCTCATAGCATAGGGCATGTAATTTGCCTTGAGCGTTTGCGTTATTTTAGTTTGCGCAACGGTGCCTGCGTCTATTATCTCAACTTTTTCGCCGAGTTCAGGGCGCTTTGGCGCGCGTTTAACTTGTTTTTTTGCCATAAATGTCCTCGTTACAATCTAAAATCTAATACAAAACTTCTTTATCGCTTTTGTTTTTAAGATACGTCTAACTCGCTTAAATACTCGTGCCCGTGCTGGGCTATATAATCTTTGCGCCCTGCTAAATTATCGCCAAGGAACAAATCGAAAACCTCGCCTGTGCGCTGTAAATTATCGGGCGTAATTTGAATTAAGCGCCTGCTCTCGGGGTTCATTGTTGTTAGCCACATCATTTCAGGGTCGTTCTCGCCAAGCCCTTTCGAGCGCTGAATTGTATATTTATTTTCGCCTATCTTCTCTAAAAATGTTGCCTTTTCAGTTTCGTTATATGCAAAATATGTGTGGCCCTTGCTCTCTATTTGATATAAGGGCGACTCGGCAATATACACAAAGCCCTCTTGTATAAGCGAGGGCACAAGGCGGTAAAGCATTGTTAAAATTAATGTGCGAATTTGGTAGCCGTCGTAATCGGCATCGGTGCAAATAACAATTTTATTCCAGCGCAAATTTGTAATATCAAACATATTCAAATCTTTATTGCTTTTGCCGCCGCTAAGCTCAACCCCACAGCCCAAAACCTTTATTAAATCTGTTATAATATCGCTTTTAAATATGCGCGCGTAATCGGCTTTAAGGCAGTTTAAAATTTTACCGCGCACAGGCATAATCGCCTGATACTCACTGTCACGGCTTGTTTTAACCGCACCCAAGGCAGAATCGCCCTCAACAATGTAAATTTCACGCTTTGTTAAATCTTTACTGCGGCAATCAACAAATTTTTGCACACGGTTTGCTATGTCAATTTGTGCTGTAAGCGTTTTTTTTGCGCCAAGCCTCGCCTTTTCAGCTGTTTCTCGGCTTTGCTTATTCACAAGCACCTGCGCCGCTATTTTTTGCGCCTCTTCAGGCTTTTCTAAAAAGTAAACCTCTAAGCTGTGCTTTAAGAAATCTGTCATCGCCTGCTGTATAAACTTGTTTGTTATAGCCTTCTTTGTTTGGTTTTCATAGCTTGTTTGTGTTGAAAAAGAGCTTGAAATAAAAATTAAGCAATCTTGCACATCGGCAAAAGATATTTTACTCTCGCCTTTTTTATACATGTTTTTATTGCGCAGCAGCGTATCTATTTGGTTAATAAAAGCAGTTTTAACCGCCCTTTCAGGGCTGCCGCCATGCTCAAGCCACGAAGAGTTGTGGTAATATTCAAGTAGCTGCGCTTTGTTTGAAAAGCAAAAAGCGGCGCTCATTTTAACACGGTATTCGGGCCTATCGTCACGGTCTTTACCCGTTGCGGCGCTTTGCACAAATTGCACAGGCGTTAAACTCTCTAAGTTAGCCACTTCCTCGGCATAGTCTTCAATGCCCTTTTCATAGTAAAATTCTTTTGTGGTTTTACCCTGCTCTGTTTCATTTATAAACACAAAAGTTACGCCGGCATTAACTATTGCCTGGCGCTTTATTGTGCTTTCAAAATACTCTGTAGGCACGTTAATATCTGTGAAAACGTCTGTATCGGCAAGCCAGCGTATAACGCTGCCTGTGCGCTTTTTATTCGTGGGCTCTTTTTGCAAGCCGCCAACATTTTCGCCGCGCTCGAAATCTAAATGGTAGTGCATACCGTCGCGGTAAATATCCGCTTTCATCCACGCGCTGGCATATTGCGTTGCACATAGTCCAAGCCCGTTTAAACCAAGCGAATACTCATAGTTCTCCTCGCCCGATGTGTATTTTCCGCCCGCATACATCTCGCAAAATAAAAGCTCCCAGTTATAGCGCTCCTCCGCTTTGTTGTAATCTACAGGCATACCCCTGCCAAAATCCTCAATTTCAACCGAGTTATCTTTAAAGCGCGTTATGTGTATTTTATTGCCGTGCCCCTCTCTCGCCTCGTCTATAGAGTTAGAGAGTATCTCAAATATAGAGTGTGCACAGCCCTCAATACCGTCTGAGCCAAAAATAACGCCCGGGCGTTTTCTAACTCTATCGGCACCTTTTAAGCTTGTTATGCTCTCGTTTGTATATGCCTGTTGCTTTCTCGGCATGAATAACCCTCCGT
>CAYJPD010000021.1:13697-22724 GCA_964371975.1 uncultured Bacteroides sp.
TCAAGGCAAGCTATTTTGCCCTCGCCAATATTATAATTAAATGCGCCGCAAGTGCATTGCCAGCCGTCTTGAACATTGCACGGCATATATTTTGCACAGCTGTTATTCAAAGCATTGTTAACAATTGCAACTGTGCCCTCGCTAAGCGCATTTAGCGGCGGCAAAGCAACACGCTTGTATTTTAAAAGCGAGTAATCTTTGCCCTCAAAATTAGCGCTTACAAGCATTACCTCAACATTACTAATAGGCTCGTTGCTCATAATTACAGCTTCGTCCATGCCGAAAAGCGCACTTTTTTGAACGCTCAAATCGCTGTAAACAAATTCAGTTTGGGCAACAATATTGCTATTGTCATCTTTGCAAACAACTTGAATTTTAAGCGTGTTCAATGTTTTTGCGCTTATATTTTTAAAAGTTAGGGTAACCGCAATTTCGTTTGTTTGCTTTGCTCTTAATAGCTCTACAAGCACAAATTGCACCGGCGAACCCTTTGTGTAATACCTTGCCCTGGTGTAGGCAATAGTGTTAAATTCAAAATTCATAAACAGCACCACCTTAACCTTAATATAATACCACGTTTTTTTTATTTTATCAACCCGTTAAAATTCTACAATATAGCATTACATTTTTAATTCTAAAATCATATTAAATTTGCATATGTAACAGTATAGCATATCGCACCAAACTATTTGTAAAAAAACATGGCAATTTATTGAATAATTTGTTAATTTGTGTTATAATTTATGGGAATGCAACAAGCAAATTGTATATTATTTGGAGTTAATTATGGATAAAAAGCGAAAAATTTTAATTGTTGACGATAATGTGACAAATTTGAACATTGCACGCAAAGCTTTGTGTGATGAATATCATGTTGTTTTAATAAAAAGCGGCGAAATGGCAATTGCAGAGCTTGCAAAAATTAAGCCGGATTTAATATTACTGGACGTTGAAATGCCCGGCCTTAACGGGTTTGACGTTATTAAAAAAATAAAAAATGAAATGGGCGAGCCTTATAAAAGCATACCCGTTGTGTTTTTAACCGCAAAAGACGACGGCACAAGCGAGTATGAGGGGCTAAATTTAGGTGCTGTTGATTATGTTATAAAGCCGTTTTCAGCCGTTCTTCTCAAGAAGAGGGTGCAGCTTCATTTAGACCATTACGATTACAGCACAAACCTTGAAAACCTTGTTAAAGATAAAACGTCGAGAATAGAAGAACTTCAATATGCAATTGTTTATGCTATGTCGGAAGTTGTTGAGAGAAGAGACCATAACACGGGCGGGCATATTCTTCGCACAAGTTTGTATATGAGGGCGCTTTTAGAACAAGCGCGGGCCGATAGCATTTACGAAGGCGAGCTAAACGAAATAAATACGGAAGTTTATTCTTATGCCTCACAAATGCACGATGTTGGCAAAATTTGTGTGCCTGACCATGTTCTTTTGAAGCCGGGCAAGCTTACAGACGAAGAGTATGAAACGATGAAAAAGCATACCACTTACGGTGGCGAAATAATAAAATCTGCTATGAGCAAGGCAAGAGAGGCAGATTTTTTAGAGGCGGCGGATATACTTGCCTCTACCCACCACGAGAAGTGGAACGGAAAAGGGTACCCATTTGGGCTGAGCGGGCAAAATATACCCATAGGCGGCAGGGTGCTTGCGATTGTAGACGCTTACGACGCCATAACTTCAAAAAGGCCGTATAAAGATGCTAAAGAGCACGCTTTTGCGGTGGATATTATTACAAAAGACAGCGGCTCGCATTTTGACCCCGAGCTTGTTAAAAGCTTTTTGGCAATTGAAAAGCAATTTGCAATAATTGCTGAAGAGAACCGAGATTTATAAATATTATTGCAGTTAAAATACATATAGTGCAAAAATCAAGTTTGATGTAAGTAGAAAACAACTGTACAAATCGGAGGTAAAACATGGAATCCGAAAAAAATGGAATTTCGCTTGAACTTTCGCTTCAAATTATTGAAATGGTTAATGTTGGCATATTCATTTGGAATTTGCAAACAGATGAAGTTATTTACAGCAAAGAGTGGGCGAGAATAGTTGGCTATGAATTAGACGAGCTGCCGCAAACCGTAAGCACATGGGAAAAAATGCTTTTGCCCGAAGATTTAAAAATAGCAGACGATAAAATTCAGCTTCATTTATCGGGAAAAACGCCTTATTACGAAGCTGAATTTCGCATGGTTAAAAAAGACGGCACAATTATTTGGGGCCATGATAAAGGCAAGGTTACCGAATATACAAGCGACGGAAAACCGCTTGTTTTGTGTGGCGTTTTGCAAGATATAACAAATATTAAAAAAACGCAAGACGAGCTTGCACACCGAACAAAAATGCTTGATATAGCAATTGAAGTTGCGCAAATTGGCACATGGGATTGGGACTTAACCGATGACACCGTTAAGTATAACGATGAATATTTGAAAATGCTTGGCTATAGCCCAAGCGATATAAACGGCTCGTTGCAAGAGTGGGAAGATATGAACCACCCCGACGATTTACCGAACACATTACGCCTTTTAGATGACTATATAGGTGGAAAAAGTGACCACTATGAATGTGAAACACGAATGCTGCATAAAGACGGGCATTATGTGTGGACTAAGGAAACGGGTAAAATAGTTAAAAGGGATAAATACGGAAAAGTTACGCAAATGATAGGCGGGCACATGAATATAGATGTGCTTAAAATCTCGCAATTAGAGCTGGAGCAAACATTGAAGAGCCTTGAAAACCACCGTGAAGGCCTTGAAAAAGAAATAAGCGAGCGAACAAAAGAGCTTGTTAGCAGAGACCGCTTATCTCAGGCGGTTAACAAAGTTTCGCAGGCGTTAATGTCCATTAACGCCGAAGATGTTTTCGATAAAAATATTGTCGATTCATTAAAGCACATTATAGAAGCTTATTCGGCATCGGAAGTGGCACTGTGGCGGCATATTGAAGTAGGCGGCAAGAAATATATGTCGCCCGAATATATTTATAACGATGAAGTGCAAATAAAATTTGATTTATCTGATAGTGAAGACTTTATAAAATCTTTGCCGAATGATGAAGAATTTGCACATATTAAGCCCGACGGCAATTTACTTTTAAAATATTATATGCTCAGCGAGGAGCAGAAAAAAGAAATTGAAAAAGAAGCGCAGGTAACATATAACTTTTTAGATGTTATACCAAAAAGCTTAAGGGACGTACTAACAGGCTTTTCCGATAGCAATTACGGTGTAATATTATCGCCGGTTTATGTGTCTGATAATCTTTTCGGTTTTATTACGATTTCTAATAATAAAGAGGATGTTAAGTATACAAAAGCGCAAGAGGATATGCTTAATGTTATCGGCAATTTATATGCCGATTCAACACGCAAAAATGAAATGGATAAGCAATTGCGCTTAGCGCACGAAGAAGCGCTTTTAAGCACACAGGCGAAAACAAATTTCCTTGCGAATATGAGCCACGAAATTCGCACGCCGCTAAATGCTATTTTAGGCATGGCGGAAATTATTTTAAGAGAGAGCATGGGGCGCGCAACCGAAGAATATGCGCTTGAAATAAAAAGCGCAAGCGAAAACTTGCTTTCAATAATTAACGATATACTCGACATTTCTAAAATAGAATCGGGCAAGCTTGAAATAATTAATGTGGATTATTATATAGCTTCTATGCTTAGCGACGTTATTAATTTATCGCGCGTTAGGCTAACAAACAGCCCTGTGCAATTTACTACATTTATACATAGCAAAGTGCCTGCCCTTCTTTATGGCGACGAGCTTAGAATTAAACAAATATTGCTTAATATTTTAAGCAATGCCATTAAATTTACAAAAAAAGGGAATATACATTTTAGTGTAACAAGCGAGCACGAAAACGGTAGGGCTGTTCTTAAATTTTCTGTTAAAGATACAGGCATGGGCATAAGAGAAGAAGATTTACAGCGCCTATTCATGCAGTTTGAAAGGGTAGATACAAAGAAAAACCGCAATATAGAGGGCACAGGCCTTGGCCTTGCTATTACAAAGCAGCTTTGCGAGATGATGGGCGGAAGTATATCGGTTAGCAGTGAATTTGGCGTTGGCTCGATATTTACCGTTACCATACCGCAAACATACGATAATTATATGCCTATTGTTGGCATAGTTGAAAGCAAAAATGTGCTTGTTTACGAGGCGCGCACAAAGTATGCCCACTACCTTAAAAAGTCGCTTGAAAATATTGGCTCTAAATGCGCGCTGTGCGATAATCAATCAGACCTGTTTAATTACTTAAACGCGCAAAAATTCGATTACTTGTTTGTGCCGGCGGTGCATTTTCAAAAAATTAAAAGCTTAAAGCAAGAATTAAACCGCAAGTTTGAGATAATTATAATGACAGACCCGGGCGATACTACAATTTACAGAGATGCAACATCTGCCAATTTACCTATTTCATGTATGCAGCTTTCAAGCATTTTGGGCAGTGGTAATTTGTTCTCGCATACAAACGAAAAGGCCGAAAACTTTGTTGCTCCACATGCAAATGTGCTTGTGGTAGACGATAATATTGTTAACTTAAAAGTAGCGAAAGGGCTTATGGCGCCTTATAAGTTTACTATAGATACCGCTATTAACGGCGCATTGGCTGTTGAAAAAATTAAAAATAATATATACGATTTAGTTTTTATGGACCATATGATGCCCGAGATGGACGGCGTTGATGCAACAAATATAATAAGGAAATTACCCGATGAGTATTATAAAAACTTGCCTATTATAGCATTAACGGCAAACGCGCTTGTTGGCGCAAAAGAGCTTTTTGTTAAAGAGGGCATGAACGACTTTTTAGCAAAGCCCATTGAAATTAAAAAGCTTAACAGTGCGCTGTTAAAATGGTTGCCTAAAGATAAAATATGCTTTATTAAAAAACAAACTGAAAGCAAAGAGCCGGAAAAGAAAGCAGAGAACAGCCTGCAAATAGAGGGCGTTGACACAGCGCATGGAATAACGCTTATTGGCGGCGATATAGCCGACTATAAAGATGTGCTTAAATCTTTTTACAACGATGGCATTTTAAAGCTTGATACAATTAAAAACTCATTCGATAGCGAAAATAAAGAAGCTTACCGCATAGAAGTTCATGCAGTAAAAAGCGCGGCGGCATCTATTGGCGCAAAAATGATATCCGAGCAAGCAAAGCACCTTGAAAGCGCCGCAATAAAAGATGATAGGCAGTTTATTGAGCAAAACACAACAGAGTTTTTAAGCGATTACAAACAAGTGCTTGATAATATTATGCAAAGCTTTGAAAACGAGGAAAGCGGCTCACAAATAGGCGAAGGCGATATAGCGGTTTTAAAAGATAATTTAATACAGCTTGAAGCTGCGCTGGATATGCTTGATATAGACGTTATAGAAAACACGCTTAATATGTGCACGCAGTATACATGGCAAGGTAAAATTAATGAACTGCTTGAGGAAATTAGAACTAATACACAGGCATTTGAATACTATAACGCAAGTGCGCTTATAGCGGATATAAAAAACGAATTAGGAAAAAGCGGCTTATAAAAAAGCGAAGCTTTTGCGGCTGATAGTTTTCTAATTACGGCGCAAGCTTTTGCCTTATACGTTGTTTGAGATTGTCCCATTAACTGTACAGTAAAAAATATATAATTTATATTGTGCGAAGAGGCATAATATAAATTGGCATGTGTGGCATCCTTGCCCTGCGCCATAAAACAAGATATGAATAAACCGAGTAAAGCGAAGATTATTCACAAATTAAGGAGTTTAAAAATGGCAGATAAGAAAAAAGATATACCGTCCCCAACAAAAAAGAGCGCAGACGGCAAAAAAAGTGCACTTGAAACAGCGCTTGCCAATATAGAAAAGCAATTTGGCAAGGGCGCAGTTATGAAGCTGGGCCAGCGCAGCGCAATGAATGTGGAAGCTATACCAACGGGTAGCTTGTCGCTTGATTTAGCGCTGGGTATAGGCGGTTTGCCACGTGGGCGTGTTGTGGAAATATACGGGCCTGAGTCAAGCGGTAAAACAACTTTGGCGCTGCACTGTATTGCCGAAGCGCAAAAAGGCGGCGGCGAAGTTGCCTTTGTAGACGTTGAGCACGCATTGGACCCTGTTTACGCAAAAGCGCTTGGCGTTGATATTGATAGTTTAATTGTTAGCCAGCCCGACACAGGCGAGCAAGCTATGGAAATTTGCGAGGCGCTTGTTAGAAGCGGCGCTTTAGACGCCATTGTTATAGATAGCGTTGCCGCAATGGTGCCGCGCGCTGAAATAGAGGGCGATATGGGCGACTCGCACGTGGGTATGCAAGCGCGATTAATGAGCCAAGCACTTCGCAAGTTAACGGGCGTTATAGGCAAAACGGGCACAGTTGCAATATTTATAAACCAATTGCGTGAAAAAATTGGCGTTATGTACGGAAACCCCGAAGTTACAACAGGCGGTAGGGCGCTTAAATATTACTCGTCTGTGCGCATAGATGTGCGCAGAATTGAGGGGCTTAAAGATGCGGGCGGCTCTTTTATAGGTAACCGCACAAGGGCGAAAGTTGTTAAAAATAAAGTTGCGCCTCCTTTTAAAGAGGCAGAGTTTGATATAATGTTCGGCGAGGGCATTTCAAAATCGGGCGAGCTTTTAGACCTTGCCGTGAAGCTTGAAATAATACAAAGAAGCGGCGCGTGGTTCAGCTATGGCGAAACAAGGCTTGGCCAAGGGCGCGATAATTCCAAAGCTTATTTGCAAGATAACCCTGCACTTTTTGAGGAAATTGAAAAGCTTGTGCGTGAAAACGCAATTAGCCTTTACGGCTCAAAGAAAAGCGATGCTAAAAAGCGCACAGGCGGCCTTGACGATTTAGGCGATGCTGAAAGTGAAAAACAAGCTGCCCCTGAAAGCGAAAAACAAGCTGCACCCGAAAGCGCAAAACCTGCGCCAAGCCGTAAAAAATCTGCCGGCATTGATATAAAAGTTGAAGATTGATAGGGTATAGTTTTGCTTATAACAAGAATAAAGCCAACAAAAAGAGGGCGCTTTAGCCTTTATACCGAAAGTGGTTTTTTGTGTGCAATAGAAGAGAGCACGCTTATTAATTTTCGCTTGAAAGAAAACGCTGAAATTAGCGAGGAAGAGCTTGTAAGAATAAAGGAAAACAGCACTTTGCAAAAGGCAAAGCAAAAAGCCTATGCTTATTTATCGCTTCGTGCCCACTCTGCTGTTGAACTGCACAGAAAGCTTACAAACACATTCGATAGCGACACCGCCGCTTATGCGGTAAACGAAATGCGCGCTTTAGATTTAATAAACGACGAGCAATTTGCGCTTGATTATTGTGCACAGCTTTTGCGAAAAAACAAAAGCCGTGCACAAATAATGGCACTGCTCGCTTCAAAAGGCATTGATAAACAGCTTGCGCAAAGCGTTATAATGCGCTTAGATAGCGAAGATAATGATGCATGCTTTAATATTATGCAAAAAAAATACCTGCAAAAGTTAAATGCAGGCCAAAGCGAAAAAGTTATAGCTGCCTTAATGCGCAGGGGCTTTAAATACAGCGAAATAAAAAGCGCATTAAGGCGAATTGAAACGCAATTAGAGCAAAATATTTCATATAAAGATGATGAAAATTTTGATGAATGTTAGCAACAGGAGAACCATTTAATGAACATAGCCCTTATATCTTTAGGCTGCCCTAAAAACCAAGTTGATGCCGACGTTATGTGCCACAGCCTAATTAAAGACGGCTTTACCACTACGCCGCATTTACACGAGGCAGATATAATAATAATAAACACATGCGGCTTTATAGAGAGCGCAAAGCAAGAAGCTATAGATAATATTTTAAACGCTTGCACCTATAAAGAGCAAAACAGCGATTTGAAAGTTGTTGTTACAGGCTGCCTTGCCGAGCGTTACCGCAGTGAAATTATAAAGGAAATACCCGAGGTTGATGCCGTTATAGGCATTGGCTCTAATAAAGATATATGCGATATTTTAAAGGGCCTTGCGAATACATCGCCCTATGAAAGCTATGGTAAGAAAACAGATTTTAAAGCGGGCGGCAAGCGCATTATTTCAACGCCCTCTCACTATGCCTATTTAAAAATAAGTGAGGGTTGCAGTAATAATTGCCACTTTTGCGCCATACCTCTTATTAGGGGCCCTCTTCGCAGCCGCGCCCTTGAAGATATAGTAGAGGAAGCCAATTTCCTCGCATTACAAGGCGTTAAGGAAATTATACTTGTGGCGCAAGACGTAACAGCCTATGGGCAGGACCTTGGCGGCGTTCAAATAGCGCCTTTGCTAAACGAGCTAAATAAAATAGAGGGTATTAGCTGGATTAGGCTTTTATACGCCTACCCCGAGAGAATTACAGATGAATTTATAAAAGCCATGGCGCAAAACGATAAAGTTTTGCACTATTTGGATATACCCATTCAGCATATAAACGACAATGTGCTTAAAACAATGAATAGGAAAAGCACAAGGCAAAGCATATGCGATGCACTTACAAAACTGCGCAAAGCCATGCCCGATATAACGCTTAGAACAACGCTTATCACAGGCTACCCCACTGAAACCGAGGACGATTTTAACGAGCTATGTAAATTTGTGCGCGAGTATAAATTTGAAAAGCTTGGCTGCTTTGCTTACAGTGAAGAAGAGGGCACTAAAGCTGCAAGCTTTGAGCAATTGCCGCAAGAGTTAAGGCAAAAGCGTGCAGATATTATTATGAATATTCAAAGCGATATATCAGCGCAAAAAAACGAAGAAAAAGTGGGCAAAACGCTTGCGGTTTTATGCGATAATTACGATGATGAGAGAGATGTTTATGAATGTCGAGCTTATTTCGATGCGCCTGAAATAGACGGCATTGTGCTTGTTAAAAGCGAAGATGGCCTTGCTGTGGGCGATATGCTTGATGTTATTATAACGCACAGCGATGTTTACGATTTATATGGCGATAAAATTTAAGCTTAAATTTGCCAAAGCGGTAAGCTTAAAT
>CAYJPD010000021.1:22824-25019 GCA_964371975.1 uncultured Bacteroides sp.
ATACTCAGTGACACTAAACTTAAAACATAGTAATGAACACAGCAAAAAGCATATTTTGCTTTTGGGCATTGCGTTTAGCATAAAACGGGTTAGAATACTAAACGCAGTAGCTACCCCAAACACAGTAAAGGAAAACAATATGAATTTACCAAACAAACTAACTATTTCAAGAATAATTTTAGTGCCTGTTTTTATGGGTTTTGCAACATTTTCAAATAATGCGCTATGTATGCTTTTGGCGTTTATTGTGTTTGTTGCCGCTTGCTTAACCGATTTTTTCGACGGCTTTTTAGCACGCAAGCATAATATCGTTACCTCTTTTGGCAAATTTGCCGACCCTTTGGCCGATAAGCTTTTAACAACAACTGCCTTTATTTATATGATGCAGTTAAATGCGTGCGACCCTGTTGTTATTATAGTAATTTTAGCAAGGGAGTTTGCGGTTTCGGGCATTCGCATGGTAGTTGCAGGTGCACCGGGCGGCAAAGTTATAGCGGCTAATATTTACGGCAAAATTAAAACAGTGCTGCAAATGGTAACGATAATATTGTTTTATCTTCTTTATTATGTTGAGCTGCAATTTTTCCAAAATACAGCTAATAGCGTGTATTTCAGCCAATTTATTGGTTATGTTCTGTGCTGGGTTGTGGCTGTTTTCACTGCAATTTCGGGCGTTATTTATATATGGCAAAGCAAAGAGTTTATTAATACCTCGAAATAATGTTTTCTGCGTTTAAAATAAAGTTGAAAGGTGACGATTTATGCGAAACAGCAAACATATAGTGGACATTCTTTTTGTTGTGAGCCTTTTTGCTTTATACACAGTTTGCATTTTGATAATTAGCATAATCGGTATAACTTTATATACAAACGGCACAGAAATTTCAGAAAAAAACTACACTATAAGAACGTCTGCTTTGTATTTAACTGAAAAAGCGCGCCAAAATAATACTGAGGGCGGCGTTAAAGTGCAGCCGCTTTTCGATAACAATGCTTTAGTGCTAACGCAGGAAATTAACGGGCAAAATTACGAAAACTGGATTTATTTAGAAGAGGGCTATTTAACTGAAGTTCTCATTATAGAGGGCGCAGAAGTTTTGCCGAGAACAGGGCAAAACATAATGCGCCTTGATAGCTTAACGCTAAAAGTAGACGAGCATAATTTGCTTACAATTGAAACGCAAAGCGAGGACGGCGATATATATTCATCTAAAGTGTTTTTGCCTGCCTTTGAAAGCGAGGTAAGCTGATGAAAGCTCATAGTTCGCAAAGCCGCCACTTTTTGGTAGAATTAGTTATTAACTGCCTTTTTTTCTTTATAATGGCGGCAGTTTGCCTTTCTGTTTTTGCCCGTGGGCATATAATTCAAGAAAGCAGCCACAAGCTTTCCATGGCTATTTTACAAGCGCAAAGCACAGCTGAAAGCTTTAAAGCGGCAAATGGCGATATAGAGCTTTTTGCAAAGCTAATAGGCGCACAAAGCGAGGAAAACCTAACAGTTTACTACGATGAAAACTGGGCGCCTATAAGCGAGGATAAAGCAGTTTATGTAGCTTTAGTGCATTATGAAAACAGCGGCGATATGCACAAGGCACAAATAGATATAAACAGCGGCGATGAAATTATTTGCTCGCTTAATGTGCTGCGCTATAATGAAAATGGCAAAGGGGGCGCACAGTGAAAGAGAAAAAACGTAAATCTGTAATAAGTATAGGCATAGTTTCGCTTTTAACAATTTTTGTTATACTGCTTTTAACTTCGTTTTCACTGCTTATTTTTTCAGGCGCCCAAACAGACAGCAAGCTTTCGCTTAGGGCTAAAGAGTCTACGCTTAGCTTTTATGAGGCAGACGCCCTTGCCGAGCAAACTTTAATGCAATTGCACGAAATTTATTTAAGCGAGAGCGAGCAAACGCTAAAGAGTGCTTTTGAAAGCGAGGGCTTTACCGTTAGCGGTGCCGATGAAAACGGTGTAAGTGTTTACTTCGAGCTACCTTACGGCATAGATAAAGTATTTATAGCTGAAATATTTTTTCCTTTTAATAACGAAGAGGATATAAAGCGCTTAAAGTGGCAATCTTTGCCTGAACTTTAAAAAGAAAAAAGGGGAAATTAGCGCAGAAAACTGTGCTATAATTTATATTATATGAGGAACGAATATAATATAAATTGGCATGTGGGGCATCCTTGCCCCAC
>CAYJPD010000022.1:0-24828 GCA_964371975.1 uncultured Bacteroides sp.
CATCTGCCAACAATAACACAATCTTGCTCGCTTGCAATTTGCGTTATAATTTTCTTTTGCGCTATCATTATTTCATCGTTAGCGTTATAAATTGGCTGTGGCGAGTAAAAACTGCGCCCGAAAACAAAATTGTAATTGCGCGACACACTTGAATCTTGAAATTTTTCAATAAAATCAGGGTGTAAATTGGTCTCTTCGGCAATTTTTGCAATAAGCTCTTTGTCGTAATAGGCTATATTAAGGGCGTCGGCAAGGCGTTTGGCAACTTCTCGCCCACCGCTTGCGAATTGCCTGTTAATTGTAATAACTTTTTTCATTTTATAAGCTCCTGTACCATTATTTATATTGTTAGCATTATATCACAAATATTTAAGAAAATATATACAATAATATACTTTTATTTTATAATTTATATGCTATAATGTTTATGTGCTATTATATACAATGAAATTAACAGGGAGAAAACAATGCAATTTATAAGACGCTGTTTTGCACAAATAGATTTAGATGCAATTATTAACAATTACAACTGCATTAAAAACGCAGTAAACGGCGCAAATGTTATGGCTGTTGTAAAAGCAGATGCATACGGGCATGGTGCTGTTACAATTGCAAAGCATCTTTGGCAAAACGGGGCAAATTATTTTGGCGTTAGCGGCTTGCAAGAAGCGTTAGAGCTTAGGAAAAACGGAATAGAGGCCGAAATTTTAATATTCGGCTACACAGTTGAAAGTGCCGCTTTAGATTTAGCGCAAAACAATATACAGCAAACGGTATATAACTTGCAATATGCGCAAAAATTGAACGATTTTGCTAAAAAAAACAATGTTCATTTAAACGTGCAAATTAAAGTTGATACCGGCATGGGGCGTTTGGGCTTTGCCGCAAGAGATAGTGTGCAAAATGCTTGTGATGAAATTGAGGCGGTTTGCAAACTAAGCAATTTAAAGGCAACGGGTATCTTCACACACTTTGCAGCTGCCGATAGTAAGCAGCAAGCAGATGTGCTTTACACCAAAAACCAGCATGAAATGTTTATTAAGACGATTGAAATTCTAAAACAAAGAAATATAAGTTTTGATTTGGTGCATTGCTGTAACTCAGCAGCGGCGTTTATGTATCCACAATTTGCAAGCAACCTTGTGCGTGCGGGAATTGCACTTTATGGCGAAAACCCCTCAAAAGATATGAATATTACACAGCTTAAACCTACAATAAAGTTTAAAGCTATTATATCGCAAGTTAAAAATATTAAAAAAGGCAGTTTTGAAAGCTATGGCCGCACATTTTGCGCAGAAAAAGACATGAAAATTGCAACAGTGTGCGCCGGCTATGCCGACGGCTACCCGAGGGCTATGTCTAATGTGGGCATTGTGAAAATAAATGAAAAGCCTGCTAAAGTTATTGGCAGGGTTTGTATGGACCAATTAATGGTAGACGTTAGCGAAATTGACAATGTTAAAGAAGGCGATATAGCAACGCTTTTTGGCGCAGGCGCCTTTAACAGCGTTACAGATATTGCAAATATAGCAAATACATTAAACTATGAAATTATTTGCGGCGTTGGGCGAAGAGTACCGCGTGTTTATATAAAAGGCGGTAAAGAAATTGGATATGTTGATTATTTGGATTAAACAGCCTGAAAAAATAATACTAAAAGTATATTTTGTTTAATAAATACTAATTGTTATGATAAATTAAATGGTAAATTATATATAAGGAGAAAAATAATGAGCAATAAAAAAGTATTGGTAGTTGTAGATTATCAAAATGATTTTATAGACGGAGCACTTGCAAACTCGCTGGCAGAGCCACTTGCTGGGGGCATAGAGCAGCTTGTAAAGCAAACGCTAAATGAGGGTAACTATGTTGTGTTTACAAAAGACACACATGAAGAAAATTATTTGCAAACGCGCGAGGGCAAGCATATTCCGCTGGAGCATTGTATGCAAGGCACAAAAGGGCACGAGCTACACGAAAGCCTTGAAAATATTGTAAAGCAAGATGAAACAGGCAGAGTGTTTGTTTATAATAAATATACTTTTGGCGGTTATGATGTACCAAATGAAATAGAGAAAATATTTGGAGAGCACCCTTGTGAAATTAGCGTTTGCGGAGTTGTAAGCGAAATTTGCGTTTTAAGCAATGCGGTTTTACTGCACAGCAAATTTTTGGATGCAAAAATTAATGTGTATGAAAATTTGTGTGCCGGCTTAACAAAAGAAAAGCATGAAAACGCTATGAGTGTTCTTGGTTCAATGGGCTATAATTTGCTTAAATGGTAAGTTTGTGTGAGAATATAAAAGCTTACAAATGCAATAAATATAATAAAACAGGTTTCCCGCTTTTAAGAGGGAAACCTGTTTTTTATATAGCTTAACTTTTAGCTGTTAAAGCCCATTTCTTCTAACAATTCAAACATTAAATCGGGCCTATCTGTAATTATACCATCGCAACCTATTTCAATTAATTCGCGCATTTGCTCTTTATCGTTTATTGTCCAATAGTGCAAAAACATATTGTTGTGGTGCACTTTATAGGAAATGTAAGAGTTATCAAGCGGCACACCGCTGTTTGACGGGGGAAGCTGCAATCCTGCGTGCTCATAGCCCGAAAACATGCCAAAACCTAAATAGTTTAGCAAGATAAATTGAAAAGACGTGTCGTAATCCATAGAGATATTAACATTATCATCTTTTATTTTACTAAAATGCTCTATAACTTCTGCGTGGAAAGAAGCAACACAAACATACTCTTGTAAATCATAATGTTCTATAAGGCGGTTAAGCTCCTCTGCGGCGGCAATACCTGTTTCACCTGCATCTTTTATTTCCATAACATAAAGCGTATTAGTGCCGAATGTTTGAAACATTTGCTCTACCGTCATTGGTATTAAACGGCTTAGCGTTTCTTCATCGCTTTCACTTTCGTAAGGCTTTTCGCCGTTTAAATCAACAAAGTGGTAGCCGAAATTCATTTCGTTTATCTCTTTAAGTGTAAAGCTGTTCACACTGCCACTTGTGTTTGCCGTTGCATCAACGGTTAAATCATGGTGTGTAATTAAAATGCCATCTTTTGTAAGGCAAAGGTCTGTTTCAAGAACGTCTACACCCATTGCAAAGCTCTCTTCAAATGCCATAACTGTGTTTTCGGGGTAAAGGTGCTTAGCGCCACCGTGGGCTATAACCATTGGCGCTTCGCCTTCATTTATTAAAAACTTAGAGCTACCGCTAAAGCCTGCATAAGGCAAAACTTGAAGTAATGCGTATATAATTACTATAACTGCTATAATTATTAATGCGGTTTTGCCTTTTTTATTTTTATTTGTGTTTGCAACACTTTTTTCTTTATTCATATTAATTTTGTTAACTCTTTCTATCGCACTAATTTTTCAATTCCTAAAACAACACCGCCGCCAATAACGAGCGCAACAGCACTTGTTACAATAGTCATAATGTCGTAAGAGGCATCGAAAGGTATTATCATAATGCAGCTTGCAATAACAAGGCCGAATATTAAGCTCATTGTAGCTTTGCGGCTTTTGTTAAGCGCGAATGCCGTTAATTTACTGCTTAAAACAATACCTGTTAAAATGCCAAAAGCCATAAATGCAAGGGGAATAAGCACATTAGTTTCAAAGGAAGTAACATTTGCCAATAGTGAATTGAAAAGATAGTATTCACCTAAAATGAGCAAAAGCATACTGCCGCTAACGCCGGGAATAAACATTGCAGCGCCTGCAATAATGCCAAGGAATATCATTTTAACTAAATATAATAAATCAATAGCAGGGAAATCTGTTATTATCATATTTGTTTCCTCAGGTGCTAAAAGCACCATTGCAACAATTATAGCACAGCCGATAATAAAAGGTATTATGCTTATTTTGTCGCTTGCCATTTCTTTGCGCTTTAAAAGGGGAATGGAAAAAGCTATCATACCAACAAAGCAAAATTTTGTTTGCGTGGGAATATGCAAAAGTGCAAGTTCCATAATATTTGCAAAAATAACAAGCCCTAAAACAACGCCTATAAGCAATATGCCTATAAATTTAAAGTGTTTCATTTTGCTTTGCAAACTGCTTTTGGATAAAATTTCGCTAATTGCCGTCATAACCGGGCCGAAAATGCCGAATATAACCATCATTGTGCCGCCGCTAACCCCGGGAATAATATTGGCAATGCCCACAATAAAACCGCCGATAATAATTTTTAACATAATATAGTTCCTTTTTGTTTATTTAGTTGTTACTTTATATAAAAAACAAATAGTTTTTATAGCTCTAAACCGTGTTTGAATGTCACCTTAAATTAGGCTGAACCCCTCTAACATAATAAATAAAGCAAAACCGCCTAAAATCAGCAAAGCGCAAGAAAAAAGCGTTTTTTGCGCTTTTGTTAAATTAGGGTACATATCTTTAAAAATAATAATAGAGGCTAAAATTAAGCTAAACTTAAGCGAAACATAAGCCCTTGCGCCCGAAACGGCAATGCCGGCGGTTAAGCCTAAACAAGCGGCGCTTGCAAACCCGGCAATCACAAGTAAAAGCGCAATAAATGAATTTTTATTGTGGCCTAATGCTATATAAATATATGCAATTACCATTAAGAATAAAACGCATAAAAACATAAAAGTTAAATATGGCGTTAGTGAATTTACATTGCTTGGGTTTATATGGGCGTTATCGTGGAAAAAGTACCTAAGCTCGATATAGTTGTAGGATAAATTTAAAGCAAAAACAAGAAAAAGCAAAGCGATGCTAAAAAAGCGATAACAGTGCGCCATAACGCCTTTTTTATACTTTGTGAAAACAGCAAAAACCAAAACAACGCATAATATTAACATGAAAACATTTACATCTAAAAAAACTGATAAAAGCGCCCAGGAAACACCCTCGTGCACGCGAACCAATAAAGATTTCATGTGAAAATCGTGATAATAGGAAGCGATGGTAAAATCGGTTCTTGCTTGGTTTCCGGGGTTGAGCAAAATGTAAATTAAATTTAAAATAATTATGCCTAAATGATAAAACAGAACTTTGTTTATTTTATTACCGGCTATTTTAGAGTAAATTATAAGCCCTAAATAAACAACTAAAAAATAAACACAAACTAATTCTAAATTGCAAGCGTAAAGCATACCAATGCAAGAAAGCAAAACAGCAGCTTTACTGTTTTCGCCCGAAAATGTACTTTTAAGAGCAACGCTTAAACAAATAGTTCCAATGGCATAAGCCCAAAACATGCATATAAAAGTTGTAACCCAGCCGGCGGAAGTAAAATCGAAATAGCTGTAGGAGAAAACCCCAAGGCACACAAAAGCAACCACAGCCGGGCTTTTCATTTCAAACATTTTAATAATGAAAACCGTTAAGCTGAACAGCAAAGCGGTGTTAACTATTCTGAAAAAAACAATGGGCAAGTATGTGAAAATAACTAAAGGTATTTCTATAAGGTTACGCGACGACCATGTAAAAAAATGCCTTATGGTAAATTCAAATATGCTCTCTTTTGTTAGTATTAAAGAAAAGCCGTAATCATCGCCTAAGTTTTTGTTGAAAAACATATTCATGCATGCAAGCAATAGGAAAAATAAAAGTAGTATAATATCGTTTGCTTTTAGGTTTTTTATATTGTTTAATTTCATAATTCTTCACCTTGCTGCAAAAAAACATCGGTTAAAATTATATTATTGTAACCGTTAGATTTATATAAAAACCCTATTTTATAATCGCTTAAATCAAGCTTTAAATCTTCTTTTAAAACAACAGACGCAAATTTACCGTAATAATAAGCGCCGTTATCTTCGGGCACAGGTATATCTAAATAGAATTGCATAGAAGTTGGAGCCTTTAAATACACATTTTCTTCATCGTTATACAATACTATATAATTATCAACATAAAGAGATTTTTCATTTAAAATAATGGCATAGCCGCTTATATTTATTGCGGCGGGCTCGTTTGTAACTATAAGCTCATAATCAAAGTTAGCAGGCGTTTGTATAATATAATCGCTTGGGTTTATTTTTTGCACATGCCTTTCGGTAAAGCGCAGCAATAAAGTGAAAACTAAAATAAACGCGCCCAAAAAAATTAAAGAGAGCATTAAAAATTTAATATTCGCAATTTGTTTGCTTTTTGTCGCTTTTACCATTTGTGCATCCTCAAAAAATGAGGGAGTAAATTTTGTGTTTAAAGCACAAAATTTATTCCCTTAATTAAATTTGCTTTATTTTTTCTTAATAACGTTATATTAATGCGAAACACGGCTTAAAACAATGCCATTATAACAGGGTAGTATTAAAGCTAATGACAGTGCCTGTTTGCACAATTCAATAAAAGCCGAGTGTGTTAATTTTAAAATATAACACATTAATTTTACATTTTATTGCGCTGAATGTCAATATAAAGTGCTAATAAAATGAAAGCCGTTATCAAAAATAAATTGCAGGCACTGTGTTTACAAAAACGCAGTGTCCGTTTGGCTTCGCTATATAATTAAAATTAAGCTTAGAAAAATATGCCGTTAAAAAGCGGTTTTATAAAAAAAGTGCAAAGCAAAAATGCTTTGCACTGAAGTGCTGTTTAATAGCTTTTACTTTTTATAAATCGTAAAGCTCTGTAAATTTATGTTTTAAATAATCCACATAGTAATGTGCGCTGAAGTCTTCATTGCAGCAATTTTGCATTACTTCTTGCGGTGTTAGCATTGTTCCGTGCTTATAAATATGCTCTATAAGCCAATCGGCTACAGGCTTAACGTCGCCTTTTGTGATAGCCTCTTTTATGTCAACTTCTTTTTCAAGGCTTTTTGTTATTTGCGCGGCATAAGCGCTGCCGATAGAATAGCTGGGGAAATAGCCAAACATACCTTGCGACCAGTGCACATCTTGTAAAACACCTTTGCTGTCGCTTGGAACATCAACGCCCAAATACTCTTTGTAAAGCTTGTTCCAAAGAGCCGGCAGCTCGTTGATATCAGCGTTTTCAAGCATAATTTTCTTTTCAATTTCATAGCGAATTAAAACATGCATGGAATATGTAAGCTCGTCTGCCTCAATTCTTATAAGGCCGGGTTTGGCTATATTAACGGCTTTGTAAAATTCTTCGGCAGTAACGTCACTCAGCTGCTCTTTGAAAAGTTCTTGCAGTTTTGGGAACACAAAATAGCAAAATTCTTTACTGCGCCCAACTACATTTTCCCAAAAACGCGATTGCGATTCATGCACGCCCATGCTTGTGCCGCTTGCAAGCACTGTTTTGCTAAGCTCATCGCCTGTGTTAAGCTCGTACATAGCGTGGCCGCCCTCGTGCATAACGCTGTAAAGGCTGCTTGCAAGAAAATTCTCGTAAAAATGTGTTGTAATACGAACATCTTTATTGGAAAAATTAGTTTCAAACGGGTGCTCTGTTTGCGCTAATATGCAGTTATCTTTATTTAGGTTTAAAAAGTCCATCAAATATTCTGAAAGTTTCATTTGAGCGTCAATAGGGTAGTGCCTATATAAAAAGTCTGTTCTGGGCTCGGGCTTTTCTTTGATTTTTGCTATAAGCGGCACTAATTCACTGCGCACTTTAGCAAAATATTTATCGGCTTCGTCTGTGGTTAAGCCGCGCTCGAAATCGTTTAGCATTGTGTTGTAAATATTAGCTTCATCTGGCTTAACATATTTTGCAAACTTTTTATTGTATTCTATAATTTGTGCAAGGGCAGGTTTAAAAAGCTCGTAGTTATTTGTGTCTTTGGCTTTTACCCAATCTGCATGCGTTTTACTGCATAAAACTTGGTACTCAACATATTCATCCATGGGTATTTTTTCTATTTTTTCACGGTCAATTAAAAGCTCTGAAAGCTCTTTTTTTGTTTGCTTATCCAGCTGATCTTGGTTTTCTTTCATTACCTTTAAAACATTTGAATATGCATCGCTCATCTCTAATTTATATACTTCTTCGGTTAAAACCCCTATTGTTGTGCCGTAGTTTTCAAATGCGCCTTTTGGCATAATTGTTTCAGAATCAAAGTGCAATAGCCCCATTGCGTGCTTGTAGGCGTCCATTTTATTTTGGTGCGCCCTAAATTCTTTTAAAGCTGTGTTAAAGTCCATAATTGCCTCCTGTTTATATTCGGTTTTACTAAAAATTATATAATAATTACAGCAAATTTACAATGTGTTTTTTGTGAATAAACCGTAAATTGATTTTTTAAAGTTATGCGCATAAAAGGTGAAATATTTAGTGTGAGAGCACTGCCGTAAATATGCATTATCTTTTGCGTTTAATAATATTTTGAACTGTGCCCCACAGGCTTTTTAAATTAAACACAAATATCAAAGCGCATATGAGAATGCTTAAAAGCACCCAATAATTCACTTGGTAAATTGTAATAAGCGCTTGTGCGGTTATTAAAGCGGTGTTTATAAGTAGCACTTTGCTTGAAAAATTCATAGATATTATTCCCTTAGTGCTAATCATGCGCAAAACAAACACAAGAACATAGCTTGCCAATGTTGCAATAACAGCGCCGTTAACGCCCCAAAGCGGAATTAAAGCAAAGTTTAAAATACAATTTGTAACAGCGGCGGCCATCATGGTAAACAGCGATAACATACTGCGCTTTTCTACCATATAAACGCTGTTTAAAAAATTTGAAAGCGACGAAAATACAGTTGCCACAACCAAGAACGGAATAAAAACCCAGCCTATGAAATAATCGCTTCTGTATAAAAGCATAAATGGCTGTGCAATTAAAATTAGCCCGGCTCCGCTAACAAACATAACGCCCTGGTAAGCTTTGAACACTGTTGAAAAAAACTTCGCTCTTGTGAGCTTATCGCTATCAGTAACAGCGCTAATTTGCCATGCCTCGGTGAATATGGTCGCCACTATGGTTAAAATAGTTGGCAAGCGGTAACTTGCCGAGTAAATTGCTGTCCAGCTTTCGCCGTCCTCCAGCATAGCCGCAACAAATAACTGGTCGCTCGCATTTGTAACCCACCAAAATATGCTTGCCGGCACAAGCGGCAACGAGTAGGCGAGCATACGCTTAAATAAGGGCAGGCTCTTTTTTGTAAAGCTGATAAACCGCCACAGTTTAAGAGAAATAAACAAAAACAAAACGCTAAAGGCGTCTGCTAAAATAACAGCAAGCAAATAACCTGTTGGGCCAAGTTGCATATTGCGCAAAAGCAAAACATATAAAAGGCAAGTTACTATAGTTGTTATAATGCCGTCAATAGCGTAAAGGCGCACTTTTTGCATAGCCCTTGTAAATTGACAATTAAGCGTTCTTAAACAGCTAACGGGCACATAAATGCAAAGTAGAATAATGTAATCTTTATACCACTCAATTTGCGCAATAAGCGGCGAGAGTGCAAAAAGTAAAAGGCTGCCTAAAATTATAGCGAGAATACCGTTTGTGTACACATGCTTTTTATCGTTTTCTTTTTCAAGCCCAAAGCGCACAATGGCGTTGCTTATGCCAAGGCTAACAATGGGTATGGCGAAATTTGCAAGCTGGTTTAATAAATCTCTCACACCGTTTAATGCTTGCGAATCAAACCAGTAGCTGAAAAGCGGCGCCATAATAAAGAACAAAAGCCGTGATGAAAACTGGCTAATTGCAAAAAGCGCGGTATTAGATACTAAACGTTTGTATTTGTTATCCATTGAAAAATTAGCTCCCTTTGGTTTTTACAAAAATGTGTTTTTTGCTTGCCCTCAATTTATTATTAATACAGTTAAATACAAAATTAATTTGCATAGCGCTAAAAGTGCTAAAATTATTTGAAAATATTTAGTAAAATATTGGCGGTTTGCGCCTTGCTGTAAAACTTTATTATTGGCAAAAATTGTTTTTAATTGCATTTAAAGTGTAAATATTAAAAAAACAAGTGTAAAGCAATTAACATTTACGCTTTGATTTTTTGCTTAATTTCCGCTTTTTAAAGCTTTTCGCCACTCTTTGTAATCGGGCATATGAATTTGCACAATATCCCAAAACTTTTTGCTGTGGTTTGGCTGAATAAAATGCGCATACTCGTGTAAAACAACATATTCAATGCATTTGTGCGGCTTGCTTAGCAATTGCAAATTTAACGTTATATATTTTTTGCTTATGTGGCAAACGCCCCAGCGGCTTTTCATATTGCGCACTTTTATTTTAGGTAGCTCTTTGTTTAATACTTCGCTAAACAGTGGGAAAATTTGCCTGCTAATTTCTTCAAAAAGCGTTTGCGCTTCGTTTGTGCGCGCTTTATCTATTATTATAGCGCTTTGCTGTGTGCAAAGCATTTTTGCTTGGTTTTTTTCTATCCAACTGCGCTTAGACAGCAGAAAGCTCTCCACTTCCTTTACAGTGCAGCGAAGTGGCGCAGAAACATAAACGTCGCCGTTTTTATTTATGCGCAAATTTATGTTTTTAATGCGCTTTTTTGTTAGGGTATATTTTAACGCCCCTGCGAAATACTCTTTTGGCCCACTTTGCATGTATTCACCTGTTTATAATATTTTTTTAGCTATTGCCTATTATACAATAATAATTTTATGCGTGCAAATATTATTAAAAAACACTTTAAACTTACGCAATGTAACATTTAAGTAACGCTATAATGTTTTTACAATTAATTGTGCTTTGACTATTGACATTTACTATATATAGTGATTATAATTAAAAGTATACTAAATATTTACAATATTTAGTTAGAAAAGAAACGCTAAGTTAAGTTGAAAAGCTTAAAATATTATGGCTTGCGTACGCATTAGGGGGAGAAAAGTGATTAAAAGTGTTAAAAAGCGCGATGGGCGCGTTGTTCTATATAATGATGTTAAAATAGCGCAGGCTATTTTAAAGGCGATGCAAGCAGCAGCAGAGGGCGATGCAACACAAGCGGCAATTATTGCAGATAATGTGGGCAAAAACCTTGAAGAAAAATGCGGTGCTGAGCCGCCGCTTATTGAGCAAATTCAAGATACCGTTGAGTATGAAATGATGCGTGCGGGTTTTGAAAAAGCGGCTAAAATGTATATATTATACCGTGCGCAGCGCACAAGAATAAGAGAGGCAAACACCTCGCTTATGAAAACAATTGATGAAATTACAACCGTTGACGCGCGAATTAGCGACATGAAGCGCGACAACGCAAATATTGACGGCAACACAGCAATGGGAAGCATGTTGCAAATAGGAACAGCCGGCGCAAAGGCATACAATGTGCTTAATTTGCTTACGCCCGAGCAAGCTGAGGCTTATGCAAACGGTGATATCCATATTCACGATTTCGATTTTTACGCCCTAACAACAACATGTTGCCAAATAGATTTATTAAAGCTGTTTGACGGCGGTTTTTCAACGGGGCACGGCTTTTTGAGAGAGCCAAAAAGCATAGCGAGCTATGCGGCGCTTGCGGCAATAGCTATTCAATCTAACCAGAACGACCAACACGGCGGCCAAGGCGTGCCTAATTTTGACTATGCAATGGCAGACGGTGTTAAAAAAACATTTGCAAAAGCTTATGTAACACGCCTTGAAAATGCGCTTGAAGATGTGCTTTTAATTGAGAATGCAAGTGAAATTGCCAAAAATGCGGTTAAATATGCTTGTGATGAATGCAATGTTAAACAGCCAAGGCTTTTGATACAAGAGGAAAAATTTGATAACGCGGTAAAAGATTTTGTTTTGAAAAACACAAAAGCAGACGAGCCTTGCGCAAGTAGCATTGTGCAAAATACTCGCCGCAGGGCAAGCGCTCAAACAGAGCGTGAAACATTCCAGGCTATGGAAGGTTTTGTGCATAATTTAAACACAATGCATTCAAGGGCAGGCGCGCAAACGCCGTTTTCTTCAATAAATTACGGAACAGATACTTCGCCTGAGGGGCGCATGGTTATTAAAAATATTTTGCTCGCAACCGAAAATGGGCTTGGGCATGGCGAAACGGCAATTTTCCCAATACATATATTTAAAGTTAAAGAGGGCGTAAACTATAATAAGGACGATATAAATTACGATTTATTTAAGCTTTCTTTCAGGGTAAGCGCAAAGCGCCTTTTCCCAAATTATATTTTCTTAGACAGCCCGTTTAATTTGCAATATTATAAAGAGGGCTGCCCTGAAACAGAAGTTGCAACAATGGGCTGCCGCACTCGTGTTATGGCAAACACGGCTTACCCAAATAGCGAAATTTCAAACTCACGTGGGAATTTGTCGTTCACTTCAATTAACTTGCCGCGCCTTGCCATTGAGGCAAAAGGCAATGAAGATAAGTTCTTTGAAATGCTTAGCGAGAAGCTTGATTTTGTTGCACGCCAGCTGCGCGACAGGTTTGAATTGCAAGGCAAAAAGCGTGTTTACAACTACCCGTTCTTAATGGGGCAAGGTGTTTGGCTTGACAGTGATAAACTTGGCCCTGCGGATGAAGTAAGGCAAGTTTTAAGGCATGGTAGCTTATCAATTGGCTTTATTGGCCTTGCGGAAACTTTAGTTGCCCTTTACGGTAAGCACCACGGCCATTCAGATGAAATGCAGGAAAAAGGCTTGAAAATTGTTGGCTTCATGCGCGAGTTTTGCGATAATAGAGGCAAAGAAGAGGCTTTAAATTATGGCTTGCTTGCAACACCGGCCGAGGGCCTTAGCGGCAGATTTATTAAAATGGATAAAAAGCGCTATGGCAAAATAGAGGGTGTAACCGACCACGATTATTATACAAACTCTTTCCATGTGCCTGTTTATTACGACATTGCAATTTACGACAAAATAAACAAAGAAGCGCCATATCATGCGCTTACAAATTCAGGGCATATAAGCTATGTGGAACTTGACGGCGACGTTTCAAATAACCTTGAAGCATTTGAAAGCGTTGTGCGCTGTATGCACGATGCAGGCATAGGATATGGCAGCATCAACCACCCGGTAGACAGAGACCCCGTTTGCGGTTATGTGGGTGTTATTGGCGATGTTTGCCCTCGTTGCGGCAGGCGCACAGGCGAGGCTTTAAGCGAAGAAAAAATTGCAGAACTGCGCAAAAAATTCCCTAACAGCACCGGAACGATGATGAATTAATATTTACTATATATTTGTAATACTAATAGTATTATGCTGTTTAATATTACAAATTGTATAATGATAATTTGCAATTTTATTTATAGTATTAATTTATATTAAGCAGCGTTTAGGGCGTAAAAGTGCAAATAAAATAGCAAGAAAATAGTAATTTTGAAGTAAATAGTATAATAGAGTTATTATACTATAAGTAATAAAACAACATAATATTACAAAAACGGAGGTATAAAATGGCAAACGATATTAACACAAACATAGCGGCAAAAAACGGAAAAGATGTTGAGTTTGAGAGAATTCGCAGAATAACAGGATATTTGGTAGGCACTATGGATAAATGGAACGACGCAAAAAAAGCGGAAGAATCTGAGCGCGTTAAGCACAAATAAGGCTTTTAATACATGAGCGTATTTAACATAGCGAATATAATTCATGATTCAATTGTGGACGGCCCCGGTATGCGCATTAGCATATTTTGCCAGGGCTGTCCTCACGCTTGTTTGGGGTGCCATAACCCTCAAAGCCTACCTTTTGAGAATAATATATTGATGAGCGTTGAAGAAGTGTTTGAAGAAATTCAAAAAAATAAGCTTTGTAAATCGGTGACATTTACAGGTGGCGAGCCGTTTTGCCAAGCAGGTGCTTTTTATGAGCTTGCAAAGCTGCTTAAAGCGCAAAACTATGAAATTGCAAGCTATAGCGGCTATACATTTGAAGAGCTGTTAAAGCTGGGTGCACAGCAAGAGCAATTGCTAAATATGATAGATGTGCTTATTGACGGCAGGTTTGTTTTGGCAAAGCTCAATTTAAGTTTGCGCTTTAAGGGCAGTGAAAACCAGCGCATAATAGATGTGCAAAAGAGCATGAAGGAAAGAAAAGCAGTTTTAAGCACAGATGAGCGTTGGGTTTTTGTATAATAGAAATTAAACTGTAAATAACGATATAATTAAATATTTAAAGCGAGAAACAATTATGCGAATGAGATTTAAAAAATATGCAGGCCCCGAGCTTGACGCGTGGGCGCCTTGCGTGCGAGATGCAGGGGCGATGAGAGGCAAATGGAATGAGGCTTTTGCAAGAAAAGAGCAAAAGCTTTATTTAGAGCTTGGCTGTGGGAAAGGCAGTTTTGTTGCAAAACACGCTGCAAAAAACGAGGATATAAATTATTTGGCAATTGATATTACCGATAAAGTGCTCGTGCTTGCAAAGCGCAATATAGAGCGTGAATTCAGCATATCGCTGCGTGAAATTGATAATGTTGTTATAACGGCATTTGATATAGAGCGCATTGATACCATGCTTTCAAGCGCAGATGAGGTAAGCAGAATTTACATAAATTTTTGTAACCCGTGGAACAGAAAAGGCGGGCAAAAAAAACATAGGCTAACATATACTCGCCAGCTTAATTTATATAAGCAGTTTATGGCAAAAGATGCACAAATTTTCTTTAAGTGCGATGATGATAACCTGTTTACGGATAGTTTAGGCTATTTTGAACAAGCAGGCTTTAATATTGTTTGGAAGGCGTGGGATTTGCATGCAAACGAAAAAGATTTCCCCATAGAAAATATTCGCACAGAGCACGAAAATATGTTTGCAGAGCAAGGCCTTTTAACACATGCTCTCATAGCACAAATTACCAAATAATGTGATATTACTATAAAAATTTTAAATAGTTTAATTTTGTGCTGGAAAATTTGTTTAATTAATGATATAATATTATTTGTGTTTTGGATATTACAAAGCAAAAAGTAGATTATAGAAAGAAAGGGTGTTATTTTTGTCTAATTATAAAATAGTAACAGAAACAAATACTGATTTATCTCAAAAGGCAATTGACGATTTGAACATTCATGCAATTCCTATGCTTTTTACGCAATGCGATAAAGAGTATAAAAACTATGCAGATGGAAGAGAACTTAACCATCTGGAGTTTTACGATAGATTAAAAGAAGGAAATATGACAACGACAGCTCAAATTTCTATGGAGCAATTCCGCAAGGAAATTTGCCCATATTTAGACGAGGGCTTAGATGTTCTATATATAGGCTTTTCATCAGCGCTTTCAGGAACATTCAGCACTTGCTCTATAGCAGCTCACGATTTACGCGAAGAATACCCAGAGCGCAAAATTATTATGATTGATACTCTTTCTGTTTCAATGGGCGAGGGTTTACTTGTTTACTATGCTGCTTTAATGCAAAAAGAGGGCAAAAGCATAGAAGAAGTTGAAAAATGGGTTTTGGATAACCGTTTAAAAGTTGCACATTGGTTCACAGTTGAAGATTTGTTCCATTTAAAACGTGGCGGTAGGTTATCGGGCGCTTCAGCCGCAATTGGAACAGTTATGGGCATTAAACCTATTTTATACATAGCCGATGATGGCAAACTTGTGCCAAACAGCAAAGTGCGTGGTAGAAAACAAAGCCTTGATGTGCTTGTAGATAAAGTTCTTCAAAAAGCTGAGAATTTAGAAGACCAAGTAATTTTCATTAGCCATGCAAATTGCGAAGAAGATGCTAAATACATAGAAAATAAAATTAAATATGAAGCAGTGCCAAAAGATATAGTAATTAATTTAATAGGGCCTGTTATTGGCGGGCACGCAGGGCAAGGTGCAATTGCCGTGTTCTATTTGGCAAAATCCAGAGATGATTAATAGCCTGTGTTAAAACAGTATAAACGAATAATGGCCATAAATTTAGGCGATAATGTTAATAAACATTATCGCCTAAATATGCAATTAAAGGGATGCCACAACATAATATTGAAAGCACAAAATATATATTAAATTTTATGATATTATTTGTTTGAGTTGTGCATGTAAATTGCAGAGGAATTGCCTTGGTGCAACATGCTGGATTGCGCTGCATATAATTCCTGCTGGTATGTGTCTGAAAAGGAGCGGTGCAACCATTTGTCGAGGCCTTCTTCTAAAAGCCTTTCCCAAGATACTGCCTGCCTGCCTTGCAAAATAGGATAACATAGAACACCACTTTGTTGTGATGCCACCATAACGTCGTGAGTGCTGCCAACAACAAGCACTTGCCTTGGTTGATATCCGCATGTAAGAACAGTTTTCAAAAGTGCACTTTGGCTGGAAAGCTTCGCACCTAAAAAACAATCAGGGCTGGGTAGCCTCCATTGTTGCCAATGCATTTTTAAAGATACAACACCTTCTTTGCTGCAAACTACTACATCTGCCACACGTTGAACGCTATGAAGCATTTCTAAAACGCCGTCGTATACAATTCTACTTTGTGGCGGCGCTAAGCAGTTTTCATCAATATCCAGCCAGAATAAAAATTCGCGTACCTTTTTGTAACTCTTTGCGCTCATTTCAATACCCCATCTCTTTTTGTGCGCTGTACGGTACATATTCGGCTTCTATATATACATTGTACATGGTTTTAATGCTATATTCTATATACAAAAGCACCAATCTTTATTGGCTATAATGTATGAAAAATATGACGTTTTGTCAATAAAAATTTGTATTTTACCCATTTTTATAATATATGTTACAAATTATACGTGCAAACATCTTGAAAGTGATGAAACCGTGTGGTAAAATTAGTGTGTTGCAACTTTTTTAAAATAGAAAAGTATAAAAAATTAACGATGATAAGTATTAAAATGAATAAATAATCTAAGAATGAGGAAAGTTTATGTTTAAAAACAACAACAATCAAGGCTATAATAAGGAAATGTTTGGTGAAGATGGCAAACAATATGATGTACACAATGACGGTTTTTCGCAAAATAGCGGCAATAATAACCTGGAATTTGCAATTCAAGACAATACAGCTCAAACGCTTAACCAGTATACCACTAAAACGTTTTTATGGATGTTTTTAGGGCTTATTGCTACATTTGCAACCTCTATTACATTTTTAGTAAGCGGGCTATGGCTAACTGTGTTTTCCATACCATTAGCGCCTTATATTCTTTTAATAGCAGAAGTTTTAGTGGTAATATCACTTAGCGCAAGCTTACACAAAATAAAATCGAGCACAGCTGTAATTTTGTTTTTCACATATGCTATATTAAACGGCGTAACATTCACAACATTTTTCATACTATACGATGTTAGCTTTTTAATATTTGTATTTGGTTTAACCGCATTGTTTTTTGCCGGCCTTTCAGCATACGGCTATTTAACAAAAAGAGATTTAACAAACCTTGGGCCAATATTGTTCGGTGGCTTAATATTTATATTGGTGTATTATGTAATTGGCATGTTTATTAATTTATCAACATTCGATTTGGTAATTTCAATTATTGGCCTTGTAATATTTATGGGCTTAACCGCTTACGACACACAAAAAATTAAAGCTTATTATGCAGCTTATGGCTCAAATAGTGAAATGGCTAAAAAAACAAGCATAATATGTGCACTTCAACTTTATTTAGACTTTATAAATATATTTATATATCTATTAAGAATATTAGGGCGCAGAAAATAATAATTCTTGGAGGCAATAGTTTTGTATTTTGCGAAATTTTGCACTTTAAATTCAAAATACGTTCATGCTAGCCTTGCGCCTTATTATTTATCGGTAGCGGTAAACTTGCACAGCAAAGGGAATATAAAAGCTGTTGCATATGAAAGCACTGTAAAAGAGGCAAGCGCAAATTTAAACGGTATAGTAGATGCAATTTTAACCGATAAACCACAGTTTATCGGTTTTTCTTGTTATATATGGAATATAGAAGCAACATTAAAACTTGCCAAAGCTATTAAAGAGACAAACGCAGATATTGTTATTGCGCTGGGTGGCCCCGAGGCAGGCTATAATGCAAACGCTATTTTAAACGAGCACAATTATATTGAATATGTACTTTCAGGCGAGGGCGAAGAGAGCGTGCCCGAGCTTATAGATTGCCTATACTCAGGCGAAAGCCCACAAGAGGGGCAAATAAGCGGTTTAAACACAAATGCATTTAGCTTAAAGGCATGCGAGCCAAAAGTGAAAAACACGCTTTTAAACCCATATACAAGCGAGTACTTGCAAAGTTTAAAGGGCAGGATAGCCTATATTGAAACATCGAGGAATTGCCCTTTTAATTGTGCGTTTTGCCTTTCAGGAATCAGTGAAAAACCCCGCTATTTTAGCGATGAACAAATATTTGAAAACATAGTAACTCTTTCAAACAGCATGGCTAAAACCGTTAAGTTTATAGATAGAACTTTTAACGCAAACACAGAGCACGCTAATAAAATATTATGCTTTATTAAAGAGAATATAGGTAAGAGAATTAACGAAAAAACATGTTTTCATTTTGAAATAGCTGCTGATATATTGAGCGAAAGCACAATGCACATTTTAAGCGAAATGCCAACAGGCAGCGTGCAACTGGAAATTGGTATGCAATCTTTCAACGAGAAAACGCTTTGCGCGGTGAACAGAAAAACCAATACACAAAAGCTTAAAGAAAATATTAAAAGGCTTGTTGAATATGGAAATATGCATATACATATAGATTTAATTGCAGGGCTTCCTTACGAGGATATACACTCATTCAAAAATAGTTTTAATGAGGGGTATGCACTTAATGCAAATGTAATGCAATTAGGCTTTTTGAAAATTTTGCACGGAAGCGAAATGCGCACTAATGCACAAAACTATCCTTGCACTTTTAATGAAAAACCACCTTATGAGATTATAAACACTCCTTGGCTTTGCGAGCAGGATATAAAAGTGCTTAAATATTGCGAAGATGCCCTTGAAAGATTATATAACAGCGGCCGCTTTACCCGAACCGCAAAGTATGCGATAGAGCAAAGCGGTAAGACCCCTTTCGACTTTTATTGCGAAATTGGCACAAAAGCGAATGAGAAAAATATAGGGACTCATCATGTGGATTTAGATATTTATACAAAGTTTTTGTACGATATACTGCCACAAATGTGCGATTTAAACAAGGATTTGCTAAGAGATGAGATGATTAGGGATAGGCTGGCGACAAATGCGGCAGGTAAAATTCCAAAGGCATTGCAAATAAAAGACAGCTTCCTTTCAAAAGCAAGCGATTTATTAGAAAAGACCTATGTGAGAGATAAAGGAGTAAAGCGCGGTGTAGCGTTACTTTATGGAGCGCAAAGCGTGTGCTTTGTTGATTATAAGCCTGAAAATTCAGTGAAAAACGCATATAAACTTACAGAAATTCCTTTTGCTAATTTAGATTTGAAAATTTAGCTGTTAGAACGTTGAAAAAATATTTGCGGGTGAGATTTTTCTATAATGCGTTATTTTTGTAACATATATCATAATTTGTGTAGCTTTAAAATGAACGCTTTTGCATATAATGGCAAAAATGCTATAAATTATTGTAAAGTGTTGAAAAATATATTACAATATAGATGACAAGTAGACGTGTTAACATCAATAAATTGTCAAGCAAACGAAAGGGGGCTTGTAAAATGACAAGGTCAGAAATGATCACACATGTGGCAAAATCGACAAGGCTGCCCGTTTCTGATGTGGACTCGGTTATCGACACAATGTTAGATAGCATAATGGAAACCCTAGCAACCGGAGAAAAGGTAACTCTTAGTGGGTTTGGGCGCTTTGAAATGCGTGAGAGAGCACCAAAAACTTATGTGAACCCAAGAACCAAAGAGGTTCGCACACTTGAGCAAGCTATTACTCCCGGGTTTAAGCCGAGCGGCATTATGAAACAACGCACATCAAGCAAAGATTAACATAAATTAGTGCGAGTTCGATTATTAACCACAGCCGATTGCAGTAGCAATCGGCTTTTCTTTTTTGCACATTTGCTAAATATACAGTGTATAGCGTTAATAAGTGCGGAAAAATAAAGTGCATATTAGCTATAGTAATTTATGAAAAACTGGTAAAAAGCCACAGTAAACGCATAAAACCGCCATTGCAAATGCAATAGCGGTTTTGTTATGCTTATTATAAAAACTAAGGTTGTGCTATATAGCCTCTTGGGTTAACAAGCGAGCCGTTAACTGTAAATTCTATGTGTAAATGGTTACCAAAAGAGTTCCCTGTGTTGCCAACAAGGCCAATTTGTGTACCTTGCTGAACATTAACGCCCGGTGTAACATCAAGCCTTGAGCAGTGGGCATACCTTGTAGTTATGCCGTTGCCGTGGTCTATAAGCACATAATATCCCCAACTACCATGCCAGCCTGCTTCGGTTACGGTGCCTGTATCACAGGCGTATATCGGTGTGCCGGAAGGTGCCGCAATATCAAGCGCACGGTGTCCGCCTGCCCCAAATTCAACTGTTGTCATCGTATAGCTCGGCACCGGCCAAATAAATGTGCCCGTTCCGGCTATAACATCGCCTGTATAAGAGCCAGCGCCACTTGTGTTTTGCCTTGTTCCGTTAAGCGTAATTTGTGTTCTTGCTTCGCGTACAACTTCTTCGCTTAAATATACTCTGCCAACTTCTACGCCATCAATATAAATTACATCCTCTGTTACGTTTATAATGCCGTTTAAACCGCTTTGAGATACTATGCTTGTGCCGGTGTAGTAAAGATCGCTGTCTTGCGTTTCTTGCGCAAAAGGAATAATTTCCTCGCGCACTTGCGTAACTGTTATTTGCGTTTGCAAGTAGTTTCCTCGAATTAAGCTGCTTTCAACTTGCGCTGTGTTAGTAATAGATTCAGTATAATAAAGCCCGTCTTCAAGCCTTAAATCGTGAACAAAATCAACTCTGGCCTCAGGGTTTGCCTGCATAACTACGTTTAAGTGTGTGTCTAAAATTAATTGCATCTCGTCTTTTTGCACAGATACCGCAACAAGAACATCGCCTGCATATATGCCGGTGGCCCATGCTATTTGCTCGCCGCTTTCCTCTATTATTCTATCTGCAAGCTGTGTTGATGTGAGAATTTGCTCTTCATTAACTGCTGCCAGTGTGAAAGTAGGCGTAATATCTAAAGCTTGCTGCTCGTGGGCAGCCCTAACACGGCTTTCTACGGTTTTTTCGGCCTCGTCCCACACGGTATCGTTTTGAATATAGCCAAGCAAAACACCATCTTGTGTTGCCGCAAGCGAGTAAGGGGTAGAGAGGCTTAAATAAATAGTTAGCACAAAAACAGTGCCTGCACCTATTGGCAATAAATATTTTAAAGAGTGTAAAAACGATAGTATTACTTCTTTTTTTGTCAAATGCACTTTTTCGGCTTTTTCGTTTCTTTGCCGCGAAAAGCTATGATAAACGCCTATAAAAGGCGATGCTAAATCTCTAAATATACCTCTCAGAAAAGTGAAAAGTGGGCGCATTAAAGATAAAAACAATAAATTTATTGTTTTTATGCTTGTTATGAAAATAAAACTTAAAGCTCTGTAAAAGCGCAAAAAGCTATATTCAACAAAAAAGCCCGTTTCATACAAAAATTGCCCTAAAGCGTTTAGTATAAGCCCTTTTCTCTCGTTTTTATAGAGAAGTGCGGTTTCGTTTTCACCGCGCTGGAATGTTTTGGCTATTTTGACAATTTGTTCTGTTGCCTTTTTTTGTTTAGGAACTTTTTTATTGTTTTCTGCTTTTTTATTTTCTTTTTTAATTACAGCAGTTTTTTCGGGGGTTTGCTTATCGCTGTTAGTACTTGAATTTTGCTCCCCTTTATTTTTTGCCATAAAATCTCCTTTTTTAAGCCACTAAAGTTATGTGCAGGGCTATCCTTTATTATATATGCCGGATGTGCCGTCTTGTAAAAGGTGTGGGTTAATGCTAATATTGCCTATGCGAACTTCATAATGCAAATGGTCGCCTGTGGAATAACCTGTAGTGCCCATGCCGCCAATAACATCGCCAATTTGCACCATTGCGCCGTTTTCAACATAAATTTCATTTAAATGGTAATAGTAAGTTTTTAGGCCTGCGCCGTGTTCTATTACTATCGTGTTTCCTGTAACATCTAAAAAGCTTGCAAACACAACTCTTCCGCTATTAGCCGCATAAATATTATCATCTTGCTCGCCGTCATAGTCAATTCCCGCATGGCGCTCATAGCTGCTTGAACCATTGGTGTAGCGGTAAATGCCATATTCGGTGTTTATTTTATCGCCGTCAACAGGTTTCATAAAAGGCTCTTGCCAATAAATTACGTCATCAAAAGTTTCATAAAGAGGGTAAATTGCATCGCGATATGCTTGTAAATGCTCTGCACCGCTTGTGTTTGCAACAGTTGTAGAGCTAATTGTTAAATCTTGCCTGCCATATTCAGCGGCATTAATCGTAATAACTTCATTAACATTTACATCGCCTATCATAACATTTAAATTATATGTTCCGGGGTTTACCAAATAGCCTGTGCCTATTTGTGCTGTGTAATTTCGTCCGTCTTTTGCAAAAAATGCAGGTGCTATATTTTGTTGCATTGTTGGCAACTCAAGCTCGCCTATACCCGAAACGGTTATATTAATTATATCACCTTGCACAATATTCGTTGAAGAAATGTGAATAGAGGGCACAACATTAACTGTAAATTCACCGTCTATTGTAAATGTTCCGTACTCAGAATTTTGTGTTTTTGGGCGGCTTAAAGTTATAGCGTAAGAATACACACCGTTTTTGCTCATTAAAGCATTCCAAACGCCGGGCTCTTGTGCGCCGTTTATAATTTGGCCGCTGGAATCTTTCACAACAATTTCCGATTGATACTCTGCAGGGGTATTTATAACTACATTCGGTGTTGTTAATACTAAACCGCCTTCAGGTGAATTTGAGGGCGTTGTATTAAAATAATCTTTGTATATATAACCGCCAAAAACAGGTGTATGCCAAGCAACGCTTTGCTTGCTGTTTGAAACTTGATTATTTATGCTTACTTCAACTATGGGAACTATATCTGCCTTAACATTAGTATAGTGGTAATAAAGAGAGCCACCTATTACACAAAGCGAAATTAAAAGCACAAAAAATATGAAGGAAAAACTTTTTGCTATTTTTAGAAATGATTTCATACATATCTCCGTTTTAATATAGTGAGATTATAGATTGTATTAGCCTTTATTTTTGCGTAAAGTCTAAAATATTATAACATAAACCGCCGTTTTTTGCAAATTTACCGGTAAAGCTTTATTATATAATTTTATTCGCTTAATAATTCATTTATGCACACATGTTATAGGCTTTGACACCTTATAATATTTTGTGTATAATTATTAACACAGTAAAAATGCAAAAAAATGGCGATAATAAAAGATTTTATGTTTTAATATGCAAAAATGCAATATGAAATTTTTACTGTTTACTTTTATTTTGCAGCTTATAAAACAAAATAAAACAGCGATGTAAATTATGTAAAACTGTTATTTGTTTTAGGTTTTGTGGTGGCATTATAAATGTAAATATAGTGAAGGAGATAACTTATGAAAAATGCAATTGTGGGGCAATCCGGCGGGCCAACTGCGGTAATCAACTGTAGCTTATACGGCGTTATGAAGAAAGCGTTTAACAGCAAAGAAAATATAGGCACATTGTATGGCATGGTAAACGGCGTTGAGGGTTTATTAAAGGATAATATTATAAATTTAAACGAGCTTATCGGCACAGAGGAATGTGAGCTTATTAACACTACGCCGGGCGCTTATTTAGGTTCGTGCCGCTATAAATTGCCCGAGAGCTTAACGAATGAAACTTACAGTGTTTTGTTTGAAAAGCTTAATGCGCTTAATATAGGTTACTTTTTTTACATAGGCGGCAATGATTCTATGGATACAGTTAGCAAGCTTACAAAGTATGCGCAAAAAATTGGCAGTGATATTAAGTTTATAGGTGTGCCAAAAACAATAGACAACGACCTTGTTGGAACCGACCACACCCCGGGTTTTGGCAGTGCGGCAAAATTTGTTGCTACTACTCTGCGTGAAATTTGTATTGATGCCTCGGTTTACAGCAATAAAAAATCGGTTACTATAGTGGAGGTTATGGGAAGGCATGCAGGCTGGCTTACAGGTGCAAGCGTGCTTGCGCGCAAATTTGAGGGTGATAACCCATTGTTTATATATCTACCTGAAAAAGCATTTGACACAGAAAGTTTTATTGAAAAAATAGACGCAGCCTTCAGTAAAAATAAAATTGTGGTTGTTTGTATATCTGAGGGTATTCACGATAAGGACGGCAAATTCATTTGTGAATATGCAAGTGCTGTGGGTGAAGATACATTTGGGCATAAAATGCTAACAGGCTCTGCTAAATATTTAGAAAACTTAGTAAAAGAAAAATTAGGCGTTAAAGTGCGCAGTGTAGAGCTGAATGTTAGCCAGCGTTGTTCAGCCGGGTATATGTCTTTAACAGATGCAAATGAGGCTATGCAAGCAGGAGAACATGGCGTGAAAGCGGCGCTAAGCGGTGAGAGTGGCAAAATGGTTTGTTTTGAGCGCAAAGAGCAAAATGAATATGCGGTTAATTTTGCGACAAAAGATGTAAATGAAATTTGCAATAAAGAAAAAAGCGTGCCTGCAGATTATATTGCCGAAAATGGCCATGATATGACTTTAAAATTTATAGAATACTGCAAACCGCTTATAAAAGGCGAAGTTTCTATACCGAAAAAAGGCGGTTTGCCTGTTTTTGCGTATAGGAAGTAAACATTAATTGCTGAACTTAAGATAATTAACATATTAACAGCAAACAAAAAAGAGGCATAGGGTTCAATTTAAGAACCAAATGCCTCTTTTAATTAAATAATTGAATTTTTAAATAATATTTTTAGCTTAAATATTTTGCATGTTTAATGAGTTCTAAAAAAGCCTTTGCCGATTATTTCGGTGGAATTATTAAC
>CAYJPD010000023.1:0-2825 GCA_964371975.1 uncultured Bacteroides sp.
TAGCGCATAAATTTGCCAAAATAGGCGTGTTCGGATTACTCCCTAAGGGCTAAACACAGCCATATTATTGTAGCTTGAAACCGTATAGTAATATTTGGTATAATAAAAGCATAGTATAAAAATAGGCATTGCAGTTTAGAAAGTGGAGATAATATGACAAATTTCATCATTAACACATTTGTGCTAAATAAAAAATCATCTCAAAGCGTTAGCCGCAAAAAATATGTTATGGTTTGCAGTATTGTGGGCATAATTTCAAATGTTTTTCTCAGTATTTGCAAAATTCTGTGCGGAGCTTTGTTCTTTAGTATTTCTATTTTGGGAGATGGCATAAACAACCTTTCCGATAGCGGTTCCTCTATTATTACACTTATAGGCTTTAAAATGTCGGAGAAACCGGCTGATAGAGAGCACCCTTTCGGGCACGCGCGCTTAGAGTATATTTCAGGGTTCATTATATCATTTGTAATACTATTTGTAGCAGGGCAATTATTTTTGTCTTCTTTCGATAAAATTATTAATCCAATTGAATTTGAGCTTACAATATTGTCGGTTATAGTTTTAGTTTTTTCAATGGCTATAAAATTTTGGCTGTACTTATTTAATAGGCAAATTGGCAATACAATAAATTCAAAAGCCATTATAGGTGTTTCTAAAGACGCCCTTAACGATATTTTCATTACATTAGGTGTTCTTGTTTCGTCTGCAATTTACTATTTTTTCAATATTAATTTAGACGGCTATGTGGGTGCTTTGCTGGCGCTTATCATAGCAAAATCGGGCTTAGAGCTTGCAAAAGATACCCTAAGCCCCATTATAGGCGAGGCGCCGGATAAAAAGTTCATTAGCGATATTTCAAATAAAATTATGACTTATGAAAAAGTGTTGGGTATTCACGATTTAATTGTGCACTCTTACGGCGAGGAAAAGTATTTTGCCACAGTGCATATAGAGTTTGACGCAAAGCTTGAATTTATTGTGTGCCATGAAATAGCTGATAAAATTGAGCGCGATTTTGAAAAAACGGGCATACAACTTGTAGTTCATAGCGACCCTGTTTTAACAGATAATAAGCAGTTTGATGAATATAAAAATGCAGTTATTACTGTGCTGAAAAACATTGATAACTCGCTTGGCTTGCACGGTTTTAGATATATTGAAACAGATGATGGCACTAAGCTGTTATTTGATGTTGAACTGCCAAATAATATAACTTTATCACCTGAGAGCTTAATAGAATTAATTCAAAAAAACATAAATTCAACTTATGAAAATTTCGAGTGTATTATTCGCGTTGATAAAAATTACAATTATTTGTAATATTCATCATAGGCTATTAAATGTACAATTAAAACAATAATAATAAGTACAGCGCAAACACTTTTCTCGCAACAGTTAAAATTTCAAAGCACTGCTAACTAACGAAAAGCAATATACTATAGAATTAATATAGCTAATATAATACTTATTAATAAAAAAAACTTAAAAAAGTAATTTGAACAGTTACTTAGCAATAACATTTTGTTGATAAAATGTTATATTTTCAAAAATAAGCAGTAATTACACTGCCCTGGCAAATTTTTACATCACCACCTTTATGGGTAGTTTTCGCTAACTTTATGAGCTTTGCTTGCAATAAAAACTATAATATAATTTAAAGCGCCTATTAAAAACAAGGGTTAAGCTTTGAATGAATTATATAGCTTTAAAATTGCAAGCAAAGCTTAAACTCTTTATTACCAAGGCTTTACAAAGTTTGCCATGCAACGCGTTTTGAAGTTCAGCCCTGCTTTTTTGCAATTTTGTTTTAGTTCTTAAATATAAAAAGCTTTTAAATCTTTGCAAATTTTCAAAGCAAGCATTTGAAAACACTGTAGAAAAAAACTTGCATTCAATGGAACTATTTTATTATTTATTACATATTATATATAGATGCAAAATTCATAGGTTACTATTATGTTACATTTTTAACAATATAAATGGTATTTTGCGTGCAAATATTCCTGTTTTTAAAACATAAAGCAACGCTTAACTGTTCCATTTAAATTATTTATTTCAAAAACACCCAATAAATGGAAAAACTCAGCATTTTTAGTACCACCCCCACCCTGTCCCTGTGCTTTGATTTAATGTTACTTTTTCACAGTGCAAAACCGGCATGCTATATTTATAAACTGTTGATATTACTGACAAAAGCAGCATTTTGCATTTACAAAATAAGGTTACATACCATTTATTTAAAAAACTTGAAATAAAAAATAACAAAAAAACAGCTAATTTTTTTGTGCAATTCGTAAATCATGCTGATATAGTGCGTTTTTTTAGTACAAATGTATTGCAAAACGTCTAAAAAGGTGATATAATTTGTAACAAATGATTTGAAAAAATGAAAACACATGTAACAACAGAATTTTGATGAGTTCAATTTACGGAGGTTTATTATGACAAACACAAACAAAAGGAGCAAAAATGCTGCAAAGCGTATAATCAGTTTAGCATTATCTATAATGATGCTAATTACTGTTATACCTTTTGGTGCATTTGCCGAAGCTCTACCCGAAAACACACCTGCGCCTACCTATGTTAGGTATGATGCAAACGGCGGCAGCGGTACAATAGCTGAAGCCGAACACACAGGCACGGTTGTAGTTGTTGATGAAGCAACAGCTAAAGCCACATTCACAAGCACAGATAAAATATTAACCGGTTTCCAAAGCGATGACGGTACAACTCACGCTTTTGGCGCAACTATTAATGGTGTAACAAGCGATGTTTTGCTTAAAGCCGTTTGGGCAGATGCACCAACACCGGCACCCACACCGGAG
>CAYJPD010000023.1:2925-23785 GCA_964371975.1 uncultured Bacteroides sp.
GTGCGGCTATAACTTTACCTGCAGCGCCTACAAGGGCCGGCTATGACTTTTCATACTTTGAAAATGTAGCCAACGCAGATGAAAAATATAACGCAAACGGCGAAAAAGTAAACGCAAACGGCGTAGCTGTTGCACCAGCCGAAATCTTTTACGCAACAATGCCTGCAACAAATTTAGAGTTTAAAGCTGTTTGGAAAGCGAAAGAAGTTAACTATACAGTTTTGCATTGGCTTGAAAAAGCAAATATTGACGGCGATAACGATAAGAGACTATTAGATCCTTCTAATGTACACCTTTTAAATGATGATAATAACTTCGAATTCTTCACATCAACTACTGCACAAGGCATGGCAGGCACAGAAATTGTTATTGACGAAACAACATTCCCACAGCCGGCATCGCTTACACATGCCGAATATGCACGCGCACAAGAAAATGTTGTTATTAATGGTGACGGCACAACAACAGTTAATGTTTATTACACAAGGCTTGTTTACACATTAAATTTCCCAATGGTATATAGTTGGATGTATTTAAATGGGCAAATGTACAGCGGCAAAAACATAGATATCGCTTACCAAACTGAATTTTATAATGCCAATAGTACAAACGCATTAACTTCATATAGTTTCTCCGGAAAATTAGACGATAATATTGAAAAAAAATGGCCAACCAGAGCAGGCCTTGAAGCCGCATATGGTAACCCAGCTGAGGATAATGATTTCCAGCTCAGCGATAACTATTTCCATAGAGTGTATCCGAATTATATTTTAGGTGATTTCAAAGGGCATGGCACAGCGCTTAGAGAAATTACTTTAAATGCAGGGATGTTACCGACTAATTGGGACACAGTGTTCGTATTAACTTATAACGAAAGCGCTCACTTACACACTAAAATTTCAAGAGCAATATATTACTATGAAGCAACAGATGCCCAAATAGAAACATATACTGAAATTTTAAATAGTGGTACTGACCGTGAATCTCAATTAATGCGCAACCCGAATGAGCAATATATTTACCAAGCTGATGCAGGCAGTTTAGTAGGCACTGAAATTAACGGGCACTCTGACACTTGGTTTGCTCTTAGCCCGGAAAAAACACAAACTATTAGATATGATGGTACTCAATATGTTCCAAAAGCAATTTTTGGTTTTGACTCTGTAAGAGCTGTAGACTCTAAAAATTATTTCCCAGTTCTAACACCATCACCTGCTGCAACAAACCCTCTTGATAATTCCACTAGGTACGGCAACTTCTACTATACAAGAAATCGCTCAAACTTTTCTTACAACCTAATGGGTGGCACATTACCGAACACATACGTTTTAGATACATACGGCCACTACACAATAGAGGATGTTAAATATGGCGAACCGTTTAGCTATCCTTATGGCAATGGCACTGCTTTAATGAAAGGCTTGCTTGATAGCACTGTAGAGCCCACAAAAGACGGCTATACATTCGGCGGTTGGTATATAACAGAAGGCTCCAGCGTTGGCACAGAATTCAATCCAGCTGCAGGTGGCACAATGCCAAACTACAATTACATGGTTTACGCAAAATGGGATGAAATTGAAATTAAGTTCGATGCAAATGATGGTTTCCTTGTTAATCCTGATAACGTAAACGATAAACATGAATCAATTACTCTTCCAACAAATGAAGCAAACCACGTTACAGACCCCGGTGACTATATTCTGGAACGAGATGGCTATACTTTTCTTGGCTGGTTTAAAATGGGAGCAGACGGCAAATTAGAAGAAACTGTATACCCATTTGACGAAGTTCTAAACGAGCCATTAACTGTATATGCAAAATGGGAGCAAAACACAAGCACTTCATATTTTGTTACACACAGGTATGAAGACGGCAAAGATACAAATTACCCCGACATAACATTCGAAATTAATGGCGTAAAAGACGGCACAGACGTTAAAGCTTATGCTCTAACATCAAGCTCGTTAATAAAGGGCAATGGCACAGAAACGTGGCCATCAGGCTTCTACAACCTTAAAACAGGCGAAACTTTAACTAAAGACTTAACTGTAAACTTAAGCGCAACCAAAGCTGATAGGACAATAGTGTTTACATACACAAAAGCAGTCGCACAAACTTATGATTACATTGTAGAGTACATTGATATTACTGCAAACAATGGCAACGGTGGCGATGTTATGGTTAACAATTCGCCTGTACCTGAAAAATCTGTAGCTAATAACACAAACAGCGTTGTAGTAGAATATGCACCTGATTTTGCAGGGTATATGGTTGTTGAAAGTACAGTTGATGCAACAACAGGCAAACCAATACCCACAAATGATAAAGACCAACAAATAGATTTTAAGGCACCCGGCGCAAGCAATGTAATTAAATTCTATTACGCACCAACCGCAAACCCTGTACAATACACAGTAAACTTTGTATTCCCAGCAGGCTATACAAATTCTATTTCATCACTTACAATTGATGGTGACAGATGGGCAACAGTAAACATTCAAGATGTTCAAGAAGTTAAAGATGCATTAGCTAACTTTAGCGAAATTAACGCATACACAGTTACTTATGATCCCCAAAAAGCGCTTGGCTTAAAAACAGTGTTTAATGTTTACTTAGCGCCTAAAACATATAGCGTAAGCGTGCCAAATGTAGAATATATCTATAACGGAACTGCATTTAGTATTGATACAAGCACATTTGTGGTAACAGACGATACTTCAAATCAACCGATTAATTTAACGGGCGCAACTATCGCTGTTGTATCCGGAGCAAACTCACTTACAAACAAAGGAACACAAACAGTTACTTTCCAAATTACGGGCGGTATTGGTTACCCCTCAACTTTCTCAAGAATGGCAACAGCAACAATAACAGTGCACCCAAGGCCTGTTGGCGTACAAATTGCAGATAGCAGCAAAACATACAACGCAGCTGACCCTGCATTTGGCTTAGTAACAAACAATGGTAATGTTGTTGTTACTGATAACACAAGCTATAGAGGAAGCATAGGCGGAGTTAATTACAGCTCACTTCCTTTGAGCGCATTTACAACATTGTCTAACACTATTGACCTAACCACAAACGTTGGCAACAGCATTACAGTTAATAGCACAGACATCACTCGCGTACATTCAACTAATACAAGCTTATCAGCGGAAGAAGTTGTAAAAAGAGCCGCAGACCGTTCAGTGCTACCTTACGAGAATGTACTACAACTTGATGCAGGCAATGTAACTAACACCAATTCAAACTTTGTAGTAACATCAGTAGATTCCGGCGACTTTACAATTAACCCAATTGAATTAGAAGTTGATGCTCTTGATTACACAGCCACTTTCAACAAAACAACAGACACTGAAATAAGTGCTTGGATGAATAGTGGCGAGTTGAATGCAACAACACAACAGGGTTCTTGGAAATTTATCGGTACAAACAAACCTATAAACGACACCGACCTTAATGCCCTTGGCTTTGCAACCAAGTTTGACGCAACTGCATATGGCGACCTTGCAACACTACTTGCAAACTTTACAGTCACACCTTATGATGACGTATTTTATGTTGACTTCACACCTAACGATAATTACAACGTAACAATGACAAAGGGTAACCTAACTCTATCTCCAAATAATGAAATGCAAGTAGCACCAATAAATGTAGAAGAATACTATAATGGTACAACTTTCACAGCAGGCGTATCAGTTACAGGTTTACCTTCAGGCGAAAGCGCAACAGTCGAATACAGGCTAAAAGGTTCAACCGATGCATGGTCTGCAACCGCACCTACTATTATAAACAATAACAATGGTGATTCAGCCGATGTAGATTTAACCTATGAAGTCCAAGTTACAAAAACAGGTTATGTAACGGTTACAGACGAGGTTACACTTAAAATAATACCAAGGCCTATAACAATTGAGGCACAGCCGGAAACCATAACATACGGTGAACTTGCACCTAACCCATATAAAGCACCTATTGTTACTGATAATACACCTGCTACCGGCTCAAAAATCACCCAAGCACAATTTGATAATGATATCGGCAGTTCAATAGTTACAACACACCAAGATGTTGCAGATCATATCAACGCAGGCACATACCTTGACGCTATCTCTGCAGAGCATAACAATAATACTAACTATGCTGTAACTGTTGTCGATGCAAACTACATTGTACAAAAAGCAACGCTAACACTTACAGCAGGCGATTATGAGAAAACATACAACGAGCCAAATTCAAGCGCAACAGAGCTTGGAAACAACAATGCAATACCGGCAAATAATAATCAATTTGGTTACTACGTTGCAGGCCTAAAACATCAAGATGGCATAAGCGCAGACGTAGTACGCCAAAACCCCACTCTTGAAAATGTTCTTAGAGATGCAAATAATTACAACGTATTAGCTTACACAGATGAACTTCGTGTAGAAAATATAGTGGGTGTAATAACTAACGGAGTAACACCACCGGCTAACTTTACAGATAACTACGACATCAATTACGTAAGCGGCGACTTTACAATTAGGCCAATTGATATCACTATCACAGCAAGCGATGAAACAATGTCTTACGGCGGCGTAATTCCTTCGTTTACAGCACAAATCTCAAGCGGCGCTTTAGTTACCGCAACAGATTTAGACGCAACACAAACCGGAGGAAACAACCCTGATTACAACGCAGACATTGACAGAACAATAACTCTTAGCGCAAACACAACAACAGGTTACGATATAGTTCCTGATGCAGCACTTTTAAGAGCAAATGGCAACTATGAAGTAACACTTGTAAACGGCACATTAATTGTTAACCCTGTAGAATTAGTATTCACACCAAGCGCACAAACAGTTGAATACGGCGAAGTTCTTGGCTTTAATGCAGCATACTCACTAACAGGCTTTGTTGCAGGCGAAAGCGAAGCAACATATGGCATTAACCCTGCAGCAATTGTATCAACTTCAACTTATGCAGTAGGCGATAATGCAGGAACTTATGCAAATTCTGTTAACATTACACCTTTAAGCCTTTCAATAATTAGCAATAGCGCAACTAACTACACTGTAAGGGCAGTACCCGCAGACACAGTAGTTACAAAAGCACCTATCGCAGTTACAGCAAGCAGCTTTACAAGAGCATTTGGCACAGCTAACCCAGCGCTAACATTCGTAAGCTCGGGCTATAAACTTGGCCAAGATGCAGGCTCCATAGGCTTACCTGTAACACTTGCAACAACAGCAGTTTTAGCATCACCTGCAGGCGTTTACCCAATTACAGCAACAGGCCCTGCAGAAACAACTAACTACACTGTAGCATATATCCCAGGCACTCTAACAGTTACTGCAGTTGCAGCACCTCCGGTTCCACCGGTAGACCCACCGGAACCCGTAGACCCACCGGAAGTAGATATACCGGAAACAGAAGTTCCTGAAGGCGACGAGCCTGAAGCTGACGAACCTACAGAAGTTGAAATTGAGGAAACAGTTGTTCCTCAAGCAGCAATAGGCGATGCAGCATGGGCACTTGTTAACTTACTTCTAACAATAGCAACAGCTATTATCTCAATTGTTCTTCTAATTAGATACTTCGGCAAAAAAGACAAAAACAAAGAAGACGAAGAAGACGAAAACATGCAAAATGCAAGCACAGATGACAGCGAAGAAGACGAACAAGAAATTAAACGCAAAGGCATAGCAAGATTATTAAGCGTTCCTGTAGCAATACTTGCAATAGTAGTATTCATTCTAACAGAAGATATGCGCTTACCAATGATTTTAGTTGACAGATGGACACTAACAATGGCTATAATCTTCGGCATCCAAGTTATCGTTGCTTTAGTTGCTCGCAAGAAAAAAGAAGAGAAAGACGAAGAAGATTTACAAGAAGCTTAATTCTAACAATTATTATCTTTAAAGGCTAACGCCCTACGATAAAAATTAAACAAAAAACAACCGCTTTTAAAGGCTAAACCTTTAAAGGCGGTTGCTTTTTATATACTGTGTTTTTAGCTTTTCACTTTCCGAGCGAAAATAAGCGTTTTGCGCTATTGCTTTACTCAATTAAAAGTGCTATATTTTTTTGGCAATTTGTAATTTGCCCTAAAGTGGGCATAGACAAAATTGCGCCATAGTTCATTGTGGCAAGCGAGCCTGCCGCGTTTGCAAAATCAATGTAGCTTTGCATTTTCTCTTTTGGTATATATTGCAGTTTGCTCAAGTCTTCATTCAAAATACAGTGCAATAATGCACCTAAAAAACAGTCGCCCGCGCCTGTTGTGTCTATTGTTTTTACATCATAAGCGCAATGCTCGCCGCTTGAATTGTTTGTATAGTAAAATGCGCCCTTTTTCCCTTTTGTTACTATTACAAGCCTTGCGCCGTAATTTGCAATTATTTTTGCGCCCTGCAATATATCTGTTTTGTCTGTAAGAAACGCTAATTCTTCATCGGATACTTTCACTATATCACATAAAGGCATCACGTTTAATATTTCGGCTTTTGCCTCTTGCTCGCTCTGCCACAAAAGCGGCCTGTAATTTGGGTCGTAACTAATAACGGCGCCGCTATGCTTTGCATATTTAACAGCGCTAATTGTTGCGCTGCGAGCAGGCTCGTCTGTTAGCGACACCGAGCCGAAATGGAATATTTTGCATTGTTGTAACACGCTTTTATCTATTTCATCAAAGTTTAGTGTTATATCTGCACCCGGCTTTCTGTAAAAGCTGAATGTTCTGTCGCCTGCGCTGTCTAAATGCACAAACGCAAGTGTTGTTGGCACATGTTCCGCTTTTTTTAAGCAGTCTGTGTTTATTCCCGCGCTTTTCATTGTCTTTTCTAAAAAGGCGCCGAATTTATCGTTGCCCACTTTGCCAATAAAAGCCGTTTTTCTTTTTAGCTTACACGCCATTGCAAGCACATTTGCAGGCGCGCCACCGGGGTTGCACCCAAAAAGCTCTATGCCGCGCTCATCTTTACCCGATGGGGTGAAATCAATTAAAACTTCGCCTATTGCAACTATATCAAACATTATAACTCCCCTGCTTTTCTATTCCACAGTTTTTGTGTTACACCTATGCTCGCTTATAAAAAAAGTTCTTCCTATTTGAAGAACTTTTTTTATAAATGCTACTATGCATCCTGTTTAGTATCTGCTATTTGTATTTCCCTTAAGTTTACACCCTGTGGCAATTCATAGGCAAATTTAATGGTTTTTGCAACATCTTCCACCGTTATGCTTGTTGCTCCAACACTTTTTTTCCATTCGTTATAGCCTTTTTTAATATCGTCGCTTGTTGTGTGGCTTAAAAGCTCGGTTGCAACTGCGCCCGGGCAAATTCTCATAACCCTAACATTATGCGCAGACAGCTCCATTCTGGCAACCTCTGAAAGGCCCACAACGCCGTATTTTGAAGCGCAATAAGCAGCATGGTTACCAAAAGGCTTTACTCCCGCTATAGAAGATATATTAATAATAGTGCCAGAATTTCTCTCTTTCATGTCGTTCATAACAATTTGCATGCCGTTCATAACGCCCATTACATTCACATCAAGCATTTTTTGCCACTCTGCGGCATCTTGTGTTTCAATGTTTCCAAGAAGCATAAGCCCTGCGTTATTAATCATCAAATCTGCTTTGCCATATTTTTCTTCCGCAAACCTAACTGCCGCCTCAAATTCATCTTTTTTTGTAACATCAACTTTTTTACAAATTGTATTAGGCAAGTTCATTTCTAAAAGCAGGTCAATGCGCCTTGCCAAAAGAAGCAGCGGGTAACCGTCTGCGCTAAACATTTTTGCAAGTTCTTTGCCAAACCCCGAGCTTGCACCTGTAATTACAACTAATTTTTTCATTTTGAATTCTCCTTAAATATATATTATTCTATATAGAAACTTTGCATGCCTTTTCAATCAGAGCTTTTTTGCTAACTAAAATACAATTATAGTATAAAGTATTATAATAGGTAATTTCATTATAGCCGCTAAACAGCGTTAGGTCAATATGGTACATTAAATTCACTTAAATAACAAGAGGCAACTACTTGAAAAAACACATGCAATTAGAACATAAAAAACCCGAGGCACGTTGAGCCATTCAGCTGTTATTTACTGCGCTCTTGCCTTTTTTTCATTTTTTTCCAATTTATAAATGCATATATATCATTTGCAAAAAAAATAACAAAACAGATAGCAACAGCTATATAAGAGCTATTTTGCATTGCCGCCAATACCCAAAGAGCAACAAGCACAATATCATTTGCCGCATAGCTTAAAGCAAAATAAATGCTCCTTCTAAATGTAAGGTACACCGCCACAAAACTTGTTAATACCGAAAGCGTGCTTAAAATAATATTAGCCGTGTTGAAAAAATTTAAAACAAAATAAAAAGCTACTGTTACAACTGCGCTTATAGCGCACATAAATACAATTTCCAAAAAAGATATTGTATTTATTTTCACCTCTGCCCTATTGCCTTTATAAGGGTTTTTCAGCCATGAAACTAAAGAGAAAGCCGCCATTGGCATTGTCATTCCTATATAGGTTACCATTTCACCGTAATATGCAAAATTATAAGATATAATGCCATAAAAAAGGCTAAATATAACCATTAGAAATTGCCCAAAGGGGTTGCCTTTTGCGTTAAAAATAAGCGATGTTGCACCTATTAAAGATGCACATAGTATTAAGTAATTTGCTCTGTCAAATATTAAAAATGCAGTGATGATTATGAATATACACGAAAGCCACAATATAAGTTCTGCTTTGCTGAAATATTTCGTTATTTTCATACTTCCCCTTTCAAAAAACAAGCATTCACTCACACATCTTCAAAGACCTAACGATGTGCAAATGAATGCTTTTAACATTCTTACCCGGTGGCAACATTTATTTTTTTATAATTATAGCAAATTACATTTAATATATCAACTGCTTGCCCCTTTAGCGCTTCTTTAGGGCTACCAATAAAATTTATTATCAAATATCTCCGCTATTTTCCAGTTTAAACCGTCAGGGTCTTCGGAATATAAAATGAAATAATAGTCATAAGTTCCGCCTGCATTTTGCAAGCCCAACTGTGACGTGTGCGGGTCTAACACTTCGTTAACATTGCAATACATGAGCGTTATATTTGAATAAGGCAACGCGTTTATATGTTCTTCAATATCGCTTGCTAAGTCGGGGTTCTCAATTAAATCTGTTATTTCAATTTCTAAATCTGATATTATATACCCAGGAATATAAGCAAACTCTTCCTCCGGGCTTTGCCTCATTTTAATATCGTCTATTTCATCTGCGCTTATGCCAAGCTCTGCTAACGCGTCATAATCTCGCATAGTAAGCGCATTAAAATAGTTCTGTATTGCAATATTAGGCGGATAAAAATCTTGAAACGCATACTCTATAAAACAGAACTGCCCGTTATTATATGCCCCATTTAAACTAATAAAATTCTGAATAGGGTAATCTGCCAAGAAGTCAAAAGTTTTTGCGTTTATCGCCTCAAGTTCTGCTATCATATCATCATTCATATTCTCTATAAGATGAACTTCGCTCGTGCCAAAACTGTCTTTTAATTTCTGTGTTTCCTCAGCATTATATTCAACACCTTCATAAACACAGCCCCCGTGCACATTCATTTCAAAATATGCCTCAACGCCAAAATAACCGTCGTCCATCCCGTAGTAATATATTGTGCCGTCGCCCATTTGAAAAATATCGTGCACAGCTATATATGCTTTATTTTCTGAAATTATGTATTCAAGCCCATAATTAAAAGATGTTGGCAAAAACAACTCGCTTAAAGGTATACCACCTAAAAACTCAAGGCCTACTTCAGGGTCAATTGTATATACCTTCGCTATATTTCTGTCATCTAAAAGGCTTATCTTAATTTTATCACCGTAAATTTCATACGCTGTTTCATCCCAATCTTGCTCGTCATAGCCTATTAAAATAAGCTCTAAAACACCATTGCCGTCAAGGTCAATTAAATTGGCATAGCAAAAACCGCTTGCGTCTATCATGCTGTCTTCGGGCGTTTGTGGGTATGTATGTGTAAGCGTCATCCCTGTAAGTACATAATCTGTTGCGCTAATATTCTCTATATTATAATCAAGCGTGTACGCCTTAACAAGCGCAGAATAAGGGCTGTAGTCTATATTTGAGCTCTCTGCATTTCCGCTTTGGGAAGGGCTACTGCCGGAAAGCTCGCTATTTGCGCCACTGTTTTCAACCTCTACGTTATTATCAACTTGTGTGTTTGTGCCACTATTATCATATATTAGCTCATCGGGAATAGAAGATATTGCCTCTTGCATGGCATCTCCAAGCGAGTTTGAACACGCTGTAAATGACATTACAAGCGCACAAACTAAAATAAAAGTAATTGCTCTTTTCATTTTATATACCCCTCCTTAAATAACAAACGAAACATTACGGCTTTTTCTTTTTGCTTTTAAAATTGAAATTTTTATTTATTGTATCCTGTTTTTCTTGTGCCACATACGGTATAAAATTCCCATTTTCAATTGTTCCAAGCCCCTCGTAATTTTCACGGTCTGTAGGCAGGCTTTTTTTATTTAGCTTTTCATTAATACTTCGCCTAAACATAACAAAAATTACCGCAAATGTGGGAACGCCTATAATCATGCCCGGTATACCGAAGAAACCGCCAAAAACAATTATGGAAAAAATAACCCAAAAACCGTGTAAACCGGTAGAGTCTCCAAGAATTTTAGGCCCTAAAATATTGCCGTCAAACTGTTGCAGTAAAAATATAAAAATTAAAAAGTACAATAAATTTAACGGCTCTGTTGGCGTTACAACAAAAATTAATATCGCTGATGGAATTGCCCCTATAAATGGGCCAAAAAACGGTATTACATTAGTGAACCCTATAAAAATACTTACCAATACAGCATAAGGCGTTCCTATAATTGACGTTCCTATCATACATATTATGCCAATAATTATAGAATCGATTACTTTGCCGAATATAAAGCCTGTAAATGTTCTGTGCACAAACCTAATATCATTAAGTAAGTGATTTGCACGTTCTACCTGCAAAAATGCATATAAAATCTTTTTTCCTTGTGCGGCAAACACTTCTTTGTTACCCAAAATATTAAGCGCAATAATAAAGCCAATAATTAAATTCCAAAACGCCACTAAAATTGACAAAACGCTACCGGAAACATTTAATAAAACCTCACTTGTTATTGGTAAAATTGTCGTATCCAGAAAGTTTTGAATTTCGCTTTCATAGCGAATATAAATCTCATTTATCCAGTACTCTAAATCAGGGTGTGCCGATAATAAATTATCAATGAAATTATTCACATTTTGCGAATAAATATCAAAATTACTTGCGATATCTTGCACGCTCGGTACAATTTGCGAAATAAATATAACAGCAAATATTACAACAACCGCAATAAAAACAATAGAAGTTGTAGCTATAGACAATGTTCTGTTTAATTTGCTTCGCTTGCTTGTATTCCGCTTTCTCTTAGCTAATAATTTAGCCCATTTATCCTCGAAATAATTCAGCATAGGGTTCATAACATAAGCCAGTATCAACCCATAAGTCACCGGCATAAATACAGAAAAAACTCTGCTCATAAAACCCAAAAATGTTTCGCTTCTAAATAATATAAAATATATTATAAGTAAAGCCGCAATTGCTATGCCTGCAATTAGCGCTATCGTAATATATTTACCTTTGCTTGAATTCTGGCTCATAAATATAACTTACCTTTCAGAAATATAATGTTCGTATTTACAAATAAAACAATGCTGCCTACATATTTTTCTTTACATAATTTATAGTGCCTTAAACGTTTTTTGTATAGAGTAAATTAATTAGCACTATTTCAAATTTAAGCTCTAAATTATTTTATTTACAAACAAAAGCCAAGCTTCTTCAACATCTATATTGTAATTAAATGTAATTGAATTTTCTATGCCGCCAAAAAAGAGCAAAATCATATTTGTATTCAATTTAACATTAAAATTTTCGTTTAACGCTTCAATACTTAGCCCGTGCTTAAAAAGTTTTTCCACGGCCATTTCAAAGTTTTTATCATACTTGCCTATTTTTTTATTTACTTCTTCGTTTCTTTGAGCCAGCAAATTTATCTCGGCAATAACTTTTCTCAAAGTAATATTATTGCGGTAATCTGCTATGATTTTAAGGCCAAAACTTTTAAAACACGTTTTATACTCCTCATAATTTGATGCTTTATAAAAAGCGTAATCAAAAGGGTATTCTTTAAAGTAAATGTCTATCAAATCAAAAAGAATATCTTCTTTTTTTTTATAGTAGTAATATATAGCAGCTTTTTTAACCTGTACAATTTCTGCTATTCTGCCAATAGACGCTCTCTCATAACCTTGCTCTGCTATTAAGTTATACATTGCGTCTAATATTTTGCTTCTTGTTTGTGCTGCCGACATTAGTATTCCTCCGTTTAACATCAACCAATTATTGTTTTACATTTGGCAATAAAACGCTTGACGATAGGTAAATTATATAACAGTATAGCTTTAAAGTCAATAGCGCAAAACTGTGTTTTAAGTTTTTTGAATACTGTATTTTATTTAAGAAAACTCTTGACAAAAGCAATTAGTTAGGCTAATATAGTTAGTATAAAGTAGTTAGTTAAAAGTATTTAGTTTTAAGTATCAATTTTAAAGGAGTTAAACATGGACGGTAAATTAATTAAAGCATTGAATAAAATAACACATGATACAGCATTATATGAGCTAAAGCGCCTTTATTCTCACGATAAAAAAAGCGAGCTTTCATACCACGACACGCTTTATCTTAATATAATAGAATCGCACCCAAACAAATACACTTCCTCACAAATTGCAGATTTGTTAAACATCACCCGCCCGTCTGTTACAGAGAAAATCAATCAACTTTGCAAAAAAGGGTATATTCTGAGAACTCAAAGCGAAACCGACAAGAGGGTGTTTTATCTTTCTATAAACCCTAACAGCCCTAAAGACTATGAAATTGTTGCGAGTTATGAAAATGAAGTTGAGCGCAGCATCTTGGAAAAATTCGGGCACGAAAAAGTAGATGTATTTTGTGAAATGGTAGAGTATTTGTCGGATATTTTATCTGATAACATAAGTGAGGAGAATTAGCGTGAATAGTCCACTTGCAAAGAACTTTAACATGAGAGAACTTTTAAAATACACCATGCCCAGTATGATTATGATGATATTTATGTCAACATACTCTATTATAGACGGTGTATTTGTAGCGGCGTTTGTTGGCGAGGGTGCTCTTGCAGCAGTTAATTTAGTAACGCCGCTTCTTGGCATAGTAATGGCAGTTAGCCTTATGTTCGCAACAGGCGGTAACGCTGTAATAGCAAAATTTTTAGGGCAAGGGCGAAAAAGACAGGCCCGGGAATTTTTAACGGTAATTTTTATTATTGGCACTTTGCTTGGTAGCATACTAACCGCAATTGTTGTAATTTTCCCCGACGAGCTTCTTAATATATTAAATGTAAGCGATAATTTATATAAGCTTGCAAAAGATTATATGCTTAGTTTAGCAGGGTTTTTAACACCAGTGTTTTTTATGATATTTATACAGTCTTTCATGGTAACGGCAGGGCACCCAATGTTTGGGCTTATTCTAAGCCTTGCCGGTGGTATAACAAATATTGTTCTTGACTATGCTTTTGTTTCACCCAACATGTTAAATTGGGGAATAGCCGGTGCAGGGCTTGCAACAGGCATAGGCAATGCACTTCCGGGCATGATAGGCTTTTTCTATTTCATATTTAACAGAAAGTGCATTTTACACTTTGTTAAGCCAAAGCTAAAAATAAAAACTTTAGGGCAAAGCATGTTTAACGGCTCGTCTGAGCTTGTTTCCTCACTTGCCACATCTATCACAACGCTTATGTTTAACTTTATTTTAATGAGCATGGTAGGCGATGCAGGCGTTGCGGCAATTAGCGTAATTTTATATATACAAATGTTCCAAAGCGCCATTTATATGGGTTATACTTTAGGTGTTGCGCCGATAATTGCATTTAAGTACGGTGAAAAAAATCATAACGGCTTGCGCAAAGTTATAAGGCAAAGTTTAATAATTATTTTAGCATCTTCAATACTTGTAATCGCTGTAACGCTTGTATTTGCCAATGAAGCGGTAAGTATTTTCATCTCAAGCGAAAGCGAAACATTCGAAATGGCAAAAAACGGGTTATTGCTTTTTATGCCGGCTTATTTATTTATGGGCTTCAACCTTTTTTTCTCTGCTATGTTTACTTCCCTTTCAAACGGGAAGGTGTCGGCCACTATTTCAGTACTAAGAAGCTTAGTATTCATTGTTATTGCACTTTTAATCTTGCCACAAATATTTGCATTAAACGGCGTATGGTTGGCTGTTCCTTTTGCGGAATTTTTAGCCATTATAGTATCGGTTTATCTTTATAAGAGAAACAAGAGCTACTATCAATATTAACATTAAGGACTACTATATGAATTTAACAGAAAAAAATTTAACAAAAAAATTAGCTGATTACAAAGAGATTTGCCTTTTTATGCAGAGGGTTTTTCCTAAAGAAGAACTTATGCCAATGTGGCTTATAAAAGCACTTACGCTAAAGAAAAATTATAATTTCAAAGTTTATTATGATAATGATTTATTTGTAGGGATTTTATTCACTATAGAGTTAGAACATACTCTATTTGTGTTTTACATTGCAGTAAACGATAAAATACATTCAAAAGGTTACGGCTCACAGCTGTTACAATTGCTATTTGATAAATACCCTAATAAATCGGTGACTTTATTTATTGAAACTATGGACGATAAAAATGCTGCAAATTACGAGCAGCGTGTAAAAAGGCTCGCTTTTTATGAGCGCAATAATTTTGTTCATACAGGTATAAAAGCAGGCTTTAAAACCCCATTTGTAGATATTTTATCAACCGATAATCATTACGACACCGCAAAAGCTAAAAAGCTTATGAAATTTATACCGATGAAAATTTTCCCAAAAAACAGCGTTTAACAATATTGTATCACACTAATAAATAAAAGACGCACATCAACCGCTTGTTTATTATAGCGCTTGATGTGCACGGCTAATATCACCGCCGATGATAAAATGAATAAAAACGCCGAAATAAAAATGTCGTTAAAAGACAATAGCCCTGATTTGCTGCCCAAAGAAGCATTAGATGCCGCAGACGGAAATGTAGAATATTTGAAAAGCATCAGTTTAAGCCACCGTTGCGCAGCATAATATTAACGGCATGAAAGCCCGAAAAGGCAATATTTCCAATGATGTTATAACGCCGGATAAAACTGTTAAAAGCTGGGTACAGCTATCACAAGATTTTTTGTGCAATCGCATTAAGTAGGCATCATTTGCCCTTATATGAATTTTTTGCTTGTGCGTTTTTTTGTTTAAATGCTTGTTCCATTGGTTTTTTCGCCGGGTTTTTTTAAAACCGTCTTCGCCTTTGCAACAAACGCAAAATATACCCAACAAACGCAAAGACGGGATAAAATAGATAACATCTATTTTATCCCGTCTTTTTGGCGCAGAAGGAGAGACTCGAACTCTCGCACCGGTTTCCCAGCCTACGCCCTTAGCAGGGGCGCCTCGTCACCAACTTGAGTACTTCTGCATGGTAAGCGTATAAACTATTGAATTTTGCTATTGAAAATATTAATGTGTGTGCTATCACACAAGCAGTAACTTATAAAAAGTTGGCGGAGATGGTAGGATTTGAACCCACGGACCTGTTACAGTCAACGGTTTTCAAGACCGCCTCTTTCAACCACTCAGACACATCTCCATGTAACTTTACCTTACTCACATTAAACATAATGCAATGCTTAAATATTTTATCATAATAATAAATCAAAGTCAATAAAAATAATAAATTATTTATTTAAAAGCACATGCATTGTTTAAATAAGCCATCTGCGCCCACTTTTTACATTTATTTTTGTTACAATTCATTATAATTTCATGCTATAACGGCAATCTTTTATGCCCAAGGGTCATGTTTTGCAGGCGTTCTAACGCCCATCATAATGCCGCTGTATTCCCAAGCAAACCATTCATTACCTTTTTTGCGCATTTTTATTGCTCTGGGCGAATCAAAGGCAGGCGCTTTTATGTAAAGGCGAATATATCCATCTTCGCAATCTTGCGGGCGAGGGTCGCTTGAGAATGTAAGTGTGTATGGAATTGTTGGTGTGTAGCTGTTTTCAGGCGTTGAACCGTTGAAATAAGCCATAGGTAAATAAAGCTTATCACCTATTCTGTCTTTAAACCAAGATATGTCGTGCTGAGAAAGCGGCGCCGGGCCTTTAAGCAAATTAATAGCGTCAATTCCTGCCTGCCTATCTTGCGATAAAATATGTATTGCACATATAAAAAGTGCCGCTGTTTTTTCCGGTTTTTCAAGGCCTTCTTTTACAAGCATTTCAAACTCTTGCACTGTGCTTGGCAATTTTTGAAAACTAACTGTCATTCTTTACAACTCCTAACTTTTTTCAAATATTCTATTGAACATGCCAAAATTACAAACGCGAGTATTCTTGAATTTTAAACGTTGCAAAGCGATATTATTAAACTCATTTTTATTATACTTTAATTGTAAATCTATGTCAATTACCGTGTTAATATTTTTAAATTCTTTTTCCAATTTATAATAATTCACAATTAAAATTATTGAATTTTAGTTATTAAAACTAATTTTAATATGCTTTTTGTTTTAATAACATAGCACAAATGTTTATAAAATAATACCCTTTCTCAATTTAATAAATTTCACCTCAATGTTTTTTGTTTTTTACCCTAAAACACTTGCGATTTTACATTTAAAATGTTAAAATAACTTTATAAAGATAATCGGAGGTTTATTATGCGACTAGTAACAAGGTCTGATTTTGATGGTTTAGCTTGCGCTGCGCTTTTAAAAAAAGTTGGTGTTATTGATAATTGGATTTTTGCTCATCCAAAAGATTTGCAAGACGGTTTAGTTGAAATTACTGAAAATGATTGCTTAGCAAATGTACCTTATGTGCCCGGTTGCGGTTTGTGGTTCGACCACCACTCAAGCGAGCACGAAAGAAATGCATTAGAGGGCCAATATAAGGGCGAAAGCCGCCTTGCGCCTTCATGCGCCAGAATTATATATGATTACTACGGCGGCGATAAAACATTTGACGGCCTTGAAGAAATGATGTGGGGCGTTGATAAAGTTGACTCGGCCGATTTAACTATAGACGAAATTCAAAACCCCACAGGCTGGATTTTAATGGGCTTTTTGATGGACCCCAGAACAGGGCTTGGCCGTTGGCGCAATTTCACAATATCCAACTATGCACTTATGGAAAACTTAATTGATGCATGCATCACTATGAGTATTGAAGAAATGCTTGCACTACCTGATGTTAAAGAGCGTGTGGACGTTTATTTAGAGCAAAACGCAAAATTCATTGAAATGGTTAAAGCCCACACTCACACTGAAGGTGATGTTATAATTAGCGATATGCGCGGAATTGACCCAATTTACTCAGGCAACCGCTTTTTGGTTTACAGCTTATTTCCAAAGCAAAACATATCTGTTTGGATTGTTAGCGGGCGCGGTGGCAAAGGTTGCAGTTGCGCCGTTGGGTACTCGGTAATTAACCGCACATCAAATGTTGATGTTGGCAGTTTAATGTTAAAATACGGTGGCGGCGGTCACAAAGCTGTTGGCACATGCCAGTTTGCAGATGATGTTATGGAACAAAATATCAAAAGCTTAATTCATGATATAGTGAATTATTAATTTATTTTTAAAGCGTGCGCTATGCTATTTTAGTATGGCGCACGCTTTCTATTAAAAATATATTATTTTCACGAGCTTCAATGACGAATTGACATATAAAAAATCGGTGATATGCAAATGCATATCACCGATTTTTTATAATAGTAATTACACTTTAAAATTTAAAACGGCTTAATAAAGCTTTAAGCTTATGCGCTTGGTCTGATAACTCTTGGCTTGTTGCGGCGCTTTCTTCCGCCGTTGCTGTGTTAGACTGCACAACAGACGAAATTTGCTCTACCCCATGGTTAATTTGCTCTGTAGAGCTTGCTTGCTCTTCAACCGCTGTTGCAATGCGGTTAACAAGCTCGCTAAGCACTTTTGCGTTTTCGCCCACAACGCCAATGGAATTTGACGTTTCGCTTGCAATTTGATTGCCGTTTTTCACAACAGCTATGGTTTCTTCAATTAACACAGTTGTGTCCTGAGCCGATTGTGCCGATTTCGCCGCAAGGTTTCTAACTTCATCTGCAACAACCGCAAAACCTTTTCCCGCAACGCCTGCGCGCGCTGCTTCAACAGCGGCATTGAGCGCTAAAATATTTGTTTGGAACGCAATATCATCTATAACTTTTACAATATTGCTAATTTCAGTTGCTTTATCGTTAATTTCTTGCATAGCAACAAGCATTTGGTTCATTTGCTCATTGCTTTGCAATAGCGCTTGTTGTGATTTATCGTTAGAAATTTTAGCCTGCTGCGTATCTTTTGCCGTTTGCGCTATTTTCTGTGTAATAAGCTCAATTGTAGCGGCAAGCCCTTCAATAGATGCCGCCTGCTCAGTTGCGCCTTGTGCAACCGATTGCGCGCTCGCCGAAACTTGGTCGCTGCCCATATTCACTTGTATTGTTGCACCGTTTATTTGCTCTAATGTTGTGCTTAAGCTTTCTATAATGCGCACCATTGATGTATGAAGCGAGCCGTAATCGCCTATATATGCTTCGCTGTTTTCTGTGTTAATATTAAGTGTTCCTTCTGCCATTTGTGAAAGTGAATTATCTAAATCGAATATAATTTCAGAAAGGCTTGCTATAATAGATTCGGTAGATTGTGCAAGCTGTTTTGTTTCGTCTTTCGTTTTTATTTCGGGCACAGGCGAAGTTAAATCGCCTAAAGCAAGGTTATTAAGCCTTTCTACACATTTTACTATAGGCTTACCTATAGATGCACTTGTAACAACTGCAAGCACCGCGCCCAAAATTATCATTATAACGCCTACAATTGCGCTTATAATAATAGAGTCAAATGCGGCTTCAAGCAGCTCTGTTTGTGTAGATGTTACCGCTATGCTCCAGCCATTTGTGCTTGGTATTGGCGCAAAAGCTTGATACTCGCTTACCCCGTTAAATTCATAAGAGCCAAAACCCGTTTCACCGTTAACCATTTTTTGTTCAATACCCGCAAGCTCTGCAACAGAAGCATCGCTCTGCGCTTGGATAATAGTGTTAGACTGCTCAAGTACCAAATTATAATCGTTATAAGCTATAGTTGTACCCTTATTATCTAATATATATGCGCTGCCTGTTTCACCAATACCAACGCTTTCCACTAAATTTTGCAATACAACTGTATCACAATAAAAATACAAAACACCCAATAAGCGGCTGCCGTTCATAATAGGAGCCGATACCGCTATATAAGCATCGGTGCCGTCTTGTGTAATATACGGCTCTGAGAAAACCGTTGAACCCTCTACTGCACCTGTATAAAATATGTTTTGCGAAAAATCTTCTCCTGTGAAAACATCTATGCCGTTTGCGTTTAGCATACTACCGCTTCTCATATAATACTGTGCTGTTTTTTCTTTAATAAAGTCTAATTTTTCATCATCGTCATACTCTGATGAAGTAAGAATTTCATTTGTTGCTATCTCACCCACAGCCACAGTATAGTTGCCTATTGTACTGCTTGCTGTTTGAGCGGCGATAACAGCTGTTTCTTCTAATGTTGTTTTTGTTGTTTCAACGGAAGCGTTAAGTGTTGTTATAACAGACACAGCGCTTAAAATAATGGCATTAAGCACAATAGCTCCCACTATAATAAATGTTATTTTATTTCTGATTTTTTTCATAAAAATCTCCATCCTACGCACAGCACAAATAATTTTTAAGCCCCCGTATTGAAATGGAGGTTTTTAATATGCTGCCTCAATTTAAATAATTAGCACAAAGTTTCACTATAAAACCCCTTGTATTGCTATAATTTAAGAATATCATATTTTTATGTTATTTTCAATATTAAATTAATCCCTTGTTTTATTATTACAATTAGTTGCACTGTCAGGGCTTTTAAAAATCAAACAATTCTCATTTTACAGTTTATTAAAACAAATGAACATTATTGCATTCAAGTTGCTTTTATAGCGCTAAAGTTACATATTGCTTTTCAACAGTTAGTAATAACTATTATCTTGCCCATTTTCTATACTGAAAAAAACTTAAAATACCGTTTTAATGTTTATAAAATATTGCCATTCATCATTAAAAATCAATTTCACTTCTAATTTTGTGTAATATTCACAAAATATTGTTAAATTGTTTTATATTTTTTTGCGTCAAAAAGTTGTATTTATCACAAATATTGTTGTAATGTAATTGAATTGTAACCAAAGTGTTGTATAATAATTACAACAGCAAAAATAATAATGCTATTTTTAAAAAAAGCGCACATTAATATTGTTATTATTATACATTTATATATATGGAGGAAGTCATGATGAAAGTTATCACAATTTTAAAAAGGTCACTTTGCTTTATACTAATGCTTGCAATAGTGGCAACAAATTTCAGCTACTTAACTTTAGCTGAAGAGCCTGTTGTTCCTGCGGTGCAACCTACAGGTGCAACAACTCCACCTGCGAGCAGCGGTGACAACAGCACACCTGCTCCTGCACCAACAACCCCTCCTGCGAGCAGCGGCGACAACAGCACACCTGCTCCTGCACCAACAACCCCTCCTGCGAGCAGTGGCGACAACAGCACACCTGCTCCTGCACCAACAAC
>CAYJPD010000024.1:0-23452 GCA_964371975.1 uncultured Bacteroides sp.
GTGCTTATTATGGTTGCGGGGGCCGGATTTGAACCGACGACCTTTGGGTTATGAGAAGCACTTTTGTGATTTTTTTAGTAACATTTAATAAAAATAATTCCGTATATTATTCAATATCAATAAAATAATTGCGTTATTTTCATTAATTATTTTAATTTTAAATTTAGTGGCGGTTAATTTTCACGGTAATTTGTTAGAGGTATTGCTATTAGCGGTACCATAAATTTATAAAATTTGAGCACCTTTGCATAAATATTGTAAATAAAACAATATTTAATATTGAAAATAATAATTATATAAAGCTCTCTATGGATAATTGTTTTATTACAATTCTATAGGGGGTTTTTTTTATTTATTTTTTGTTTTTTAATTTTTCTCGATGCTTTCTTTGTGCCATAACACCAGAACACACGGGAGAGCAATATATATTTCGAGTATTGGTTGTAGAAACTACAAAAGAATGATAACACGAATAGTTTGCACATTCTTTGATAATTTCTTTATTTTGCATATGGTAAAAAATTGAATAATAAAGTGCGGCAAAATAATTTGGTATATGCCATTCAGCTTTTAAAGTTTCAATATCTGTTACAGGGCTAATATTTTTTAATTCTTTATCTAAAATTTCTTTAAACGTTAATTTTGCTGTTTCTATCAAATGTTTTTTTAACTCAATTGAAACATCACTCCAAATTTCATCGTTTGTGTTTTTTTTCATATTTGAGTTAATATTTTCATCAGTTTCAAAGAAATCAATTTCACTTACATTATCTTGAAAATTTAAAAATTCTTTAAAATGGTTTTTGCTTATAGAAACTTGCCCTAAGTTTGTTATGTTAGATATATTGAAATTGTTTGATAAGTGAAATAAAAAATCAATAAAAAATTTTGAAGCTTGCTCTTTGCATAACATGTTAGCATAACGATAGTAAATATCTAAATGACAATCCATTACTTGTGTGATAGGAATTTCTGAACGATAAAAGAAATCGACCATTTTAAACGGGTCTGTATATCTACCTTTAGTTGCCGTCAAATTGCCATATATATTATGCCCTAAACGTGCTACATCAACTATATTGTTATTAAATGTATAACTATTGTCTAATTTTTTAAAAAAACAGCTGTAAGATTCTATCTTATTTAAAAGCATTGAATACTCTGTTTCAGAATATTTCTTTGAATCAATTTCATTACGATTACTATAATCGTAAATAAGGTTATTGTCAATATTTAGCGGCTCACGATAGTAACCATAGTCGGTAGCACTGAATTTAAAAAAGGCGTTATTAACTGTATCAAAAACTTTATAATAGCTTGATTCATATTTTGTATCAGGTTCATGTTTATATAATAAGGAATGTTTATTATAATCATAAACTTCAACGTCAATTTCGTCATAATCTACATATGCACCGCCAATTTGTGCAGGGTCTTCATCGTATGAATCAATTTCAATACAGTAAGTTTCTCGTTTAACCACATTATGCTCTTTTTCATATTCTTTATTGTTCCATGAGTAAGCTAAAACGTGAGTTTTAGGACTATAAGGTTTTAAACTTTCACTTGAAAACAAATTTGTATAATTTATAAATAGTATTTCAGATAAAGCATTAAATAAATCTTTATAGTTTGGCGCAAGGCTTAATATGTTTGATAAAACTGTGAAAGTGTTTTTAAAATGTTTAAGTAAAACCACAAGTTCATTTACAGGGACAATGGTATAGTTGTTTTCATTCACTGGAAAAAAGAAACCATATTTTATTATGTAATTTTTTAATTCAATAATATCAGTTTCATTATAATAAGGTTTTTCATCTATTATATATGTGTTTTTTTCAATTGCTGATATTATATCTAATAATTGGATAATAGGTTTATATTTATCTATGGGTTGCCTTAACTTATCACTCACAAATAAGCCGTCAAATTTTTTGTAGGCATAATCTAAGTAACTGTTAGGAATTGCTTTTATTTTTAATGTAAATATAGGTTTTTCTTTTTCATCATGAGCTGTATCAATTAAACAAGAGCAAAGCTGATTTGTAAATGTGAAATTATATCCTATTTCATATATTTTTTTATAAACCATTATTATACCTCTTTTTGGCTGTTTTATATATAGCCTTATTTTTTTGTCATTATAACTAAATTATATCACATTTATTATTATTATCAATCATATTTTAATATTTGTAATAACTAACCTAAAAAAAATTAAAAAAAATAACATTAAAAGTTGGAACTTTTGATTTTATTAGTTCCTTGCTATAATACAGTTAGCAAAGAAAAACAAGGTTTTTGCTATTTTTTTTGAAAGGAGTGTAACTCGAAAAAACCGAATAAAAAGCTTTAAGCCCGACTTGCAATAAAGGCAAAAAGTATTTTCAAAACGCAGTGCTATAACTGCGCCCATTTGAGAGTATCTTGTCTTTGTTGCGCCATTAGACAGTACTTTCGTACTGTCTTTTTTTTTGCGCCCAAATGGGAAAGCACCTTGAAAATTTAATAGCGTTCAGCCTGTAAGACGTAGGGCAAGTTTCCTACCAAAGCTGAAGCAAATTATTAATTCTGAAATTAGTTACCCCCCTAAATGCAAATATCTTTTGCATTAGTAAGTAATGGAAATTAAAAAAATTTATTAAAAGAAAGGATTTTAATTTATGAAAAATTTAAATCAATACAATAAACTTTGCTTAAAAAATCTCGGTTATTATGTTTATAAAACAGGAGAAAAATATTTTGTTATCTATAATGTATATCAAGAAGATACAGACGACTTTAAGTTCGTAAAAAATGAAATTAATGAAACTATTTATAAGGATTTTAGAAGCAGCATGGCAAAAGAATTAAAGCCTATTGTAAAATTACCTGCACACGTACTTATAGACAATAAAGTAAAGAGGCTTGATATAAGAAAAGCACAAATGAAAAACTATGAAAATTATAATATGCAATTTAATGCTTGTGATGATAGTAATGTTAGCGTGGACGTAATAGACAGTTATTTGTTTAACGTAAACGATACATATAATCAAAACCCGTTAGAATATGTGATTAAAAAAGATTTTTTAGACACATTTACAAAATGTTTAACGCCAAAGCAAATGGAAGCCGCCATAAATTGTTATTTATATGGCTTTACACAAGAAGAGTGTGCCAAGATACTTGGCATTAGCATTGACAGTGTGAAAAACAGGCTTGCAGGTGTTAGAAAAAAAGCATTAAAATTTAAAGATTAAGAAATTTAATATAAAAGGCACTTACAGCTTAAATGTTGTAAGTGCTTTTTTTTATTTATATACCCCACGAAAATCAAAGAACGCTTGCATATATAATTAGAGGCGCCAAAATAACAAAAAACAAGAAAGAGGTATTTACATGAATAATAGAAAGTTAAACGAGATTAAGGTATTGATAGTTGATGAAAATTCTAAAGACACCGAATATATGTATTTAACATATATAGACAAAGGAGTGCTTTACAACACTGATTCAATACCAGAAACACGAGCAGAGGAAATAGTTAAAAATTGCACATCAATTATTCCTATGGGCGGCAATTGCTACATGATTTACAACGAAAATGACAGGGGCGAGAGTAAACCGAACAGTGTTATAGGGCGGTTTAAATCTTACGCAAGTGACACTTCTCGCCACCCGTTAGATTGTGCAATGTTGTATTTTTACGACGGTGAATTTCAAGATTTTGACGAAGATTTTCTCAAACAATCTTGAAATACACTTTTCAATTAGAAAGGGGGTGTTTATCTTCTAACAATTACAACAGCCAACAGCACAGCGAAAACAAGAAAGGCGGTGAAATACAATTTAAAAAGCAGATAACGGCAAATATAAAATCGTATTAAATAAAGTTTTAAAATTAAGGAGTTAAAAAAACATGAATATTATAAACAAGTTATTAGAAAACATTAATCTTGGCAAAACCGTATATGTAGACCGTCAGGCAATTAACAATTTTGTAGACGGTAAGCCGACAGATGAAGTAACTGCATACAAGTATGTTGTAGTACTGCCAAACTGGAGCTTTGAGAAGATTACAGTTCGCATTGAGGGCAGTGCGCAATTAGACGCACCAAACGTATCATATGATGTTGCCTTTGAGAATTTACGTGCAATTCCATATGTAAATTCGACAACAAATAGGGTGCAACTTGCGTTTAGAGCAGACAAAATTAAACCTGTAAATAATAATAAATAATACAAACTACATGCGGGGTGGGTGTGGGCGTGCCGTAAGGCATACCCACGCCTACCAAAAACACACAATAACAATAGCAACCACAACCCCGTTTGCCGCAGGCAAACAGTATTACCTTTATAGAACTTTCTGGGGTACTGGGGTATGCGCTTTAAAACGGCTGTTTAAAGCCATTTTTGTAAAGCTAACATACTGGGATAAACACAAAAGTTCTGGGGTGAAATTATTATGAAAGTGAGGTGAGGACAATTTGGGCAATAAAACTGATAGCGGAGATTTTATTTTTAAACAACAAGCACGCACTTGGCTGTTGACGTTAAACAATCCTTTAGAGCATGAGTTCAGCTTGCAAAAGATTAAAGAAGTATTAGACAAGCCATTCAAAAAAGGGTATTTGCAGTATTGGGCGTACATAAACGAGGTAAGTGTAAAAACAAATGAAAAAACAGGTAAAAAAACTCCACACTGCCATATACTTTTATACTTTCCAAGTAAACGTTCAGGTGGTTATATTAAAAAACGTTTTCCTACCGCTAATTTAGAAATTTGTTCAGGTACTGTGCTTAACGTTTTAAAATATATGAAGAAAGATACAAGCGGTGAGTGGTATAAAAAGAACCCTGAAAAATTAGCCGAAAAATTATCTGAAGATGAGGCTAATTTTAAAGAGTTTGGTGTTTTGCCACAAGGCAATAAAGGCAGAATAAAATGTGACGCAAATGCGCTTGTTATGGCTATTAAAAAGGGAATGTCTGACAGTGAACTTATTGATTTAGACCCTACAAATTACAACAGGCTTTTACACATTCAGCGCACACGCAATGCTTTTTTATCTGAAAAGTATAAAAACGAATACAGGCACTTAGATGTAACATACATCGAGGGCGAAAGCCGTACAGGTAAAACGAGGTATGTAATGGAATTAACTAAATATGAGGCATACACGGTAAGCAATTATGATAACCCGTTTGACTCTTATTCAAGCCAAGATGTTTTGTTTTTAGACGAATTTCGCAGTCAAATTACATTGTCACAAATTTTACATTGGCTTGACGGCTACCCAAAAACTTTAAAAGCAAGGTATAACGATAAAGTGGCTTGTTTTACAAAAGTGTATATTGCGAGCAACTGGAAATTTGAAATGCAATATAAATATGAACAGGCAAATTTCCCACAAGATTACAATGCTTTTTTGAAAAGGATAAACCACAAGATGACTTTTAATTCAGACGGCAGTGTTATTAAATATGATAATAAAAACGGCGTTTGGATTGAAGACAAAAATTTTATATTAAGGAAGGACTTTTAACATGAATAAATCTAACAAAATCGAATCAGATTTTAACCCGAAAAAGAACAAGGCTTGTCTTGCAAGAGGGGCAAAGTTTTTGCTTAGCTCAACAATTGGCAATATACTGTTACTTTTATCTATATGTATAAGTGTGGCGCTTGTAATAATATCTCCAATCAATATAACCGTTGTTTGCCTTATTTATATTTTGCTGTTTTATCTTTCGGGCAACCCTTTTGCAGACAAGGTGTCTACCTTATTGTATAAGGCAGGTATTTATAACAAACAAAAAGAACCGCCAATTTTAACAGACATAAAGTATGAAAAAAGAGGCGGCAATAAAATAACAATATACACTTTTGAATCGTATGGAATTTCACTTCAGATGTGGCAAGAAAAGCGTGGTGAAATTGAAAATGCACTTAATGTTAACATGGTAAACATTATGCAGGGGGCGAATAAACGAACAGTACAGCTGTACGCCGTTTCTGGTAATGCGCAGTTAGAGAATAAAACATTTTCACAAAGCCTTTTGCCAGAAAATGATTACGAAATTATACTTGGTTATGATTTAATAGGCGACATTGCAGTTAATATAAATAATCAACCACATTTTTTAATAGGTGGCACTACAGGCAGCGGAAAAACTGTGTTGTTTAAAACCATAATCGAGCAATTTATACTTCACGGAAACACAGTTTATATAGCAGATTTAAAAGGCGGCGTTGACTTTTATACACAAAAATATGAACAGCAATTAATCTTAGATAGAAACACATTAATTGAAACATTAGACGAAGTGCTTAAGGAAATAGAAAAGAGAATGGACTTGTACCCGATTTCAGGCAGTAAAAATATCACAGAGTTTAGGGCTAAATTCAACTCTGACGCAAAGCGCATTTTAGTTGCATGTGATGAGATTACTATGCTTTTAAACAAGGACGGTGCAAACAAAGAAGAGAAAGAGAAGATTGAAAAGCTTACAAAACAGCTTACCGATATAGCAAGTATAGGACGTGCGTTCGGCGTACATCTTTTGCTCGCAACGCAGAGGCCTGACGCACAAGTGCTTGACGGAAAAATCAAGAATAATATTGACACCCGTGTGTGCGGTAAAGCAGATAAAATCTTATCTAATATAATTTTAGGTCACTATAACGCCTCAACTATTCCTAAAAATATCGCAGGGCGTTTCATGCTTGAAGATGAGAGTGTTTTTCAAGGCTATTATATAGATTAATTTGAAAAATACACTTCAAAAAAATGATAATAATTGGGTTTAACTTAATTCTGTATTAGTCCATTAACCTCAAAAACAGTTGTTGCAATTCGTGATATATATAATAATGTTTTATATGTGCTTTGAATATGTTTGTTTTAATATTGACATGATAAATATTGTGTGCTATAATCTCCGTGTAATGTAAATGTAACCTTTTTGAAAGTGTACATTTCAAAATAAAGGTGAGAGGAAACAGCATATGAAAAAACTATTTGCAAGCATAACAGCTACATTATTATTAACCGCTACTTTATCAGCTTGTTCAAGTGTTGAACTAACAGCGATTAGCATAGAGCAAACGGAATACGATTTGATTGTGGGTGAGAGCTTAACGCCAGAAATTGCGTACACATTTAGCGAGACAGAGGCGAGCGAAGAAGACATAACAGCCGCTATTGAAAATGCAGGAATAACATGGAATAGCGACAGCCCCGAAATTGTTACAGCTGACGCAAACGGTATAACTGCAACAGGTAAAGGTATAGCAATTATAACAATAGCTGATAGCAGTAACACAAACAGTGTTGAAATAACTGTAAATGTGCAGGAGTTAGCAACAGATTTTACTGCAGATGAAAGTATAGAACTGTACGTAAATGGCGAAAATGAAATGCAGATTGAAACAGAGTTAACACCGACCGACTCTATGGGCGAGATAGCTTTTGAAAGCTCTGACAGCGAAATTGTCACAGTTGACGAAAACGGAACAGTTACCGCACAGGCAGACGGCACGGCGACAGTAACCGCAACACTAACCGCAAACGGCGAAACAGTGAAAACAAGAGAAATTGAGATTATTGTTGAAACGGTTGCGACAGGTATAGAAATGGACAGCACCGCAGGGTGGATATATATAGGCAATACATATACGCTAAAACCTTACGCACAGCCTGAAAATGCCGTGGCTACTTACAGCTACACATCAACAAGCAATGAGAATGTGGCAAGCGTGAGCGACACAGGTGTAATAAAGGGGCTTGCGGCAGGAACAACAACAATAACAGTGGCTGACCAGTGGGGCAACAGCATGGAATATACTATGACAGTGTACTCTGGTAGTTCTTCAACAGGTGGCAGCACAGGTGGTGGCTCAACTGGCGGTAGCACAGGTGGAGGATCTACGGGTGGTAGCGGTTCAACCGCACCAGCACCAGCACCAGCACCAGCACCAGCACCAGCACCAGCACCAGCTCCAAACCCCGCTCCCACTAACCCACCTCCGAATGACAGTGGATTGGTAAATGGTGGCGATGGAACAAATGGCGGTGGAGCGGGTGGTTTCTAACCAGCAATCGCAGATGGTACAGTAAATACGTCGCTGTCAAAATTGTAAAAAATCGGGAAACAGGGGGACGGTTCTTCCGTATCAAAAATAAAACATTATAAAATTTAAACATACACTTCAAAAGAGCGCTATAACAGGCGTTCTTTTTTTATGCAAAAAATTAAAAGGCGGTGAAAAATGAAAAACAAAAGTAATATAACATTAAGACCATATCAGCAAGAATGTGTTGATACTATGATAAATTATCAAGGCACATCTGCACTTGTGGTTTTGGCAACGGCACTTGGTAAAACGGTTATTTTTACAGATTATATTAAATACGAAACTAAAAATAACGACAGGCGAATTTTAATATTATCACATAGAGATGAACTTGTTTACAGCCCTGTAAGTTACTTGAAAGGGATTAGTGTCGGTTTTGAAACAGCAGATATAAAATCAAACGGTGAGCAAATTATAACAGCCTCGGTGCAAACTATTGTAAACAGGCTTAAAAATTTTAATGAGAGAGAATTCGACATTATAATAGTAGACGAAGCGCACCATGCAGTAGCACCAACATACAGAAAAATTTTAAACTACTTTAAAGGAACAAAAAATTTCGGCTTTACGGCAACCACAAAGCGTGGAGACGGTGTGGGCTTATCACATGTTTTTGATGATATTATTTTCGAGCGAGATTTAAAATGGGGCATGGATAATAAATACTTAACACCTATTGTAGGTATGCAGGCACGGCTAAAATATAAGCTTGAAAGCGTGAAAATAATTGACGGCGAATTTAACAGCAAAGATATTGCTAAAGCAATGAGTGGAACAGCAATGGGCGTGGCTGAAATATACACAAAACATGCTGTGGGGCAAACAATAATTTTTTCATCTTCAATAAAAGAGGGTGAGCAAATTGTTAAATTCATCAATGAAAAGCACGGCAATATCGCAAGGCAAATAACCGCAACTACTAAAAACAGAGATTTAATTTTACATAATTTTGAAGTAGGAAAAATTAAGGTTATTGTTAATTTTGCGGTTTTAACAGAGGGTACAGACTTGCCATGCACGCAAACTATAATAATTGCAAGACCTATTGCGCACACAAACCCCACTGTTTATTCACAAATGGTAGGGCGTGGTTTGCGGCTTTACGAGGGTAAAGAATTTTGCAAAGTGGTGGATTGTGTAGGAATTAGCAATGTGCCTATATGCACAAGCGCAACACTTTTGGGCAAAGAACTGAAAGAACCAACTAAGAAAAACAGCGCACAAAACCCTATACCCGAAACAGGCGAACAGCTTGAATATATAAACACAAGTGAGATACCCGACACATTTATTAAAAAAGAGAAAGAGGTTGATATTATGAATATGGAAAAATCCTGCGATATGCACGGCGTAAACTGGTATAAAACGCCGAACGGTGAACAAGTGGTGTCTTTAAGAGACATCACTTTTATTATTGATGTGCCTGATGAGGACGGCAATGTTAAGTTAATAAAAAATGCAACGCCTGCACAAAGCAGAAAACCATTGCAATTTGTTTATGATTACGTGCGGAAATACTTAGAGGATAATCACGAAGAGGATTGCAATTTATGGGATAAAGCAAAATTCAAAGACGGGCACAGCATACCCATAAGCGAGCGGCAAATTGATTTGATATACGACATTGAGCCGCAATGCACAGTAGATTTATTGAGCCTAACCGCAAAAGACGCAACACAGTATATTTCTTATTTAATGGTAAAACGAAGAATAGAAAGGCAAAATAATAAAAATGGCAAGCCATTAAATTATAAAAAAAACAGCAACAATTACAGCAAAGACTATAAGCGCAATAAGCCTATTTATACTAAAAGCTCAAAGCCTGCAAGCGAAAAGCAAATTGAGTTTATTAATAAGTTAATGCCAAACAATAATTTTGATTTTTCAAAAATGACAAGCAAGCAGGCAAGTGAATACATTACAAAGATAACTGATAAATAGAAAGGTGGTGAGTATTTGCCAAGAGATTTTAGACAGCTTTCAATATCGGGCATATATCATATTATGAACAGAGGAATAAACGGACAGCAAATTTTTGAGGACGACCTCGACTGTATTACTTTTTTAGAAATTTTAAACAATATCTTAGACGATGATTTTAATCTTTACGCTTATGTATTAATGGGTAATCATTTTCATTTGCTTTTGCGCATACCTTTAGGCGAGAAAGGTTTAACCATTTTAACAAATAAAATGAAAACATTAGGCAGTGCTTATGTTCCATACTTTAATAAGCGATATTATAGGCGAGGCATACTGTTTGAAAACAGGTTTAAATCTTTGCCTGTGCATACAAAATCATATTATTATCGGCTTTTGAGGTATATTCACAATAACCCTGTGCTTGTAAAATTATCTGAAGATATGGCGAGTTATAAATTTAGCAGTTACGGCGATTATTTTACTGAAAAAAAGTCGATTTGCAATGTTGACACACAGTATACTTACAGTTTTACGGATAAAACAAAATTACTTGAATTTCACAGCGAAAATGAGAGTAACTACAAAGATTTTAAAGACATTGACGACAAAGAGGTTTACTTAACAGATAAAGACGCAAGCGAGCTTGTTTGTAAAACGTTGAATATAAAAGTACCGAATGAAATTTCGAACATGGATAAGCCAAGCCGTGATGAGGCTATTGCTAAAATTTGCATTTTACCAATTAGTATGCGCTGTATATCAAGAATTACAGGTGTTTCACATGGGGTGATTAAACGTGTTAAATTGAGGCTTGAAAATGGTGAGGTTTGAAAAGTGTACTTCAAAAAAAGTTTAGGCGGCTTTCGCCGCCCATTTTTAAGTAATCATCTGCACCTCACAATCCATACACATAATATTAACTTCTTTTGTAGCCCTAACAGAATTACCGCAAACAGGGCAAATATATTTTCTTGTGCTTGTTTTTACAGAAGTAGTGTTTATTGTGCCGCTAACAAATAGGCTTTCATTTCTACCCATTTGTATATCTTGCCAACCCCTTGTAATAATAAACTCGCAAAGCTCTGCAGTGGGTTTTGTAACGCCATGCCCTACTTTTGAATGATAGAAAACATCTAAATCTCTTGCAAGTGCCGCTTTCTTAAATTTCTTGTTGTGGTATGTGCCACTACGTGAGCAATCTTGTACACCTATGTGTATGTTATAAAGGTGTATCATCTCATGCATTAATGTGGTTACAATGTCTTCTATTGCCCTGTCAAGCGTGCCTGCGCCAATGTTTAACTCATGTCGCTGTGTTTGTCCTTTGCGCCATGTTTTGCTAACGGTAACATGCCCGTAAGCTTTTGGTGTGCTTTGAATGGTGATAATAGGCTCTTCAAGCGCATTGTTAAAATAATGCATGTTTAGCTCTCTAAACATCTTTTCAAGATAGCCTGCCGTTCTACTTGTTTTACTCGTTTCTTTCATGATTTTACACTGCCTTTCGTAATTCAGAATTTAAACTTTTACCCCCAATGTGGGTGTAAAAATCTTTTTGTCTGTAATTACGCAACAATCCATCTTAAAGCACTGTCAATAAACCATGGAATAAAGCATAAGCATTTATGCCGTGAAAGTTATTTACTGTGTTTTTTGGTGGATTATTATTTTTAAAAGACAAAATATATTAAACTTAAGGAGTTACCATATTTGATTAATTATGACTATTCAACAGCTACAAAAATTGAGCAACTGCCTATTAATATGAGTGTAAGTGATGTTGCTGATTTTTTAGGGCTTTCTATTACATCAGCATATAAATTAGTGCAAGCAGATGATTTTCCAAAACTAAAAATGACAACTATACGGCGAATAATAATACCAAAACATCAATTTATTTTATGGTACAACAAAGATGTTATTGAATACCCAAGTGTGTAGTGATATAATGGACTCGCAAAGGTGTTCATGTTGTATTTGAAAGGAGAACAATATGGGCAAAAGAGTACAGGGAACAGGAACTATCAAACAAAGAAAAAACGGCACGTGGGAGGGTCAATATTACTTCGAGGGTAAGCGAAAAAGCATATATGCTAAAACACAAGCCGAAGTGCGGTTGAAATTGAATTCCATTATTAGTAACATAATAAAAGAAGAGCATTTCGAGATAGGAAAGATGACGCTTGCTGAATGGCTTAATATTTGGCTACAGAAATACGGAAAACCGAGCATTCGTCATTCTACATACTTATCATATGAGGGATATTGCAAAAACCACATAATACCTATTATAGGAAAAATACAAATGAAAAACATTAACGGTGAAATTCTGCAACAGTTTTTCAACGAAAAAGCTCAAAGTGGAAGACAAGATAAAAAAGAACATGGGTTATCACCAAAATCACTACAAAATATGCGCAATATGTTAAACTTAATTTTTAGGCAGGCAGTGATAAATAAAGTTATGCGCCATAACCCTATACAAGAAATTAGGTTGCCACGTGTTCAAAGAAAAGAAATGCGAGCATTATCGGGGCAAGAGCAATATGCGGTAGAGCAAACTATATACAGCAAAAAAGATAATGCACTTGATTATGGCGTTATAATAGCACTGTACACAGGTTTGCGTTTGGGTGAGCTTTTAGGCTTGCAGTGGCAAGATATAGACCTTGAATTCACCAAATGCCTTTATGTGCGCAGAATTTTAATAAGACAGGCAACACCTGATGAAAACGACACAAATTATGAAATTTTACGGCACAGCAACAAAACATCGTTAATGTTAGGCAGGGTGAAATCTGACACAGGATATAGAAAAATATATTTGCCAAACAAGGCAATAAACGCTATAAAAAAACTTAGAGAATATCAAATAATAAAAGCAGATGAATATGGCGAGGGGTTTAACCCACGAAATTTTGTAATTTGTAATGAAATAGGTGAACCAATTGAACAGCGAACATATACAGATATTTATCATCGTATTACAACTGCGGCAGGTATACCACATGCCTCATTTCATGCATTAAGGCATACTTTCGCCACCAGAGCAATGGAAATGTCTATGGACGTAAAAACACTTTCAGAAACACTTGGGCACGCACAAGCGTCAACTACATTAAATATGTATGCACATTCACAAGACGAGCAAAAGAAAAGGGAAATGGCAAAATTTAATATGGATAATGTTGGGACAATGGCAGAAAATTATTAATTATTGACGCTTTAATTTTTGTTTTTTTTGCTAAAAAAATGACCATCGGGTTTTTGGTAATTTCCAAAAACAAACCCAAAGGTCATGCTTTATAGCGGTACATAACAGCGGTATTTTTTATAAAACAAAGAAAAAAACCTTAATATAAAATCAAATAAATGACGCTATATCAAGGTTATTTTATGGTTGCGGGGGCCGGATTTGAACCGACGACCTTTGGGTTATGAGCCCAACGAGCTACCGAACTGCTCCACCCCGCGATATGGTTTTTCTCTGGCGCTATAATATAATAACATTAATGTTATACGCTGTCAAGTGTTTTTTTTTGAATAATTCAATATACTTAAACAAATTATTTTTTGTGCCAAAATTATTTAAATGTATTAATATATTATGTACAATAATATTAAAATACAGCATAAAAAAATGTATAAAATTTAATTTTCTTTGCATAAACGCGCTTGCGAAAATTTGTTTTGTGTGTTATAATTGCTATGTATTATTTATTAAATTATATATTAATAATAACAAATTAAAATAGTATTTAAAATGTTTGTGGAGGCGAAATATTTATGAATGATAAAAGAAGCACAAATGGCAGTTTGCAAATTTCTACTGATGTTATTGCAAAAATAGCAACAATGGCAACTGTTGAAATAGAAGGTGCTAAAGATATTAAAGCAGAAATACAAGGCGTGCGCGGCTTGTTTAAAAATATTGTTAGCAAAAAAGCTGTTGAAGTTGTTTTATTAGATGGTGTTGCTCAAATTACTATAAATTTAATTGCTGAGTACGGCTTTAAAATTCAACCCCTTTGTACGAAAATTCAGGAAAATGTGAAGGCTGCGGTACAAAATATGACAGGTATCACAGTGTCCCGTGTAAATGTTGTAGTAGTAGGGGTTTATAAAAATACCGGTGAAGATTTAATCAATAATATTTAATTTTTCTCTTGCTCTGTGTGTTGTTGTCAAAAGTGGTTATTAGTATATTTCAAACAATTTTAAATTAGTATACTACTATTTTGTTTTTGGCTTAAATGATTTTATGTAAATGAATTTTACATTTTTATCTATAAAACAACACTTATTGCAAGATTTTTTTGAGTTTTATTTTTTAGTGTTTGTTATGAGGAAATTATGAAAAGAAGATTATCAAGAGAAAATGCAGTTTTACTTATGTTTGAAACATCGTTTAATGTTAATTCGCTGCAAGATATTATAAGCTATGCAAAAGAAAGTGATGAAATAAAGTTAGACGATTTTGCCAAAACTATTTTAAATAACTATTTTAACGACCCTGTTAAGGTTGATGATTTAATTATTGCCCAGCTTAAAGACTGGAGCATTGCAAGGCTTCCCAGAATTAACACTGCGATAATGCGTGTTGCTGTTTGTGAAATGGTTTACAGTGAAGAGAATATTGACAGTGTAGCCATTAATGAAGCAGTTGAAATTTCTAAAAAATATTCAGGTGATAATGATTATCAATTTATAAACGGAGTATTAGGCTCTATTTCAAAAGTTATACATGCGGAAAATTAAACAATAAATTTTAAGGTGACATTAAGTGCTTTCTTTAGGCTTTGATACAAGCAACTATGCAACGAGTATTGCCGTTTATTGCAGCAGTACCAATAAAGTAGTTTATAACGATAAAAAATTTTTGCCTGTGAAAAAAGGCGAGCTTGGCCTTAGGCAAAGTGATGCGGTTTTTCACCACACAAATGTTTTACCGTTAATGATGCAAAATTTAAATAAAAAAGTAAATTTGTGTGAAATTGAAGCGGTGGGAGTTTCTGAAAAGCCAAGGCCACTTGAAAATTCTTATATGCCTTGTTTTTTGCCCGGTGTAAGCGCTGCTTACAGCTTTGCGCTTGGTAAAAACTTGAAGCTTTATAAAACAACCCATCAACAAGGCCATATTGCAGCTGCAATGTATGCGTGCAATGATGATAGCCTCTTTAGTAAGCAGTGCTTAGTTTTTCATGTGTCTGGTGGTACAACGGAACTTTTGCTGTGCGAGGGTACACACAATATAACAAAAATTGGTGAAAGCACTGATTTGTATGCAGGCCAAGCGGTAGATAGGCTTGGAGTTAAACTTGGTTTTGCTTTTCCCGCAGGGGAAGAGTTAACAAAGCTTGCTTTAAATTGTAAAGAAGATATAAAGCCAAAAGTTAGCGTAAATAATACAAATTGCAGTTTGTCGGGCCTTGAAAATATTTGTGATGCTTTGCTTAAAAATAATTATACAAATGAATATGTGGCAAAATACTGTTTATTGGCAATTGGTTTAACGGCATATAAAATGGTAATTGCCGCAAAAAAGCAATATTCTAATATACCCGTAATATTTGCAGGTGGTGTTATGAGTAGCACTTTAATCCAAAAGCAAATAAAGCAATATTTGCAAGAAGCATATTTTGTAAACGGGCTTTATTCCTCTGATAACGCAATTGGTGTTGCTGTATTGGCGGCTAAAGAAGTAATGGGGTAAATATGGCAGATATAATTAGTGTTAATGCGCTAAATAAATATGTTAAAACAATACTTGAAAGAGATGAAGTGTTAACTGATATAGCAATTAGGGGCGAAATATCAAACTTTACAAACCACTTTAAAACAGGGCATTATTATTTCTCGCTTAAAGACGAGTTAAGCAGCGTTAAAGCTGTTATGTTTAGAACATACAACCAAAGTTTATCCTTTAAGCCTGAGAACGGCATGAGCGTTATTGTAAGGGGACAAATTACCCTTTATGAGCGAGATGGAACTTTCCAAGTTAATATCGATTACATGGTGCCGGATGGTGTAGGCGCAATGCAAATGGCGTTTGAACAGCTTAAAGCTAAATTAGAAAATGAGGGCCTTTTTGATATAGAGCACAAAAAATTATTGCCGCATATGCCAAAATGTATTGGGCTTGTAACATCAAAGACAGGCGCAGCATTGCAAGATATTTTAAATGTAGCGCAAAGGCGCAACCCTAATTCTAAATTTTTACTATGCCCTACAAATGTGCAGGGCGAACAAGCTGCAAGTAGCATTGAAAACGCTATCAGAACGCTGGACTCAGCACAGTGTGATGTAATTATTGTAGCGCGCGGGGGCGGCTCTAAAGAAGATTTATGGGTTTTTAACAGCGAAAATATTGCAAGAGCGGCCTTTAATTGTAAAACCCCTATAGTAAGTGCAATTGGCCATGAAATTGATTTTTGCATTTTAGATTTTGTAAGCGATTTAAGAGCGCCAACACCAAGTGCGGCGGCAGAGCTTGTTGTTCCTGATATGCAAGCGGAATATGAAAGTGTGTTACTAACAGCAAATGTTATTAGAAATTTGGCGCAGAGCGCTATAAATAGCGGTTATGAAAAAGTTTACAATGCAAGAAATTCTAATGCTTTGAAAAAAGTTTCACTATTACCGCAAAAACATGAACAAAATTTGCAAAATTATAGAAAAGCAAGCGGCAAAATTGTTTTGAGAAAAATGAATGGTGCTGAAAAAACATTACGATACAACGCAAAATTACTTGCTTCTTTAAACCCATACGATGTATTATCCAGAGGGTATGGAATAATAAAAAAAGGCGAAAATATTATAAAAAGCAGTGAAGATGTTAATATAGGCGATGATGTGCTTGTGCTTTTGAAAAAAGGCGGCATTAATTGCAATGTAACATCAATAGAAAGTGATGATAAAATATGGCAAAAGAAAAATTAACATTTGAAAGTGCGTCAAAGCAACTTGATGAAATATTACAAGAGATGGAAAACGAAGAAACCGGGCTTGATAAAACAATAGAGCTTTATGCAAAAGCCGCAGAATTAATAGCGTTTTGCAATAAATCGGTTAACAATGCACAGATTAAGATTGATGAAATTAATGCTAAACTTTTTTCGGAGGATTAATATTGCAATATACACAAAAATATAAATTCTATTTAGATGCAGTTGAACCACAATTATTGAACGCTTTTAACAATTGCTTTAGCGATGATTCAACAGTTGCGCAAGCTGCAAAATACAGTTTGTTTTCAGGCGGCAAAAGAATTAGAGCTATACTTTGTATGGCGGTATATGAAATGTTGAGTGAAGATAATAATTTTAAGGTAGCTGCTACTTATGCAAGCGCTTTAGAAATGCTTCATTGTTATTCGCTTATTCACGATGATTTGCCGTGTATGGATAATTCCGACATGCGACGGGGTAAGGCCTCTTGCCATAAACAGTTTGGCGAGGCAACAGCACTTTTAGCGGGAGATGCCCTTTTAACAGCTGCGTTTGAAACAATATTAAGCGCAAATGCAAGTGAAGCACAAAATGCAAATGCCGCATTGCAGCTGGCAAAGGGCAGTGGAGCTAAAGGAATGGTTTTAGGGCAAGAATTAGACTTGTATTATGAAAGCATACCTGCAGATGAAAAAAATCTATTACGAATACACAAAAACAAAACGGGCGAATTAATTAGCACAAGCGCAAAACTTGGAGCAATAGCGGCAATGGCAAACAGTGTTAATATTGATATTGTTTTAAAGTATTCGGCGGCTGTTGGCCTTGTGTTTCAAATTATAGATGATGTACTTGATGCAACATCACAGCAAGGTGTTTTGGGCAAGCCTATAAATAACGATATAATTAGCGATAAAACAACATTTGTTAAGCTTTTTGGCGTTGAAAGTTCTTTGGAGAAAGCGAAAAAATATACAAATGAAGCTTGCGAGTTATTAAAAGAAAATTTCGGTGTAAACTCAGCGTTCTTAGTTGAATTTGCACAAAAATTAATTATTAGGAGCACATAGGGGATAGTATGCAATTTCAAACTATTATTTTTGGAAATTACATGCTTACAATTGCAGTTTTTGCTTGGTTTTGCGCACAGCTCGCAAAAACCTTGATAAATTTTGCGCTTGTTGGCAAACTTGAACTGGAGCGAATGTATGGAGCCGGCGGAATGCCCAGCGCACATTCAGCTTTTGTTTGCTCTGCGTTTATGGCTGCTGCAAGGAGTGAGGGAGTCAGTTCGCCAATTTTTGCAATAACGTTTATTTTAGCATCTGTTGTTATGTATGATGCAATGGGTGTTAGGCACGAAACAGGCAAACAAGCTAAAATTTTAAATAAAATTTTAGACGATTGGCTAAAAGATGAAGATGAAAACTCGCCACTTTACAAAATGAAAAAATTAAAGGAGAAAGTTGGCCACACACCTCTTGAGGTGCTTTCAGGTGCGCTGCTTGGAATTTTAATAGCAGTTATAATAACACCGCCAATTGCTTGATATATGTTAAATTTGTTAAATAAAATAGCTTCTCCCGAAGATGTGAAAAAACTTAATTTTAATGAATTGCCGGCTCTTTGTGAAGAAATACGCCTTTATTTAATTGAAAGTGTATCTAACACAGGCGGGCATTTGTCTTCTAATTTAGGTACTATAGAAGTTAGCGTTGCTATGCATAAATCGTTCACAACACCACACGATAAAATTGTTTGGGACGTTGGGCATCAATGTTACACGCACAAACTGCTTACAGGCAGAAAACAAAATTTCGATAAATTGCGTATGCTTAACGGCCTTTCCGGTTTTCCATCGCCAAAGGAAAGCGTGCACGATTCTTTTATTGCCGGGCATGGTAACACAGCGATATCGGCTGCTATTGGCATGGCAAATGCAAAAAAGCACAATGGTGAACAAGGCAAAGTTATTGCGCTTGTTGGTGATGGTGCATTTACAGGTGGCATGGTTTACGAGGGCATGAATAATGTTAGAAACCTCGATAATTTAATAGTTATTTTAAACGATAATGAAATGTCTATTTCTAAAAATGTTGGCGGCCTTGCGCAATATTTAACACATTTGCGCACAAGCCCAAAATATTTTGCACTAAAACGTTTTGTACAAAAATTTTTGGACGCTGTGCCTTTTGTGGGCGTGTCTATACGCAAATATTTGCAAAAAATTAAATCGTCTTTGCGCCAAAGGCTTTATCACTCTACTATATTTGAGAATATGGGTTTTCAATATGTTGGCCCGGTTGATGGGCATAATGTGCACGAGCTTTGCAATTTATTTGAGGTGTTCAACAAAGAGCAAAATGCGCCACTGTTTTTGCATATGATGACAACTAAAGGCAAAGGTTACGAGCCTGCTGAAATTAACCCCGGTGAATTTCACGGCGTTTCCTCTTTTGATGCCGTTAATTTAACAGACCCTGATTTTTCAAACCAAATTTCATTTTCCAGCACTTTTGGAGAGCATTTAACAGAACTTGCGAATAAAGATAAAAGAATAATTGCAATAACGGCCGCTATGAAATACGGTACAGGCTTACAATATTTTTACAGAAAGCACAAAGAGCGCTTTTATGATGTAGGAATGGCAGAGCAACATGCAGTAACTTTCGCAGCAGGGCTGGCTGAGGGCAATATGAAACCGGTTGTTGCAATATATTCAACTTTTTTACAGCGAGCTTACGACCAAATTATTCACGACGTTAATTTGCAAAAGCTAAATGTACTTTTTGCAATAGATAGGGCAGGTTTTGTTGCCGGCGATGGTGAAACACATCAAGGCATTTACGATGCGGCTTTTTTAAGCCAATTGAGTGGCGTTAGGGTTATTTCACCTTGCAATTACGAAGAGCTTAAATATTGGCTAAAGCAACTATTAAACGAAAAAGGTGTTCGCGCGTTAAGATATGCACGGGGTACAGAAGATGAAAACCTTGCAAAACTCGGCTGTACAAAAAATGAATACGATTTAGTAAATAAAGATGTTAAAGGCGCAAAAATAGCCTGTGTAACTTACGGTGTGCAAACAGCTAATGTGCTAATGGCAGCAGAGAAAGCGTTAAGCGATAATGTGCCTGTGCATGTATATAAAATGTGCCAAATTCACCCTATACCGCAAAATTTACCTTGCGATTTGCTAAGCTACGATAAAATTATATTTGCGGAAGATGGTATTAAAAGCGGTGGAATAGGCGAGCATTTACTATGTGAGTTAAATAGTTTAAATTATAAAGGTGACTATGAGCATTATGCGGCAAACGGTGCAATGTTAACACATGCAAATGTAAAAGAGCTATGCGAAATATTCTCATTAGACGAAAACAGTTTATACAATATATTTGTAAAATAAATTTAAAGGAAAAACAGTGAAAATACGTTTAGATCAATATTTATTTCAAAATAATTTAGCGCAAAGCAGACAGAGAGCTAAAGCATTAATAATGGCAGGCATTGTTTATGTTAATGGTGAAAAAAGTGATAAAGCCGGGGCGATGATTAACGATGATGCGCATGTTGAAGTGCGTGGCAACGATTTGCCTTATGTTAGCAGAGGCGGCTTAAAGCTTGAAAAAGCGCTTTTAGTTTTTAACATAAACATAGAAAATAAAATTTGTATGGATATAGGCGCATCTACAGGCGGTTTTACAGATTGTATGCTTTTAAACGGTGCAAACAAAGTATATGCTGTTGATGTTGGCTATGGGCAACTTGCATGGAAACTGCGCTGTGATGAGAAGGTTGTAAATATGGAGCGCACAAATATTAGGAATGTTGAATTTGAAAATTTAAATGAGTATATTGATTTTTTTAGTGTAGACGTTTCCTTTATTTCACTTTTTCATATTTTTAGTGTTGCGGCAAAGCTAACACGCAATGATGCCGAGGGTGTATGCCTTATAAAGCCTCAATTTGAAGCAGGTAGAGAATTAGTTGGAAAAAACGGTGTTGTAAAAGAAAAAAGCACACATATAGCGGTTATAGAAAAATGCATACAAAACGCTAATAATAATAATTTTAATGTAATTTCACTCGATTATTCTCCAATTAAAGGCCCAAAGGGCAATATGGAATTTCTAATGCATATTAAAAAAGTTGATAGTAGCGAAAATATTATTACATTTGATAGCGAGCTTATAAAAAATATTGTAAACAACGCACATGAAAACCTTTAAAATATATTAAGAGGAAAGGCATTGTATGAAATTTTTTTTAGTTACAAATATACGAAAAAAGCATGCTTTGGCTATTTCAAAAAAATATGTAAAAGTAATTGAAAGCTTTGGCGCAGAAGTTTTTGTGCAAAAATGCCTTGAAAAAGAATATTCAGACATTAATGTGAAATTTATGGATGATGATGAGGCTTTTGAATATTGTGATGTTATTATTACAGTAGGCGGCGACGGTACAATTTTGCGCGTTGCTCGCCAAAGTTTAGAATACAATAAGCCAATTTTAGGAATTAATGTAGGCACTTTAGGTTTTTTAGCGGCGCTTGAGCCTAATGAGTCAAGTTATTTGAAAAACATTATCGAGGGCGATTATTTCATTGATAAAAGAAGCATTTTAGAAATTGAAATTGATGATGACGGTGAAAAAAAACTTGTTTTAAATGATTTTGTTATTGGTAAAGCCAGTGTTCTTCACACAGTTGGCGTTAAAATTTATTGCGATGATGTGCTTGTAAATGATTATAGTGGCGATGGCGTTATTATTTCAACGCCAACAGGCTCAACTGCTTATTCGCTTTCAGCAGGTGGCCCTATATTAGATGCCAAAGTTAACGGTATAGTTGTAACCCCTCTTTGTGCCCATAGCATGAGAAGCCCGCCTATGGTTTTTTCTAAAGAGAGAAATATAAAAGTAATAGTAAATTCAAATGGCCGCTCTGATTTCTTTTGCAGTTGCGACGGCCTTGAAGAAATAAAGCTAAAAGATGAATGTGTTGCAAATATTAGATACTCAAAGCAATTTATGAACCTAATTTGTATTAGTAAAACAGACCAATTTAAGGCAATTGATAAAAAATTAAGGGGGAGATGAACTTGAAAAACATACGTCAAAATAAAATATTAGAATTAATAAATGCACATGCTATTGATAGGCAAGAAGATTTACTTTTGCATTTAAAACAATGTGGTTTTGAAGTTACACAAGCAACAGTTTCCCGTGATATCAGAGAGCTAAGGCTTTTGAAAACATCTACAGGCGAGGGGAAATATCGCTATATTGTATCGCCGGGAGCAACCAAAAACAACCACGCATTATCACGCTTTGAAACAATATTTAAAGAGAGCATTTTAAATGTTGATTATGCCGGTAACAGTGTGCTTGTAAAATGTTATGCAGGCATGGCAAACGCTGCTTGTGAAGTGTTTGATGCTCTTGTATGGGAAAATGTTGTTGGAACACTTTCAGGCGATGATACATTTTTAATACTTATGCGAACAGAAGAATCTGCGAAAAACATGGCGAAAAAAATATCTAAATATAAAGCGTATTGAGGAGCTAATTATGCTTTGCGAGATTACAATTGAAAATGTTGCTGTTATTGAAAAAGCAAATATAGTTTTTGGCGTGGGCCTAAATGTTTTAACAGGTGAAACAGGCGCAGGTAAATCTATTTTAATTGATAGCATAAGCGCTATACTAGGGAGCAGAACTTCTAAAGACCTTGTTAGAACCGGGGCAGGCAAAGCGTCTATTTGGGCAACATTTAAAAACTTGAATAAACAAACAATTAAATTAATTAGTGATGCAGGCTATGAGGTGCAAGATGAACTATTGCTCTTCAGAGAAATAACAGCAGAGGGTAAAAGCAATTGCAGAATTAACGGTATGCCTGCAAGTGCCGGTGTAATTAGAGATATTTGTGCCAATATTATAAACATACATGGCCAGCACGATAACCACAGTTTAATTAACCCTGTAAAACATATTTTTGTTTTAGATGCTTTTGCCCAAAATAAAGATGTACACGGTGAGTACTACAAAGTTTACAAAGAACTTTGCAAAGTGAAAAAAGAAGTAGATTCTCTTCAGCTTAACGAAGATGAAAAAGAGCAGAAAACTGAGCTTTTGCGCTTTCAAATTGATGAAATTAATAATGCGCAATTAAGTGAAAATGAAGAGGAAACCCTTGTAAATAAACGCAACACAATGCGCAATTTTGCCGCAATTAAAGAGCATTTACACAGTGCAAATATGGCCATAAACGGCACAGATGACAGCGTAAATGCACTGGAGCTTACAAGGCAGGCTGCACATTCTTTAGAGGGCGTTTGTAGTTTAAGTGATGATTTTCAAAGCCTTAATGAGAAAATACAAGATTTATATTATAATTTAAACGAATATGCACATGAACTTTCTTATGCGTTTGAAGAAATTAATTACGACCCAAAAC
>CAYJPD010000025.1:0-18197 GCA_964371975.1 uncultured Bacteroides sp.
CCGCTTCTTCCGCTTCTTCCGCTTCTTCCGCTTCTTCCGCTTCTTCCGCTTCTTCCGCTTCTTCGATTTCTTCGATTTCCTCGGCTTCTTCGGCTTGCTCTGTCACTACGGTTTCTTCGTCTTCCTCAGTTTCTTGTTGCACTTCTTCGTTTTCACTATTCGGTAAACTATTCTGTGCATTTTCGTCGTTATCCGGCAAAGCATCTTTTGTTTCTTCAATTATCACGTTTTCATTATCCCAAACAACATCTTTGTTTTCATCTTTTATTTTTGCCATTCCGACACCTCCTTTACCGAATTATATATTGATACATAGTTATCATATCTGTTTTTCGCTATTTTTCCTTCTTGCACTGCTAAGCGAACGGCACAACCAATTTCCGATGTGTGTGAACAATCTGCAAATTTACATTTTCCAAAATAAGGTTTAATTTCCGCAAAAGCAAATTGCAAGTTTTCTTTTTGAATAGGGCAAGCTTTTTGTATCTCAATGCTTGCAAAACCGGGTGTATCGGCCACAAAACCGCCAAACGCTTCATAAAGAGTAACTTGCCTTGTAGTGTGGCGCCCCCTACCGAGTTTTTTGCTAATCTCTGCCGTTTCAAAGCTGATATCAGGCAATAAAGCAGAAAGCAACGTCGATTTACCAACCCCCGAATTACCACAAAAAATACTGCATTTATTTTTAAGTACACCTTTAATTTCATCAAGGTTTTCGCTACTTTTTATATCTGCTACAATTGTTTTTATATTGCTTTTTTCATACGCTTTTTGTAAAAATTCAGCGCTCTTCAAATCTTGTTTCGTAATAATAATAACGGGCTGTGCATTTTTTTCGCAGGCAATTGCCGTAAGTATATCTATAATTAATAAACTTGGCACAGGGTTTACCGTGCTTACCACAATAACAAACACATCAATATTTGCAACAGGCGGGCGCACAAACACATTTTTCCTTTGCAAAATTTCGCTTATGACATTTGTTCCTGCTTCATATTCAATTTCAACATAATCTCCGGGTAAAGGGCTTATGCCGCGCTTTCTAAATATGCCTTTAGCGCGGCATTCAATCACTTTATCGCCGGTTTTAACATAATAAAACCCGCCTATGCCCTTCAATATTATATTTTTTTCGCCATTTTTGTGCATTAAGCCTCCATATTAAAGGAAAATTGTTGAAAACAAAAACAGCGACATTACAAAAACTGCGCCGCCCACCGCAAACATGCATGTTAGCGCAATAAATGCTTTAAAAAAGCTGAATTTTTGCTTTTTCGTGTAATTTATTTCTTCATTATTATCAAATTTGCATTCTTCAATTTCTTTTTTGCCAAATAAAATGTTTAGCATAATTTCATTTCCTTTCCGCACTTTAAACTATAGCCGGTAATAAAAGTTTTTGCTAAAGTTGCGGTTTTATACCTTAAAATTATCAAAATAAAGCACTAAATATATTAACTCTATTGCTTAAGCAATTATTCATTCAAGTTGAATTTCAAAAAAGCCATATTTATGTGCCTATAAATTATGCCAATGCACTTATTTAACTACAAATATACTAACGATTACCAATTAAAAATATTACGGGGTTGGGTCCGGGTCCGGGTCTGGGTCTGGGTCAGGATCCGGGTCTGGGTCCGGGTCTGGGTCAGGATCCGGGTCTGGGTCAGGGTCTGGCTCAGGGTCAAGCTTGTCAATTTTTCTTTTGTCAATATGAGTTGGGTCACGCTCGCAAATGCGTTGCTCTTCACCCTCCGCTGTTACTGTTGCAGGTGTCACAACTTTCCATTCTCCCCAAATGTGGCCAAGCTCTTCTATTTCTTCTGTATATGTGTCGCCACACACACTACAAGTATATGTTATAATTCCCGGAATATCACAATCTTCAGGCTCTACCCTTGAAACTTGCAAATATGTGTGAGTGTGGCCTTTTGAAATTGTTAATGTTATGAGCGAGCCTTGCGGTACCATAGTTTCCGCTACAGGCTCTTGCTTTATTATACTGCCAACAGGAAGCAAACTATCTTCTTCAATAATAGCACCTACCCCGAGGCCTCTTTGGCTAATTAAATTTTGTGCATCCGTTAGCGAGGCAAGGTTTACAAGCTCGGGCACTTCAACGCTATCGTCTCTGAATTCAGCGCTTACATAAACATAAACTAACGTGCCTGTATCTAATAATTGCCCCTCTCCAATAGGTGTGCCGTCTGCAGTTGTAAGTTCTAAAACATAGCCGTATGGGTCGTTTTCGTTTAAAACTTCACGGCGCTTTGTCATAACGCTGAGGCCTGCATCTTTAAGCGCATTTAACGCCGTGCTTTGGTCAGTTCCTATAACACCGGGCACTCGAACTTGCGTTACGCCTGATGATATTTGCAGTACTATTGTTGCAGTGGCTTTAACAGTTTGTGGCGGTTTCGGGTTTTGCGAAATGACCATGCCTTCCGGTTTATCTAAATTGGGAACTACTTCATAAACAATATTGGTAAATTGCGCATAATCCGGGTTTCCTTCAATATCTGAGCGCATTTGATTTACAAAGCTTGGCAATTCAACATCTACGCCTTCTGTGAATAAAATTGTTTGCTTTAATATTGAGTAGCAAGCAAAAGCCGAAATTAAAAAGAACGCAAGTGTTCCACCCGCCATTGCAGGTAAAACCCATTTCCTAATGCTAAAACTCTTTTTATTGTTTGATCTTCTTGTTTTTGCTGCCGGCCTTTTAGGCCTTGAGCTGCCCGTGCCAACAATTTTTTGCTGGTTTTGCCTTTTTTGTGCCGTAGGTGCCACCACCTTTTCTTCTTGTATAACATCTAAAACCGGGTTCATATACTTATAATCAAATACAATTTCAGGGTTGCGCTTAAACGCCTCAATGTCTGAGAGCATTTGCCCTGCAGTTTGGTAACGTTCACGCGCATTTTTAGCCATAGCTCTTGTAGTAATATCCTCTAAGCCTTGCGGCAATTCGGGTTTTACTTTTTTTAGCGGAACTGCAATATCTGAAATTTGCTTTATAGCAACGCCAACAGGGGTTTCACCGTCAAACGGCAAACGCCCGGCAAGCATTTCATACATCATTACGCCAACCGAATATATATCTGCCTTTAAATCTGTTACATCGCCTTTTGCCTGCTCGGGGCTGATGTAGTGAACGCTTCCAATGGCTTTATCTGTTAATGTTTGGTTTTCACTTCTCGCAAAGCGCGCAATGCCAAAATCCATAACCTTTATTTTACCGTTTGGAAGTAGCATTATATTGTGCGGTTTTACGTCTCTGTGAACTATTCCTTTTGCATGGGCATGTTGCAGAGCAAGTAAAGTTTGCGTTATAAAATGCAATGTTTCCTTTGGCGGCAACTTAAACTCGCGGTACTTCATATAATCTTTTAAAGTTATACCCTCAATATGCTCCATTACAATATATTGTAAGTTTTCTTGAACGCTAACATCGTAAACTTTCACTATATTGGGGTGATCTAAAACAGAAATTGCTTTAGATTCATTTTTAAATCTGCGTACAAGCTCTGTATTTTCCATGCACTCTTCACGCAGAATTTTTATTGCTACGGTTCGATTTTCTTGCATATCCAACGCTTTATATACAACAGACATTCCGCCTGTTCCCTGAACAGACAGCAATTTATATCTACCGTGCAATATTTTACCTACATAATCGCTCATAAGTTACCCTCCGGCTCAATATGCTGTGCCGCACACAGCAACACTGTAATATTATCGAAACCCTCCCGCTCAAGAGCGCTTTCAACAAGGGCATCTGCCATTTGTTCAAATGGCGTTTTTGCTATTATTTTTGTTATTAATTCATCTTTCACACTATTAGTAAGCCCATCGGTGCAAAGCAATAGCACATCATCATTTTCAAGCATGTGCTCGCTATATTCCAAATCTACATAATTGTTAACGCCCAAAGCCCTTGTAATTAAATTTTTATTAGGGTGAAAATAGGCTTCCGCTTGAGATATGCGATTTTGTTCCACTAATTCTTGTACCATTGAATGGTCTTTTGTTATTTGGGTTAATGTTGCCTTTGAATAAATATAGGCTCTTGAATCGCCAGCATGAACACATCGCACAAAATTATCTTTAACTATTACACAAACTAATGTTGTGCCCATGCCTTTTAAATTTTCATCTTTTTGTGCATGTGAGTATATTATTTTATTTGCATCGCTCGATACATCAAACAAAAACTTCTTAATATCGCTATCGCTATTCAAATTATTCAAGTTTTCTATGAAGGCACGCTCCATATATTCACAAGTTAATGCGCTTGCCAGCCTGCCACCTTGCGCGCCGCCCATTCCATCGCAAACAAGTGCCCAAAGCAAGCCGTTTTTGTGTTCTCCGGCACGGTAATTATCTTGATTTTCACTGCGCATATTTCCAATATCTGTTTTTGCAACAATTCTCATGCCGAATCCCTCCTTTATTAATTGCTTTATATACTTGCTGTTTTAATTTGTTTGCTCATTTAACTTAATGTCAGCTCGCCTAAGCTGGCCACAAGCAGCATCTATATCTGTTCCAAGGCGGCGCCTTAATGTGGCATTTACGCCTAAATTTAACAGCAAATTTTTAAACCTATTTATGTTCCTATCATCAGATGCACCATAGGGTGAGCCATCTACAGGATTTATAGGTATTAAATTCACATGTGCCGACATGCCTTTTAGTAATTTCGCAAGTTGCTTTGCCGCAGCCTGGGAATCGTTTACACTTTTTACCATTGAATATTCAAAGCTAATGCGCCTTCCTGTTTGCTTTTGATATCTTTTACAAGCATTCATAAGTTCAAAAATATTATACTTATTATTTATTGGCATCATTGCAGAGCGCATATCATCGAATGGCGCGTGCAAAGAAACCGAAAGCGTTATTTGATAGCGTAGTTTTGCAAGCCTATCTATTTCAGGCACAATGCCACAAGTTGAGATGCTAATATTTCTTGCGCCAATGCACTCGCCCTCTTTTGAAGTTATTATATTTAAAAAATCAACCACATTGTCAAAATTATCAAGAGGCTCGCCAATGCCCATTAACACTATGTTTGAAATTCTCTCATTTATATCGGCTTTAACCACGTATATTTGCGCAGCTATTTCACTTGCACTTAAACTGCGCACAAGCCCGCCTTGCGTAGATGCACAAAACTTGCAACCCATTCTGCAACCTACTTGGCTTGAAACACAAATGCTATTACCGTGATTATAGCGCATTAGCACTGTTTCTATACAGTTTCCATCTTGCAATTCCAGCAAATATTTTATAGTGCCATCTAAAGATATTTGCTTTTGCTTTATTTGGGGCATAAACACAAAACATGTTTCATTAAGCATTGCCAAAATATTTTTTGGCAAGTTAGTTATTTGCGAAAAAGATGTTACTTGTTTTTTATGAAGCCAATCGTAAATTTGTTTTGCACGAAAAGACGGCAGATTTTGTTTTGCGCTCCAATCTTCAAGCTCTTTTAAGGGCATTGAAGAAATATCTAACTTATACATTATACCATATTCTTTCTGTTATTGCTATATTTTTCACCTATAATTCACATTCGATTTCGCAAAATTTTCAATGATAGGTGGCGCTTTACACTATATATTTTCACTATTTCGCCATTTTGTGTTTATTTGCTTAAACTTTCTGCAAAAGCGCTACAAAAAAGCCGTCTGTTTTATCGTTTAGTGGCAAAAAAGTAGCAAATTCATTATAGATTGTTGCACTCTTTAAAACACTTCCTATTTTGCAAGCTTTGAACTCTTTATTGTTATTTAAAAAATTTTCAACAACGTCTTCGTTTTCACTTTTATTAATCGTACAAGTTGAATAAACAAGTTTTCCGCCTTTTTTTACATATTTTGCTGCATTTTGCAAAATGGCACTTTGAATTTGTATAAGCTCGTTTATATCGCTTAAATCTTTATAGCGAATATCCGGCTTTTTCGCCATTATTCCAAGGCCTGAGCACGGAACATCGCAAAGCACTTTATCTGCATTTTCAAGTTCTTTCATATAAACGCTTGCATCTGCGTTTAAAACACTTGCACATTTTACACCCGTGCGCGAAAAAGCAGCATCAATTAAGCTTAGCCTGTTTTTAGCATAATCGCAGCTGTAAAGCTCGCCATCATTTTGCATATACTGCGCCAATGTTACGCTTTTTCCGCCGGGGGCAGCGCATAAATCCAGCACCTTTTCGCCCGGCTTTGCGCTAAGAGCATAACACGCAAATTGCGAAGCTTCACTTTGAATATGAAACGCGCCTTTTTCAAATAACTTGTTTTTTGTTATATCGCCTTTGTAATCCACATACAGGCTATTTTCAAGCTCGCCATCCGTTACATTTATATTTTTAGCTTCGAAATTTTCCTTAAGCTGTTGCACAGTGTTAACTAAAGTATTAACTCTAATGCAAAGTTTAGGCTTTACAAAACTATTTTCAAGCACTTTTTGTGTGTTAGTGCCCAAACTGTCTTTTAAAATTTGCACAATAGGCATTGAAACACTATATTGAACACTCAACTTTTGAATTTCGCTATCAAATTTATAATTTTCATCAAAATTTAAAGGCATATTGCCCGCTTTTCTCAAAACGGCATTAACCATTCCTGCCGCACTGCTTTTGCCCATTTTACGCGTTAAAATAACGCTTTCATTCACCGCTAATGCACTTGGAACGCTTTGCATATACAGCATTTGATAAAGCCCGCTTCGCAAAATTGCCCTTACACTTTTATCTAATTTGTTAAGCGGCCTACTTAAGCACTGCGCTAACAAAAAGTCTAATGTGATTTGCCTTTCAATCACACCGTAAAACAATGCGCTAATTTGTGCGCGCTCTTTTTGTGTTCCGTTAAAAGTGGTTAGCGCAGCATTTAGCACTAAATTTGAATAAGCGTTATCCTCTTGCTTTATAAGTGCGTTAACCACCGCACGCCTAACATTAGACATTTATTCTCCTTATTTTGCCATATCATTGGCAGCTAATAATATTATCGCCTATTTTGAGGCGTTTACCGGCCGCAAAAGCTGTGCCCTGCATTTCTTTAGCGCCCTCCGGTATTAAGCGGTGTAAAATTAGTGCGCCGCTTTTGCAAACTATTGTCAATGGCTTAAGTTTTAAAACTTCGCCTGTTTCATGCTTCGCATTTTCATCTAAAGCAAAAACTTCACTTTCGCTCACTTTCACTTTTTTACCATTTTGCATAAAATACGCCATAGGCCAGGGGTTTGTTCCTCTAATTAGATTATGCAAAATTTCAGCGCTGTTTTCAAAAGTAAAACACGCAATTTCCTTTGTTAAAGGCGGAGCATGTGTGGCAAGCGCATCATTTTGCTTAATTGTTTTTGCATTTCCTGTTTTTATATTTTGCAAAGTTTCACAAAGCAAGTTTGCACCAACATCGGTTACTTTTTGCATTAACTGCCCTGCTGTTTCATTTTCGCCTATTTCAACAGGTAAAACGCTAATGATATCGCCTGTGTCCAGGCCTTCGTCAAGCTGCATAATTGTAACGCCTGTTTGTTTTTCACCATTTATTACAGCCCACTGCACAGGGGCTGCGCCTCTGTATTTTGGCAAATTTGATACATGCAAATTTATTGCACCGTATTTAGGTAAATTTAATATATCAGCAGGTAAAATGCGCCCATAAGCCACAACAACAATGATATCGGCTTTTAACTTTTCAACAATGTCAAACGCTTGCTCATTGCGCAATGTTTTAGGCTGAAACACCTCTATATTGTGCTGTTGTGCAACTAATTTTACAGGCGGCGCTGTCATTATTTTTTTGCGCCCTACAGGCTTATCTTCCCTTGTGAAAACGCCGCAAATTTCATGCTCGTTTGTGTTTATTAAGCTTTCTAAACAATGCGCCGCTATATCAGGCGTTCCCATGAATAATATTTTCATGTATTATTCCTCGTCATCTTCGTCTTCCAAATCTTCATAGAAGTGGTCGGCTAAATCTATTATGGTTACACCGTCTAAATGGTTTGTTTCATGGCAAATACAGCGCGCAAGCATACCCTCGGCCTCTACTTCAAACTCGTTGCCATCTCTGTCTTGTGCTTTTGCAACTACTTTTTCGGGGCGTTCTACCGCAGCTGTTCTGCCGGGGAATGAAAGGCAGCCCTCATACTTTAGTTCTGCGCCTTCTTCTTTTATTATTTCAGGGTTCACAAACACTAAATATTTATGCTCGTAATCCTCCGGCAATTCTTCGTCCTCTAAAAGCTCGGGCATATCGCGCTCGTCTATGCTAATAAAAACCCTACGCAAAACCCCTACTTGTGATGCCGCAAGGCCATAGCCCTGCGCATGTTTTAATGTTTCAATCATATCGTCTATAAGTGTTTGCAAGCGCTCGTCAAAAACCGTTACAGGCCTGCAAGTTTTTTTTAGTATATCATCGCCGTCTTGTACAATTGTGCGAATTGCCATAATTAATCTCCTTTTTTATTATTGAGTTAGTCATTTATAAATCTGCATCTGAGTGAAAATCTACAAATATAGCAGTTTTTTGTTGTAGTTCTTCCTTTTGATAATCTAACAGCGCAAGTGATAGCATATAGCGAAACTGCTTATCGTTGCGACATTTTAATGTTAATTGGTAGCGATATTTGCCGTTGATAACATTAATGTGCATTGGCGCCGGCCCTAAAACCCTTATTGGTATTTCGCCTATTTGCTTTGTGTGTTTTTCAACGCTTTTTGAAAAAAACATAGCAGCTTTTCTCACAACATGCTCTTGTTCACCAACAAAACCCAATGAGCAAAGTGTGCAATAAGGGGGATATAAATTCAATTTTCTAAAGCTAATTTCTTGCTCGTAAAATGAAACATAATTTTGCTGAGCTGCTAAATTTAACACAGGGTGCTCGGGGTCAACCGTTTGAATTAAAGCCCTGCCTTGTTTTTTTGCGCGCCCACTTCGCCCAACAACTTGTGTTATCAGAGAAAAAACGTTTTCAAACGCCTTATACCCTTGGGCAAAAAGCAATTGGTCTATTCCGATGACTCCCACAAGGCTAACTTTTTCAAAATCTAAGCCTTTTGCTACCATTTGAGTGCCTATTAATATATCAAACTTGCCTTGTGCAAATTGCTTTAACATTTTTTCGTGTGAGTTTTTTTTACGCGTAGAGTCTGCATCCATTCGCAAAATGCGCGCACCCGGCAATTTTTCAAAAAGTTCTTCTTCTATGCGCTGTGTTCCAAAGCCGGTGTATTTTATGCGCCCTGAGCATTGCGGGCAAGTTTGTGTTACAGGCGTTATAGTTTTTGCGCAATAATGGCACATAAGCTTATTATCAGCTTTATGGTGCACCATCGGTACACTGCACACATCACATTTTAAAACTTGCGAACAATCTGTGCACATGCCAACAGTTTGATAACCTCGCCTGTTTAAAAGCAGTATTGCTTGCTGTTTATTTTGTAAAACTTCTAAAAGCTCGTTTTGCAATTGTATGCTTATTGCGCCTGTATTTCCACTTAAAATTTCTTGCCGCATATCTATAAAATTAACTTGCGGCAAAGGCACACCGCCATAGCGCTCTTTAATTTGCACAAGCTCGTATTTGCCGCTTTGAGCAGCAAAATAGCTTGACACACTTGGTGTGGCACTTGCTAAAACCAACAGCGCATTATGCTGTGCAGCTCTTAATTTTGCTATTTCTTTTGCGCAGTATCTCGGTGAGCTTTCAGAGTGGTAAGTGTGCTCTTGCTCTTCGTCTATTATTATAAGCCCTATATTTTTAAGCGGCGAGAAAATTGCACTGCGTGTTCCCACAACAATATCTGCATTTGAATTTTGTATGCGCTCGAACTGCAAAAGGCGCTCTGTATTATTAAGTGCAGAGTGCAAAACTGCAACTTTTTCGCCAAAATTTGCTTTTAAACGGTGCACCATCTGCGGTGTTAACGATATTTCAGGCACCAAAACAAGCGCGGTTTTATTTTGCTTTAATGTGTTTTCAATAAGCTTTAAAAACACAAGCGTTTTGCCGCTTGATGTTACGCCGTGCAAAAGCGCAACGCACGGCAAATTTTTTTCGCGCATTTGTTCAAGCTTATTGTAAGCTTCGCTTTGCGCCGGTGATAATATTATATCTTGTGGGCTTTGCTTATCCATGCCCTGTGTATAAAGCTCTATCTCTATATTTTTTTGCTCGGCTGTTAATATTCCGTTTTCGCACATGCGTTTTAAAATATTTTTTGTAACGCCTAATTCTTCTAAATTTTGTGCGCTCATACTTTTATCTTGAAGCGTGTCCCACGCCATTTGCTGTTTTGCCGTTAACTTCTCTGCTTTTTGCGCCCTCTTATAAAAAAGTTCTGTATGGCGCGTTATTTGCTTTTTAAGATAAGGTTTTTCACCAAAAGCAGGCCTATACTGTGCGCCATAAGGAATTATTGCCCTAACCGCATCATAATATGTGCAAAATGTATTCTCTTTTAAATAGTGCACAATACTTAATAGCTCTTTTGTTAAATTTGCACTTTCAGGTGCAATATCAAAAACCGCTTTAAGTTTAATATCATCTTGCTCATCCGAAGCATCTTTTAATACAACGCCAAGCCTTGCTTTGCTGCTGTTTCTGCCAAAAGGCACAAGTGCTATACTGCCAATTCGAACACTACTTTGTAAGTTTAAAGGCACTGTGTAAGTGTAAAGTTTATCAAAATGATATGTGGCATTGCTAACGGCAATTTGCACTTTATGCACTATTTATCCCCCTTTTGCCGCATCTCCACTATAGCATAAATTTCATGCGCACATTTCTCAACATCGTCGTTTATCACAGTAAAGTTATATGTATTTGCAAGTGCCATTTCTTCATTGGCAATTATCATTCGCTTTTGTATAGCGCTATCTGTTTCCGTTGCACGTGCCCGCAAACGGTTTTCAAGCTCCTCTTTGCTGGGTGGCACAATAAAAACCGTTGTGCACTCAGGATATAGCTTTTTTATATTTGCCGCACCTTTTACTTCAATAACCAGCACTGTTGTAATTCTATTATTTATGCGTTTATCAACTTCACTTTTAAGTGTGCCGTAATAATTTCCGGCATATTGAGCATGCTCAAGAAAAAGGCCCTCTTCAACTTTTTTCTCAAATTCTGAATGCATTAAAAAGTAATAATCTTTCGCGTGAACTTCTCCATCACGCTTTTTTCTTGTTGTTGCCGAAACTGATATTTCTATTTCAGGGTGCTTATTCATCATTGCACGAACTACCGTATCTTTACCTGCGCCTGAAGGGCCGGACACAACAAGCAAATACCGCTCGTTATTCATCTTCCATTTCCTCCATATCATTTTCTTCACTATCGGCAAGCCTGTTTGCCACTGTTTCCGGTTGAACCGCACTTAAAATAACATGATCTGAATCTGTTATAATAACCGCCCTTGTTCTGCGTCCATAAGTTGCATCAATTAGCATTTTCGCCTCTTTTGCCTCTTGAACTATGCGCTTTATAGGCGCACTTTCCGGGCTTACAATAGCTATTAGCCTATTTGCATTCACCATATTGCCAAAGCCTATATTTATAAGTTTCATAATAAAACCTCTTACTCTATTCTATATTTTGTACTTGCTCGCGTATTTTTTCTATTTCAGATTTCATTTCCACCACAGTTCTTGTTATTGATATTTCGTTGCACTTGCTTCCAATGGTGTTTGTTTCGCGGTTTAGCTCTTGCGTTAAAAAATCAAGTTTTCTACCAATTGCACCATCTTCATTCAAAATTTCTCTATACTGTTCATAATGGCTTTTTAATCTTGTTGTTTCTTCGTCAACTGCTGTTTTATCCGCAAATATTGCAGCCTCTGTTAAAATTCTTGCCTCATCTATATTTGTGCTTTGTAAAATTTCGCTAAGCCTTGTATATAGTTTGTCTTTATATTTTTCAACTCGCTCTTCACTTAATTCTTCAACTGTTTTTGTATAAGCTTCAAGCATATTTACACGCATTAAAATATCTTGCTTTAAATTTTGCGCCTCTTGGTTTCTCATAGCACAAAAATTTTCAAGCGCTTTATTTATAACGCACTTAATATCTTGCCACAAACTATCTTCGTCTTGCTGAGCTTTTTCGTGGATTAAAACATCGTTAAAGCGTGCAAGTGCATCGGGAGTAAGCGTGTTTTCTCTTCCTATCAGTACCGATATTTCCTTAACTGCTTTAAAATAGCTTTTCGCAAGCTCTTTATTAACGCTAACTTGCACATCTTGGCTGTTCAAGCTTTGTACGCTTAAATTTAATTCAACTTTGCCCCTTTTAACGCTTTCGTTAATTAGCTTTTTTATTTTATCTTCCAAAAATACATAAGTTCTTGGCATTCTTGCCGAAAACTCAAAATACCTTGAATTTACACTTTTAATTTCTACTGTAATATTGCGTTCGCTTATAATTTGCTCTGCTTTTCCGTAGCCGGTCATGCTCGCTATCATAAAATATTTTCTCCTTAAAAATTAATTGAAATTTATAATTTATTTAAAATAATTTGTGCTATAAAATTGCTTTTTTATAACTAAGCAATACACTTTTATTTTACACCTTTTTCACTATAATTGCAATTAATTTATAATAAACATATTTTTTTATAAAAAATACTTGCTTTTTTCTCTGAAATTTGTTATGATATTTGAGCAAGAAAAAATAAGAGGAGGTGCAGAAAATGGCAAAATGTGATTGCTGCGGCAAAGGTGTTTCTTTCGGCATTAAAGTTTCTCACTCGCACAGGCGTTCAAACCGTACATGGAAACCTAATGTTAAAAGAGTGAAAGCTGTGGTGAACGGTTCAAACCGTCATATCCACGCCTGCACCCGTTGTTTGCGTTCGGGCAAAGTAACCCGTGCAGTTTAATAACAACGTGATATTGTAATTTTATTACTATATAATGCACTAAAAACCGCCAACTCAAAGCTTTGAGTTGGCGGTTTTATGTTCTATATATTTACTAATGCCCTCTGCGAGAATATCCTCCGCCGCGCCTTGCCTCTGTAACTTTGCGTAAATCGGAGATTTTTTCTTCGCTTCTACTTTTAAACTGGCTCATTTTCTCTTCAAATGACATTTCAGACTGTGGCGCACTTTGCGCTTTAGGTTGCCAAACTTTGCCTGTATCTGCCCTTTGCTGGGGCCGCTTTTGTGCCGAGGGCGCCTGTGCGCGTTTAATGCTTAGTGCAATTTTACCGTTTTCAACGTTTAGCACTTTCACTTTTACATTTTGCCCTTCAACCAAAATATCTGTTAAATTTTCAACATAACCGGATGAAACTTCAGATATATGCACCATACCGGTTTCACCTTCGGGCAATGTTATAAACGCACCGAATTTTTTAATACCGGTAACTTTGCCCTCTATAATTTGTCCCACATCTACTGCCATAGAAAAAAAATGGCCCCTTTCGCTTTTTCATAATTGTTTATAAATTAATTGCCAGACATATCTACATAAACACGTTCATCAGGCAAAAAATAACCTAATTTTTCTCTTGCTACTCTTTCAATATATGCTTCTTCACTATCATTTTCAAGTGCCCTTTGCAGCTCCTCATTTTCAACTTCTTGTGCTAAAACCTGAGTTTGCATATTCAAAAGCTCTTTTTCTTTTGCGCTTATATCCAATTGAGTATTAATAATTACACTTATGAAATAAGCACTAACAACTAAAGAAAAGGCAAAAAACATAATTAAAGCAAAACTGGTTTTTTGCTTTTTGTTCTGTTTCATTATTTAGCCCTCCTAAAATTTACTTGCTGCACAACTTATCATTATATATTATACAATACTCTGTCTTTATTTTGCAAGTTGTTTTTACGTTTTTTTACTTTTCTATTAAATTTTATTGTGGTTTTTTGTGCTAAATAATGAATTTTTACTTTAATTTCCTTTAAAAACGGAGCAAAAATATAGCAATTAAGTAAATTAACAGGTTTTAGCAAAGCAGTTTTTACATTTTGCATATACACGCTAAAAAATCTATTTGTAACTTTGTAGCTGATAAAATATGCTATTAATGCACTTAAAACCGTATACCAGCGCATTGTACCACCCTCAAACGCGCCTGCCGCAGCCGCGCGATAATAAAGCCCTGCACTAAGCAGCAATATAATATCGCAAAAAAGCACACCCAATTTTTCATCGCCCAAAAAAAGGCGCAAAACCCTATAATATAAGCAAAGCATAAACCCTTGCCCTAATGCTGTAATTATATCTCTAAGTGCGCCGCCCACGGGTATTAACGCAACCATTATTTCACCAGCTTTTTAAAAAAACCTAATTTTTCTTTTATGTCGCTGTATTCAATAAACTGTATTTCGCCCGTAATTTTAATTTCGCCGCTTTGCGTAGAAAGCTCGCTTACATTTATTCCTTTGCCACCAACATTTAATATGCCCATATTGGTGTTTATTTCAGCGCCGCTTGAATCGTAGGCACAAACTGAAACAGCACCCGTTACAGTGAGCTTGTTTCTATTCTCAAGTATCAAATTATGTGACGCATTTTGCCCTGCTTGTTGTTGCATAAACACACCCCGCTTTTGCTCTTTTCTTATTTATATGCAAGGCTATATGCTTTTTATTCTTCTATTATTGTATACATTTCCCTTGCAACGTCTTTTGCATTTGGCATATTTAATGATATCACTTTCACTTTTACAGGGCGCTGTGCAAATGCAATTTCAATTACATCATTCTCTTTAACGGTATAGCCTGCTTTAACAACTTTTCCGTTAACTGTTATGCGCCCTGCGTCTGCCGCTTCGTTTGCAAGCGTGCGACGCTTTATTAAACGGCTCACTTTCAAAAATTTATCTATTCTCATATAAAACTCCTTATTTGAATGGCTTTAACGCTATAATATGTATATAAATGCTAAACCGCCACAAAACACAGTGTAAACACCGGTTTGATGGCGGCCGTTTAGCGTTTTTATGTTTAAAGTAAAAACGCATTCGCATCATTTCATTGCAAATTACTTTGCAACTGCATCTTTTAAACCTTTACCGGCTTTAAATGCAGGAACTGTGCAAGCAGGAATTTGGATTTCTTGTTTTGTTTGAGGATTGCGGCCTGTTCTTGCTTCACGCTTACGTGTTTCAAAAGTGCCAAAGCCTACAAGAGAAACCTTGTCGCCTGCTTTAAGTGCATTTGTTATACCCTCAAGCATTGCGCTAACTGCTTTTTCTGCGTCTTTTTTTGTAATTTGTGCGTCTGCTGCTACCTTTGCGATTAATTCTACCTTAGTCATTATAATTACCTCCCGGTTAATATTATTTATCAAAACCTATTACAGCTTTGTTAAAACCTTTGCTTTTTTCCATAGTATGTCCAATTCTTGCAAATTTAAATCTGCTAAAGCTTTTCCTTGTTCTTTTGCAAGTTTTTCAATTGTTGTAACCCTCGCTATAAAGCGCTCGTTACATTCAAACAGAGATTGCTCAGCGTCAATTTTCTCTATATTTGCAACATTACACGCTGCAAATATAACATCTGCAAGTTCATGCTTAATATGTGCTGAATTTTTTTCGCTTAGTGCCTTTTTTAGCTCTTGCACTTCGCTTTCTAAATCTTTTACGGCAGCGCTAACATCTTCATAGCTAAAACCGTAATCGCCTGCCCTTTTTTGCAGCTTTACGCTTCTAATAAGCTGTGGAAGCGCCCTTGGCACGCTTGTTAAATTCTCATTTGCATTATTGCGCTTTTTTTCTTTGCGCTTTATTGCTTCCCAATTCTCAAGCACTGCGTTTGAATCTTTCGCCTTTACTGTGCCAAAAATATGTGGGTGGCGCTTAATAAGCTTTTTGCAAATGCCTGTTGTAACATCATCTATTGTGAAATTACCCGTCTCTTGTTCCATTTGCGTGTGCATTGCAATTTGCAAAAGAACATCGCCCAGCTCCTCGCACAAAAGGTTATTATCTTTCAAATCAATTGCGTCTGCTACTTCATAAGTTTCCTCTATAAAGTTTTGCCGCATTGACTCGTGCGTTTGCTCTTTATCCCATGGACAACCGTCAACGGGGTGCCTTAACATTTCTACAATATGCATTAAATCTTGCATATTGTATATTTCTTTTTGCTCCATACAAACCGCCCTTTCGCAAATTGGCATTCATATGTACAAGCATGTATTATATTTTACTAGAAATACCGTGCATTTGCAATAGAAAAACGCCAATTAAATTTATTTTTCAACAATTTATAAAAAATAGGTAAAATTTTTGGTTAATTTACTTACATTTATTGTAAATTATCCCAAAAATTCTCTCAGCATAGACTCTTTAGGTATTTCACTATCGCTGATATTTGCACAAAGTGCAAGCCTTGCACATAAATTATTCATCACATTTTTATACATATTGTCTGCATTCATTTTCTTTTGCAGGTTTAACATATGTGGTGCAAGGCAACAAACCTCGTATGAGAAACTTGTATCTAAAAGCAAATCTGCCTCACTTTTAAACGCTTTAATATTCTTATCCTCACCTGCACAAACATTTGCCCAAAGGCTAATGGTTTTTTCAATGCTATGCCCCCTAAATTGATTATCTCTCACCATTCGCCTTGCAAGCCTCACATCTCTTGTTGGCAATATTCTTTGCCCGTCTAAAGAGTATTCCTCTCTTAAGCCTGCATAAATTTTGAAAGTGCTGTTAACGGGCAATGTATTTGTTAAGCGCGGGTTTAACGCATGTATGCCCTCAACAATAACAATTCCGTCGCCTATATTAAGAAGTGTTTTTTTCTCGCCCCTTTTTTCACTGTGAAAATCAAATTCAGGTATATATGTTTGCTTTTTAGTTACGAGTTCAAATAGCGCTGTGTTGATATTATCAACATCAAGCGCATCTACGCTCTCGTAATCCGGCTTGCCGTCTTCAAGCAGCGGGTACTCTTCTATATTTTTATAAAAATTATCAAGTGACACAACAGAGCAATTGCACCCTGTGCGGTTAAGCGCCTGCGCAATTTTATGTGACGTTGTTGTTTTACCGGACGCTGACGGCCCTGTTAGCATCACAACTTGGGCATTGCTTTGTAAAACAAGCTTTGCCGCATTTGCAATTCTTGCATCGTAAACTTGCTCGCTATAGCGCACAAATTTAGGAGCATGGGTTGCAGCTACATTAATAAGCCCCAGTTCTACTAAACGCTTTGGTATCCAAATTAAATTATTAGCCATAAAATTCGCTCACTTTCTGTTTTCTGTTAAGAACCTCTTCGAAATTTTGCAAATATTCTGTATGGTATTTATAATTAAAAACTCTTTTTATTTCGCCTGTGCTTTTGTTAACCAATTTTGTTGACGCACCCGCACCAACCGCCAATATGCTGTGAACTTCCTCCATGATAAATATATTATATAAGCCCTCAAAGCCTTTTTTTGTATAGCCTATATTTTCTAAATTCCCAAGCGTTGCCTTTTGCCTGTATAAATAATAGGGTAAATAATTATGCTCTTTAAGCATTTTTTCTGCTATTTCAAGCATTTTTACAACATCGCCATACTGCCTTGTTTGGCTTTCTATAACAATATTGCTCGCCCTTTTTTCAGTTAAAGTGTGCACAGTAATATTCTCGGGGCTTAGCGCCAGCACTTGCTTTAAACTGCTTTCAAAGCTCTGCGCTGTATCTTTATCAAGGCCTGCTATTAAATCCATATTAATATTTTCATGCCCTATTTTTCTTGCATTTTCAAAGCAAGTTATTATATCAAGAGCACTGTGCTTTCTTCCAATTGCCTGTAGCACATCGTTAGACATACTTTGAGGATTTATAGAAATTCTCGTTGCACCGTATTTTTTTAGCAGTTCAAGCTTTGCAAAATTTGTGCAATCGGGTCTGCCTGCTTCCACTGTAAATTCTTGAACTTCGTTTAAATTATAATTTTCGTTCACAGTTTTAAGTAAAGTTTCAAGTTGCACTTCGGTAAGCGCAGTGGGTGTGCCACCGCCTATATAAATTGTGCATATTTGCAAATTTTGCTTTTTTGCCAAATCTGCTGTGTGCTTTATTTCTATGCACAGCTTTTTAATATACTCATCTATAGTGCTTTGCGCATGCCCACATGTGCGTGAAACAAAGCTGCAGTAATAACAGCGCGACGGGCAAAACGGAATGGAAATATAAAGGCTGTATGGCAAATTAATTTTTG
>CAYJPD010000025.1:18297-23442 GCA_964371975.1 uncultured Bacteroides sp.
CGCGACGGGCAAAACGGAATGGAAATATAAAGGCTGTATGGCAAATTAATTTTTGTGCTTTTTTCTATAATCGGCTTTTGTATATTTGCAATTTTTTGTGCAGCCTCAAATTTATTCTCGTTTACGAAATAAGTTTTGCAAAATCTATGTTTTATTTGCTCTTCGGTTTTTTTCGCATTTCTCATTTTATGAATTGTGCTTACAGGGCGCACACCCGTTAACATGCCCCAAGGCATGCTTTTATTCTCCGCTTCGCACAGCATGTTGTACACTAAACACGATAGCGCATATTCCTGCTGCTTTTGCTCATCATCATATACATGTTCAAACTTATACTTAGCATCAGCAGCAGCAATTTTTTCACACGTTAACATATTATTTTTTCTAATTGCACAAAACAGCTTCTTTTTTGTTTTTCTTATAACAACACAAGTTTTATTAGCCCTGGCATACGGATATTTTTTTGCTAAAACAGCTCTTGAAAAAAAAATGCGCACTATATGCTCTAACTCGTAAACAGAGCCTAAGCCTTTAATAAACAATTGCATCATTTACTAAAATACTCGTTTGTTTGTTTTTCATAGCCGAAATTAGAAAATTCACCGTGGCCCGGCATAACTTTTACATTATCTTTAACTATGCCACTAAGTTTTTTAAGGCTTTTGAGCATTTCTTTATAGCTACTGCCCTCTAAATCGCACCTACCTATATCGTTTGCAAAAAGCGTATCGCCTGAAAAAAGCAAATTTTCTTTTTCGTGCAATATGCAAACACAGCCCTTTGAATGGCCGGGAGTTGCTATAATTTTCAGCACACAGTCTTCGTCAATAACCATATCTTCATCGCCAGTGTAAAACGTAACATCGCTACTTTTAAGGGGAAAAAGCCTATTGCCCGTGCAATCTCCCTCGCCTAAATATATAGTTGCGCCATATTTTCCGCTAAGCTCTTTAGCGCTTGCCACATGGTCGTGGTGGCCGTGAGTTAACAGTATATGCGTTAATTGTGCTTTTTTTGCGTTTAAAAAACGCTCGTACTCACTCACACTCGCGTCCGGGTCTATAACCACAGCTTTTTTGTTTTTTGTTATAAGTAAGAAAGTATTTGTTCGTAGTGGCGGTTTTGATTCAATGTGAAAATAATCCATAAATTGCTCCTACTTCTTTATTTATTCCATTCGTCTGTGTCTAAAATTATAGTAATAGGGCCGTCGTTCACAAGTTCAACATCCATATGCGCTCCAAATTCACCTGTTACTACATTTTTTAAAGGCGTTTTTTCAACTTCATTTACGAAGTAATTATATAAATCAACTGCCAAAGGTGGCTTTGCCGCTGCTAAAAAATCGGGGCGTTTACCCTTTTTTGTGCTTGCATATAAAGTGAAATTTGAAATTATAAGCGCTTCGTAATTTAAGGAGGTAGCGCTCAAATTCATTTTACCGTCTTCGTCGTTAAATATGCGCAAATTAGCACATTTATCGGCAAGTTTTGCGCAAGTTTTTTCATCGTCGCCCTCTTTAACGCCAACAAATATAGCAAGCCCTTTTCCTATAGAGCGCTTTTCTTTGCCATCAATTACAACGCTTGCACTGCTCACTCTTTGAACAACAGCTCGCAAAACCCCACCCCTTTATAAAAATATTAAACCCTTGTAATATTAGTTATGCTTTTTATTTTCATAAGCCTTGCTATAACCGTGTTTAAATGGTCTATACTGTTTATTCCTACCGTTAGCGACATTTTAGCCCTGCCACCCGATATTTGCCTTGCGGAAATTGCATAGCAAGGTATGCGCATATCTGCTACAGCAAAAGCAACGTCGGCTGTTAGGCCGTTTCGGTCTATCGCTGATATCTCAAGCTCTGATTTAAAGCTCTCTTGTACATTTTCCGCCCAATGAGCGTCTAACCAGCGCGCTTTATCTTCGCCCGAAAGCCCCAGTTTAACATTAGCACACTCGCGTTTGTGCACAGAAACGCCAAAACCGCGCGTTACAAAGCCAACAATTTCATCGCCGGGCAATGGCCCACAGCACTTAGCAAATTTAACAAGGCAGTTGCCTATGCCCTCTACAATAACGCCCTCGCCTCGCTTTATGTTTTTAGGCGCAGTGCGCACAGGTATTGCCGATACAGCAACAGGGGTTTGCTCTTTTTGCAGGCGTGTATACTCTTCTTTTATGCGTAGCATAACGCGTGAGAGCTGTAAACCGCCATACCCCAAAGATGCATAAAGCTCGTTTGCTGAATTAAGGCGCTGGCTTTTTGCAATATCGTTCATGAAATTTTCGTATATATCATCGGGAATATTAACTAAATTCCTGCGCAATTCTTTTTCAAGCGCAGTTCTGCCTTCAATTATATTTTCCTCTTTACGCTCTTTTTTAAACCAGCTTCTTATTTTATTTTTCGCTTCGCTTGTGTATACAATATTAAGCCAATCTCTGCTTGGGCCTTTGTTTTTTGCGCCTGTTAAAACTTCTATAATTTCGCCCGTGGCAACTTTATGGTCTATTGATACAATGCGGCTGTTTACTTTTGCGCCAACCATTCTGTTACCAACAGCAGAGTGAATAGCATAAGCAAAATCTATTACAGTTGCGCCCATAGGCAAATTTATAACGTCGCCTTTAGGTGTAAAAACAAAAACTTCTTCAGGTAAAAGCTCGCTTTTTAAGCTGCTTAGAATTTCACCAACATCCTCGTTTTCAAGTTGCCCTTCTAAAATTTGGCGAACCCATGCAATTCTATCGTCTAATTTATCTTTTGTGCTTATGCCCGCTTTATATTTCCAATGTGCCGCAACGCCATACTCGGCTGTTTGGTCCATTTCCCATGTGCGAATTTGCACTTCAAACGCTATGCCCTCGTTGCCAACAACAGTTGTGTGCAGGCTTTTATACATATTGGGCTTTGGCGTTGATATATAATCTTTAAACCTATTTGGTATGGGGTGATACATATCGTGTATTATACCAAGCGCATGGTAACATTCACCTACGCTGTTCACAATAATTCTAACTGCATATATGTCGTAAATTTCAGCAAAATCTCTGTTTTGTATATACATTTTACGGTAAATTCCGTAGATGCTTTTAATTCTGCGCCTAATAGTGCTGTCGTTTATATTATTTTCTTTTAAACGTTCTTGTATTTTCTCTGAAACAGAAGAAACAAAAGTTTGTGCACCGCCATTTTTTTCAAGCGAGGCTTGTATTTCGCTATATGCAATAGGGTCTAAATACCTTAAACTGTTATCTTCAAGTTCTTCCTTTAAATTGCTCATGCCAAGCCTGTGGGCAATTGGCGCATACACTTCCATTGTTTCAAGCGCTTTATCCCTGCGTTTTTGCTCTGCCCAAGCTTCTGCTGTGCGCATATTGTGAACTCTATCACACAGCTTCACTATCATAACACGCACATCTTTACTCATAGCCATAAGCATTTTGCGCAAGTTTTCCGCTTGGCGCTCTTCAACGGAAGAAAACTTAATTAAACCAAGCTTTGTAACGCCGTCTACTATTTGTGCAACATCTTTTCCAAACGTATTTTGCACTTGTGCTGTTGTAATAATTGTATCTTCAACTACATCGTGAAGAAGTGAGGCTACCAATGTATCTGTATCCATTCCAAGTTCAAGCGCAATTGCGGCAACTGATAAAGGGTGGCTTATATAGCTTTCGCCGGAGAGGCGCATTTGGTCACCATGCGCTTCTTCGGCCATTGTATAAGCTTTATTTATTTTATCCATGTCGTAAGTTTTGCCTGTTTTTTCAATTGCTTGCTTTAGCTCTAAGAATGTTTGCATTAAAAACTTTATCTCCTAATAAATTAAATTAGCTTTGCAAATATTGGCGCTGTTTGCAAATCCCTTTTCGGGGCATTTTCTATTGCTATGTATATTTGCTCGCCACTGTTCTCTATTTGTTTTATAAGTTCAAGTTCTTGCAATGCATAAAGTGCCGTTAATATTTTCCCCGTGCGCTCTTCGCCGAGTTTTGCAAAAACCACCCTCAAATCCTGTGCATTTATTCCCGGCTTTGTTAGCTTGTAAACGTCTATAACATCTTGCCTTTCAGGGTTCAATGTAAGCTTATCTTCATCGCTTAAATGCACACCGGAATTAAGCGCTTCAAATAAAGCTAAATGCTCAAGGTGCTTTTCGCTCATGCCGCAAGGCCTAATATCTTTTATTCGCCCACTTATAATATTGCCGTTTTTACCCTCGTAAATTGATAAATTAACGGCCAAATCTACTTTAGCGCCCGTTTTATATGCAAGTTCACTTGGGCTTTTACCAAATATAACAGCATAAAAACTTGAATTGTTTTGATTTATGCGAAGGCGACTGTGCTTTCCATCGCTAACAGGGTAAACCGCCTCAACAACTGCATTTTTTATTAAAAACAGCGGTGATGGGTTTGCATGCCCAAACGGCGCAAGTTTTACAACCTCTTGTAAGTTTTCCTCTGTTAAATCATCAAGTTTAACTTCTACATCTAATTTAATTGGCGGATAATTTAATGTTGGGTACTCTTTTTTTGCCCATTCGTTTATTCTTTTTCTAAACTCAGGGATATTGTTTTTATCTATGCTTAGGCCTGCCGCCAAATCGTGCCCACCGAAACGGATGAGCAAATCTTCACATGAAGCTATTGCATTGTAAAGTGAAACGCCAACTGCGCTACGCCCCGACCCTTTGCCCTCACCGTTTTCGTCCACTGAAATTATTATTGTGGGCTTACCGTATGTTTCAAGCACTCTTGATGCAACAATTCCTATTACACCCTGATGATAGTTTGGCGCAAAAACCACCAAAATACGCTCTTTATTATAATTTTCATCGGCATTTATTTTTTCAAGCACATCTTTTACTATTTCTTGCTCTTCTTTTTGGCGCGCTGTGTTTTGCTCTTCAAGGGCTTTCACCATCTCTTGCGCTTCTTCTATATCATCGCATAAAAGAAGTTCAAGCGCCTGTGTTGCATTATCCATTCTTCCGGCAGCGTTTAAGCGCGGCGCTATACCAAAAGATATATTCTCGGCCTTAAGCACTTTATCGTTCAGCCCACAGCTCTCAATAAGCGCTAAAAGCCCGGGGCGCTGCGTATTTTGCAGCATTTCAATGCCCTCTTTAACTATTT
>CAYJPD010000026.1:0-22166 GCA_964371975.1 uncultured Bacteroides sp.
AAAGCCTAACCGAATTGCGCGGCATGTTTTAATTGAGTATTGCAAGAAAAATAATGTAGATAGCGAATTGGTTTCGTATTTGGAAAGCTTAAAATAATTTTTTTAATTTTATTAAAATTAACTATTATAGCTAATAGTTTGAAATAAACATAAAGGAGAATCTCTATGACTCCGGAAACAAAAGCAAGAATAGAAATAGATAAAAAGTTAATAGCAAGCGGATATGTAGTACAAGATATGAAATTATTCAATCCGTCTGCATCTGTTGGTGTTGCTGTAAGAGAGTTCCCTACAAACAGCGGCCCTGTTGATTATTTGCTGTTTATAGATAAAATTCCTATTGGTGTAATTGAAGCTAAAGCAACAGACAAAGGTGAGAAGCTAACCGATGTTGCAGAGCAGTCTAAGCGCTATGCAGAAAGCGGCCTTAAATATTTTAAAGGTCAGCCAAGTATCCGCTTTGCATACGAATCCACAGATGTTATCACTCATTTTTGTGACTATAATGACGAAAAGTACCGCTCAAGAGAAGTATTTGCTTTTCACAAACCCGAAACGCTTAAAGCGTGGTTGAATGAAACAGATACATTGAGAAACAGGCTTAAAAACATTCCTGCATTTGATGATAGAGGGTTTCGTAAATGCCAAACAGAGGCAATTGTTAATTTAGAGCAGTCTTTTGCGGGCAACAAGCCCCGTGCGCTAATACAAATGGCGACAGGTGCCGGCAAAACTTTTACTGCTATAACCTCTGTTTATCGTCTTTTGAAATTCCATAAAGCTAAGAGAATATTGTTTTTAGTAGATACAAAAAACTTGGGCGAACAAGCAGAAGCCGAGTTTATGAAGTATGTGCCTAATGATGATACGAAAATTTTCACAGAAAACTATAATGTCAGCAGGCTTAGAAGCGCCAATATACCGAATAACACTCATGTTTGTATAAGCACTATTCAGCGCATGTATTCCATTTTGCGTGGTGAAGAGCTTAATGAATACGACGAAGAAACCTCACTAAATGAGGTGAAGTTAACAGGCAAAAGCAAAGAGGTTGCCTACAATATAAAATACCCGCCTGAATTTTTTGATTTCATCGTTATAGATGAATGTCACCGCTCAATTTATAATATTTGGCAACAAGTTTTAGATTATTTTGATGCCTTTTTAATCGGCCTAACAGCTACACCCGATGAGCGCACTTTTGGCTTTTTTAACGAAAATGTAGTAAGCGAATACACCCACGAGCAAGCCGTTATTGACGATGTCAATGTCGGCTTAGATGGCACGTATTTAATTGAAACCGACATCACCCAAAAAGGCGGCGTAATTTTAAAGCAAAGCATACAAAAAAGAGAGCGCCTTTCACGCAAAAGACGTTGGGAGCAACTGGATGAAGATTTAAGCTATATCCCCACACAGCTCGACAAAGATGTTGTAAACCCATCACAGATAAGAAATGTGATACGAGCATTTAAAGATAGCCTGTTTACAGAAATTTTTGTGGGCAGAAAAGAAGTGCCGAAAACTTTGTTTTTTGCAAAAACTGACAGCCACGCAGACGATATTATTAAAATTATCCGTGAGGAATTTAACGAGGGCAACGAGTTTTGCAAAAAAATTACTTATGGCTCAGAAGAAGACCCTAAAAGCATACTCTCTGCATTTAGGAATGACTATAACCCGAGAATTGCTGTCACAGTTGATATGATAGCCACAGGTACCGATGTTAAACCCATCGAGTGCCTTGTGTTTATGCGTGATGTTCGCAGTAAAAACTATTTTGAACAGATGAAAGGCAGAGCGACAAGAACGCTTAATCATGAAGATTTAAAAAGGGTTACGCCCTCGGCAACAGAGAGAAAACTCGGCTATGTTTTGGTTGACGCTGTGGGCGTTACTAAAACAGTTAAAACCGCATCACGCCAGCTTGAGAGAAACCCTGCTGTGTCTTTAAAAGATTTAATGATGAGCGTTGTTTTAGGTGCAAATGATGAGGACACCTTAACCTCTCTTTCAAACCGCCTATTAAAGTTAGACAAAGTGCTGTCTAATAAAGAACAAGAAAAAGTTGCAACGCTTTCCGGCAAGCTGACGCTGACAAATATTGCCGCAAACATACTTAATGCGTTTGACGAAGATGTTATAACACAAAAGGCAGAGGAAATACATAATAGCCCCACGGCCGAGCAAATAGCCGGGGTGCAAGAAACGCTGATTAAAACTGCAATAGAGCCTATTTACTCACCCGAACTTCGAGAGTTTATTTTAAGCGCTCGCAAATCTCACGACCAAGTTATAGACACTGTTAACCTTGATAAAGTTAATTTTGTGGGTTGGAGTGAGGACAGAGAGCAAAAAGCAGAGGCTACAATTAACACTTTTAGGGCATTTATTGAAGAGAACAAAGATAAAATTACCGCCCTTAGTATAATTTATAACCAGAGCTATAAAAACAGGCAGCTTACTTTTGATATGATAGAAGAATTGTATGAAGAAATGATAAAGCCTGAATATAAGCTAACTAATAATATGTTGTGGTTTGCCTATTCTGTAAAAGATGGCGACAAGGTTAAAAAGCGTGTTGAGGATAAACTTGCAGATATAGTGTCGCTTATACGCTATGAGCTTGGGCAAACAAGCGAGCTTAATTTGTTTTCCGCAGAGGTTAATATTAAGTTTAGGGATTGGGTGTTTAAGAAAAATTCAGGGCATGTGCAGTTTACGGAAGAGCAGATGACATGGCTTAGAATGATAAAAGAGCATATTGCAATTTCTGCACATATAGAAAGTGATGATTTGGACTACACACCGTTTGATAGCAATGGTGGGCTTGGCAAGTTTTATCAACTTTTTGGCGAGGATTATGAGCAGATATTAGACGAATTAAATTATGAGTTAGTGGCGTAAAAAGGTATTAGTATATTGAACGTAGAAGTCAATTATTAAAGAGACAATTGAAATTGTGGAATATAAATTAATAAGGATGTGATGAAATGGCAGGAAAAAAAAGTACAAAAAACAAAAGTATAAGCAGGAAAATTTATTTTTATAAAGTAGTATGCATTATGGACAATAAAGAAATTAAAGTTAATGATATATTTGATAAATATATTTCTTTATTAGATTCGAATTATGAGAATTTGGAGGATAGAAACCTTGCGATTCCGTATTTTGAAAAATTTCATTTTTTAGATATAGAAAAACATTCGTATGATAACAATGTGTATGAAGGTAAGTTTTATAGTTTGCGATCTTCGGATTTTCCGTATCTATTTAATATGGAGAATGGAACTCGACATGAAATCACTAATAATGAACAAGATACATTAATGGAGCAAACACATTTTTCCTGTTTTACTAATCAACGATTAATCGTAAGTGAATATAATTTTTATGGAGCACGAATAGAAAAACTTGCAGATTATTTTACTCAGATTTTATTCATTACAGATCCAAGTAGACGTTATAATATTACTATTACACCAATTGTAATTCCTGAATATTTTAAAAAAATTATAAATTGCACTTCGATTTTAAAGGTTCAATTTAAAGTTGCTCATTCAGGGCTAAAAATATTAGAAGAAGCGAATATTATTGGTATTAGTGATATAGTAAAATACAATCTAAGTGAGACAACTGATTATTACATAGATATAGAACTTTCAGGTGGAGGCAGGGGTAAAACTTTGCCTGTGAAAAACCTGAGGGGATTTTTATCTCAAATTGTTAATGCAATTAAAAGAGGAAATGAATTGGATGTACAAAAGAATGATGACGAAGAGCCAGCTTTTCGCAAAGCGAAGTTGAAAGCATATAACCCTAATGAATCTAAACTTATACCTTATGACTTGTTGGATGAGAAATTAGTTCATACTTGCTATGTGGAAAAATTATCCAATAAATCGAAGTATGTTAATTCGGAAAAAATGCATAAAGAAATTATGGAAGCATATAAGAATCAAAAAGACGAAGCTCTTCGATATATGGAGAATATATGATAGATAAAATAGAAAGAAAGATTTATGGAAAGCAGTGGTTTATTGCTCACACTATAATTTCCATGCTTGTTATAGGTTTAATAAGTTTATTCATGATGTTGTGTGATTTGGATTTCAATAAACTGCTTTTTTTGATCAACGATAACACAGTCTCGATATCTGCAGCTATTGCTGGATTTGTATTTGCAGGCGTAAGTATATTTATATCCATGGAAGGCAGTAAAAAAATGGACACAATTAAATCAATTGGCAAAGATGCTGTAATATACCATATACTTATTTGTTCAATTGTTTTCTTTACTTTATCATTACTGCTTATGATCGTTAGTATAAACTTGTTTGATATCTCACCTGAAGTGATAACAAAAACTCAAAGCGTTGTAAAATCAATAATTGAATGGTTTTCTTTATATGGTTTATTGCTTGGTTTTATATATTTTCTTTCAAGTTTAAAATTGATTTCTTGGATTTTTAATTAAACAAAGGAAGTTTTCATAGTTATATTATTGCTTCAAAAGGTGGAAAAAATGGGTAAAGTTAAATTGGGCGATGTATTAACGCTCCAAAAAGGTAAAAAGCCTAAGAATATGACGAACAAACTAACCGAGGGTTATCTGCCATATATAGATATAAAGGCTTTTGAAAAAGGTATTATAGATAACTACGCAGATGGGGAGAAATGCTTGCCTTGTGAAAATGGTGAGTTGCTTATTGTGTGCGACGGCTCTCGCTCAGGGCTGATTGGTATTGCAAAAAAGGGTTATGTAGGCTCTACTTTAGCTAAAGTAAGTGCTGACGGAATAAAACCTGCCTTTTTGGCTTATTTTCTTAAAGGTAAATATCGTCAATTAAACACAAGCGTTAAAGGAACAGGAACGCCACACGTTAACCAAGAAGTTTTAAAAAATTTTGAGTTGGTTGTCCCCTCACTCCCCGAGCAAAACCGCATTGTAGAAAAATTAGACGAGCTGTTTTCTGAACTGGACAACGGCATTGAAACACTGCAAAAAACAAAGGCACAGCTTAAAGTGTATAGGCAAGCAGTGCTGAAAGATGCGTTTGAGGGGAAATGGCATTACAAAAATCGTAAACATGTTTACATTGAAAATTGTGTGTCCGATGAAAACACAATTTCAAAGCTACCTTTAATCCCAAGTGAGTGGAAATATATGCACTTGAGCCAGTTAGGGGATTTAGGGCGTGGAAAATCAAAGCATAGACCTCGAAATGATGAAGTGCTGTTTGAAGATGGCAAATATCCATTTATTCAAACAGGGGATGTAAAAAAAGCTCAAAATCATATTACCGAGTGGGAAACCATGTACGGTGAATTTGGGCTGAAACAAAGTAAACTTTGGCCTAAAGGTACATTATGTATAACTATAGCTGCAAATATAGCTGAAACATGCTTTTTAGGTGTAGATGCTTGCTTTCCAGATAGCGTTGTAGGGTTTACCCCATATGACGAAAAGGTGACAAAAGAGTATGTACGATACTTTATAGAGACATCAAAAATAAGATTATCAGCATTCGCTCCTGCAACTGCTCAAAAAAATATAAATTTGACTACTTTAGAAAATTTGATAATTCCATACTGTGAATTAGACGAGCAAAAATATATAGTTCAAGAAATCGAATCTCGCCTATCAATATGCGATCAAATAGAAAAAACAGTGGACGATAGTTTAAGGCAAGCAGAAAACTTAAGGCAAAGCATATTAAAACAAGCCTTTGAGGGGAGGTTGGTGTAAATGAAAATATTGGGGATAAACACGGAATACTCAAATTTGGAATATAAAAATTTTGATGAATTTAGTATTAAAGATAAAGTTTCTTTGTTTGATTATGACGCAGTTATTGTGTCAACTGAAAATATAGCGTTTAATTATGATGCCAGTTATCCCTCTATGTATGCAGGGCTAAAGGCATTAAGCCTTGATGCTTCGGTAGGGATCAAGAGTGATTTTGAACGTCTGAATAAGCAATTAATAGATATTTTGAAACTTGGCAAGCGGGTGTATGTGCTTTTAGGCGAAAATCCTGATTGTTATATAGATACAGGTGAAAAGCAATATAGTGGCACAGGAAAAAATAGACATACAAAAAACGTAGTTGATAAATTTAATACTATGAAATTTTTTCCAACTAATTTAAGTTTTGAAGCTTTAATTGGTGAAGAAATGCAATTGATAGATAATGTCAAATACCGTGATTTGTTGTCTTGTATTATTAAGCATAGCCAATATTATTTTTACTTTGAATCTGAAAGTGATGAATTATCTCCGCTGATGAAAATTAAAGGTACAAATAAAGTAGTATCTGCAATTATACCATATGAAAAAGGAGAATTAATTTTATTGCCACATCCGCTTTTGTCGGATTTTTATTGTGATGAAACTGAATGGGAAAAATCTGCAAATGAAATTTTGGATGCTATATTTGAAAATGAGAAAAATTACTACACGAATCTTGAGTTACTTACACTTCCAAGTTGGTCGAATGAATGTTTATTGCCACAAGAGAAAAAGCTCAACTCAGAATTAAATCGTTTAGAGGAAGAATTAAATGCGCTTGGGAATGAAGTTGCTAAGCAAAAAGAACTCATAAAAGAAGTGGAAAAATTCAAATTACTATTTACATCGGATGGCAATGCCTTAGAAGAAATTGTTTGTGAAGTGTTATCAAAAATGGGTTTTACATTATTAGAAAAAGAGCGTGGACGTACAGATATCATAGCACTATATAATAGCAAACCAATTGTTTTTGAGGTGAAAGGTTTGAAAAAAAGTGCAGCAGAAAAAAACTCTGCACAGTTAGAAAAATGGGCTTCGAACTATTTGTTAGACAATGAGGTTCAAGCAAAGCCTATATTGCTAATCAATACTTGGAAAGAGAAAAAACTTTCAGATAGAGTTTCAGAAGATTTTCCTAATCAGATGTTGGAGTATGCAAAATCACGAAATCAATGTTTACTCACCACATTACAGCTGCTTTGTATTTACTTAGAAATCAAAAAAACCCCCCCAAAAGCCAAAGAAATAATTCTTGAAGTCATTAATACTAAAGGAGTTTATGATAAGTTTAGAAATTACACAGACTATATAGAAATAAAGAATATCGAGGAGAACCCAAATGTCTGAATCAAACATAACACAAAAAATATGGTCAATGGCTGGTGTGCTAATGGACGATGGCATCTCCAATGGCGATTACCTCGAACAGCTAACCTACCTCATATTTTTGAAAATGGCTGATGAATATTCAAAGCCGCCATATAAACGAAACTTAGGCATACCAGATAACTGCAAATGGGATACACTCTCCGAAAAAAGCGGTGCGGAACTTGCCGAACATTATAAACTTATTCTTGAAACCTTGGGTAAAAGCGAGGGAACGCTAAGAGAAATTTACGCCGATTCACAAAACAAAATTACTAAACCGGCAATTTTATCTCGCATTATCTCTATGATTGGCGATGAAAACTGGACAAGTATGTCTGAAGATGTTAAAGGCGACATATATGAGGGGCTACTAAGCAAAATTGCGGAAGATACCAAGAGTGGCGCAGGGCAATACTTCACACCTCGCTCTTTAATTAATGCTATTGTCAAATGTGTAAGCCCAAAGCCTAACCAAACAATTGTAGACCCTTGCTGTGGCTCGGGTGGTTTTTTGCTGTCCGCAAAAGAATTTATAGAGAATAATCATAGCCTAAACAAAGCGGAAAAAGAATTTTTGAAATTTAAAACTTTTAGAGGTTGGGAGATTGTAAGAAACACATATCGCCTTTGTTTGATGAACTTGTTTTTACATAATATTGGCGATATGGACGGCAAAACACCTGTAACTCGTAACGACTCGTTACTGTCCGACCCAGGAGAGCGCTTTGATTATGTCCTCACAAACCCACCGTTTGGTAAAAAATCTTCCATGACTTTTGAAAACGAAGAGGGCGAGCAAGAAAAAGAAGATTTAGTGTATAACCGCACAGACTTTTGGGCAACAAGCTCTAATAAACAGCTCAATTTTGTGCAGCATATTCACACACTTTTAAAAACCACAGGAACAGCAGCGGTAGTTGTCCCCGATAACGTGTTATTCGAGGGTGGAGCAGGCGAAATTGTTCGAAAAAAACTACTACAAACTTGCGAATTGCACACAATATTAAGGCTACCTACCGGCATATTTTACAAGCCGGGCGTTAAGGCAAATGTAATCTTCTTTGAAAATAAGCCGGCCTCACCCAATGTGCAAACAAAAGATATTTGGTTTTATGATTTGCGCACAAATATGCATTTTACGCTAAAGAAAAATCCTCTTAAAGAAAGCGATTTAGAAGATTTTATCAGCTGTTATAACCCAGAAAATCGCCATGAGCGAAAAGAAACATATTCAGAGGAAAACCCTGACGGCCGTTTCAGAAAATATACGTATGATGAAATAATAAAGCGAGATAAAACGAGCCTTGATATTTTCTGGGTGAAAGACAAATCTTTAGCAGATTTAGATAACCTGCCCAGCCCTGACGAGCTTGCACAGGATATAATGGAGAATTTACAAAGCGCAATGGAAAGCTTTAATGAGATTATTGCAATGATAAAAAAATAGTTGGAGGAAAAGATGTTATTTATACACTATCCTAAATGCACCACATGCCAAAAGGCGAAAAAGTTTCTTGATGATAATAAGATAGCTTATACCGAGCGCCATATAAAAGAGCAAAACCCCAACTATGCAGAGTTAAAAGAGTGGCATGCAAAAAGTGGCTTTCCGCTAAAAAAGTTTTTTAACACAAGCGGGCTTTTGTATAAATCTATGGAGTTAAAAGATAAATTGTCTACCATGAGCGAAGATGAACAATTAAAACTTCTTGCAACAGACGGTATGCTCGTGAAACGTCCGCTTGTTGTTGGTGATGACTTTGTGCTTGTTGGTTTTAAAGAAGTGCAGTGGAAGGAAAAAATATGATGTCTTTTCGTTAGCGAAAACAAAATTGGACTACACATTAACAAAATTATCTACAAGGTGATTTTGTTATGATATCTATTCAATATGCTCTTATAAAAATAGGTTGCAAATGCACTTTAGATGCAGGGTTTAAAATAGACCGGTTAAATTTGTACGAATCAAAAATATTGGGTGCTATATAATAATACAACTTAAAAAATAAAGTAATTTATATTGCCACTTTGTTTTATTTGCGCTACAATAAAAGTATCTGTTAAGAGAGTGGGGAAAAGAATGGCGAGTATAAAAGATGTTGCAAAATATGCAGGGTTAGGAGCAGCAACTGTCTCAAGATATTTAAATGATGGCTATGTTTCTGACGAAAGTGCTGAAAAAATAAAGAAAGCTATTAAGGAATTAAATTATACACCCAATGAACTTGCGAGGAACTTATATCGAAAGAAGTCTGGCATAGTTGCTATATTAATACCTGATATAGCACACCCTTTTTTTGGTGAATTTGTTAGGTATGCAGAACAAGAATTATATTACAAGGGTTATAAGGCTTTAATATGCAATACTATTAATGGGCATAAAAATGAGGAACAATATATCGATATGTTGAACAGGCATATTGTTGATGGGATTATTACAGGAGTGCACACTGTTGATGCAAAGTATTATTTAAACACAAATAAACCTGTTGTTGCATTAGATAGAAATTTTGGAGGGGCTATTCCTGATGTTCATGTAGACCATTTTAAAGGAGGAGAACTTGCAGGCAAATGTTTTTTGCGTGCAGGATGTAAAAATGTTTTACAGTTTCAAGGAGCAAAACAGGTGCAATCATCAGCGCACCTTAGGCATGATGCAATTAGGGCAATACTTGAGAGCAATCAGGTTAAACTAACAACTTGCGAACTGGAATGGAACCGATTCAGCCAAGATTATTTCAAACAAGTAGTGGAAAAAGAATTAGATAAAAATCCCGGAATAGATGGTGTGTTCGGAACTGATTTAATTGCGCTTGCATGCTTGCAAATATTACATAAACAAGGCAAAGTTGTGCCGGACGATGTTAAAGTTATTGCTTATGACGGAACTTATGTTACAAAATTGGCTATTCCTCAACTTACTACCATTAACCAACCCATACAAGTATTAGCAAAGAAAAGTGTAGAATGTTTAATAAATAGAATTGACGGAGTGAAAATTAAAAACACCAAAATCATGTTAGAAGTTGAAATAGAGGAAAACGAGAGCACAAGAGTTATGTAATACATGGAAAGCCAAGGCAAGTTAACCAATAAAAGACTAACCTTTAACAAAACTGTAAAAATGCACAAATGCAGGGGCGTAATTTTAGGGATAATATCAATAGACAATTTGTGCGAAAAGTGTATAATGTTAAATATGGAACGGGTTCCGCTTTTGAGGGATTTGGAACATACTATTAAAATTATTAAAAAGAGGAGAAACATTATGAAAAAAAGAATATTGGCAGCATTACTTAGTGCAAGTTTAATTTTATCCTTAGTGGGGTGTGGAACAGCTGATGTTGCGCAAGAAGAAAATTCGGCTCAGCAAGATAGTGAACAAGTTGTACAAGAAATAGTAATCGAATTTGGTATACACGTTGCAAATCCAGAGGAACAAGAAGCTGTTACATATCAAATCGTGGAAGAGTTTAATGCGCAATTTGATGGACAATACCAAGTTGAATTTATAGCAGCCGATACAGAAACGCATAGTAGAAATATGACACTGGCAGCGCAGGATGGTACCTTGCCAGAAATATTTTGGCTTAACAGCGCAGAAGCTTCGGAATATGTACAAGCAGAGTTGTTGTTGGATTTAACGTCATTTTTGGCAGAATATGGAACCGTTTCCAGTGGGTTTGATACCAGCTCTTTAGACGCATTCAATAGTGGAATTCAATACGGATTACCATATCAATCTAATGTTGAAGGCTTTTTCTATAACAAAGCTATTTTTAGGGAACTTGGTATTGATGAACCGACAAACGGAACAACATTTGAAGAGCTGTTGGAGATTGTTGCTGTTTGTGAGGAAAATGGTATAGTTACTATTGCCCAAGGGTTTATGAACTCAGGATTTGCTACTTGGGGCTATTATGCCATGATGGATAGATACGGATATTCAGATACAATAAATGAAGTGTTAAACGGAGAAATTACGTTTGCAGATACAGGCTTAGTAGATTTCTTTACTTCTTTAGAGCAATTAGGACAAGCTGGAGCATTTTCAGAGAATATGTCTACACAAGAGTACTTTGATGCAAAGGAAATGTTTTTGGCCGGAGAAGCGGCTTTCTTTAACACAGGAGCATGGGACGCAGGTGATGTAACCAGTGCATTAGGCGAAGACGTTGGTTTCTGGTGGGGACCTACTTTCTCAAATAGTGATTATGACCAAGATCGAGCTATGAAAGTTCCGTCTGCGCCGATTGTAGTAAACGCAGATGTAGCTACAGATGCAAAAGTGCAAGAAGCTGTTTATAAATTTTTGGAGTTCTACTATTCGGAAGAAATGGCTGCATTAACTTATGCAAATTCATTTTTCCCTGCTACTAATTACACAGGGATTGAAGTTTCTGAAGATATGACAGGAATGGTAGCTATTTTGGAATCTTTGGATGCTGGTTGGGTTAGCCCATCGGCTCAACCTGATCAAATTTTAAGCAGTTCTGTACAAGCGCAATTATACGATTCAATTTTAGGTGTGCTAATTGGTACATATACACCTGAGGAAGCAGTAGAGAAAATTGATGAGCAAATGCAATATTAATTTGTAAACGAGGTATATATATGTATTGGCTAAGCAAAAAAAAGTATATTATTGGACTAACTCTTCCTACAATTATTATGTATACAGGCTTTATTATAATGCCTATTTTCATAGCGATTGGGTACAGCTTTACTAAATATTCAGGCATAGGCCAACCGAAGTTTAATGGTTTATCTAACTATTTAAGATTGTTTGGTGATGATGTATTTTGGGTTTCTTTAAAAAATACCTTAATTATTTTTGGATGTGCCTTTGTTTTGTTGTTAATCGGTGGTTTTTTTGCGGCATTATTATTAAACAGCAAATTTAAAGGAAACGATATTGCAAAATCATTAATATACTCGCCAGCCATTATTGCTCCAATTATAGTTGGAATTATATGGGTTTACATTTTGGATCCAAGCGTGGGAATTTTAAACGCGATTTTGCGGGGGATTGGAGTGGAAAATCCCCCGCTGTGGATAGGTGGGCAAACACTTTCACCGTTTTCTATTGCGTTTATATATTTTTGGCAACAATTAGGCTATATTATGACAATTTATATAGCCGGGTTAAAAATGATTCCGGATACAGTTTTAGAAGCGGCACAAATAGATGGAGCTACATTTTGGCAAAAAATTAGGTACGTTACTATGCCGATGTTGAGGGGAACTATTTCTAAAGTGGCAGTGCTACTAATCACAGGAACATTTAAAATATTTGAAATTGTTCAATTTACAACAGGAGGCGGGCCTAATCATATGTCGGAAACATTAGTTACATATAGCTATTCAACCACTTTCACTAATAGAGAGTATGGGTATGGCATGTCGCTTGCAACGATAACGTTTTTTGTTTCATTACTGATAACGGGAATATATTTATTTGCGACCAGAAGAAAGGAATTGTAATATGACAAACTCTAAAGTGAAAATTGCGCAGAAAATAGTAATTGTTATAGTTACAATTTTAGCTATATTTCCGTTTTTATGGATGGTAGTTTTATCATTTAATAGCAATAGCAATATTATTGCAAACCCGCTAAGCCTTCCGGAAACTTGGGTACTTACAAATTACATTAATGCAATTCAAGTATTAGATTATCCGCGATTATATTTAAATACAGCAATGATTTCTATTGGGTCGGTATTAATTGGATTTGCAATAACTTTTATGAGTTCTTTTGTTATTTCTCGGATGGTTTTTAGCAAAAAAATGAAAAAAGCTATATATGGATACTTGATTTTAGGCTTGTCAATTACTCCTTTTATTCTGCTTTTTCCGGTGTATAGAATAACCACCGTTATAGGCCTTAGGGAACAATTTGCATTAATAGTCCCCTATATAGCTACAACTATTTCATTTAACACTTTGCTACTCACGGGGTATTTAAATGAGCTACCACATGAAATTGATGAAGCGGCAGTGGTTGATGGGTGCAATTTGTGGCAGCTAATTTTTAGAATTACTTTACCTATGGCAAAGCCGGTTATAGCAACAGTTGGAATATTTAATATTCTTTACGTATGGAATGAATATCCTTTCGCATCGGTTATGTTAAGAAATGCAGAAAATTTTACACTGAGCATGGGAACTTCATTTTTTAAAGGAACATATAATGTGGATTACGGCGGAATAATTGCCTCTGCTATTATAATTATTATTCCTCAATTAATATTTTACGGTGTATTCCAACGTAAAATTGTTGACGGTATGACAGCTGGGGCAGTAAAAGGGTAAGGAATCAAGAGTATATTATTTACAAAAGGAGAATTATTATGAGCGGTATTACCGGAATGTTTAAAGATTTAACAAAATCCAAGAAAGCAAGAAACGGAAGATTAGCGTCTTGGGATCAGCGCGGAAAAAACCAAGATTATTGGGAAATTCCCGCAGGTGAAACTATTACATTAGGAGAAGTTGAAGGGCCGGGATGTATTACACATATATGGATGACTTCTTCAAGCAGAAGAGTTAATGGCCCATCTATTATGGATGTAGAGCAAATGGCAAATTCAGCTCCTGTTATGGAAATACATCCGGCTTTGGGAGTGGTAAGAGATGATTATGATCCGTTTTATTACCGTAAAGTATTAATTAAGATGACATGGGACGATCAAGAGAATCCATCTGTTTTAGCCCCGTTCGGAGATTTCTTTTGTATAGGAAATTCATATCCCGGTAATTTCACATCGTTGCCTTTTAATGTGTCATTAAAACCGGAAGAGGCAGGACGATATGGTGCTCCTTGCTCGGTAAGCTGTTATTTTCCTATGCCTTTTAACAAAAAAGCTAAAATAGAAATAATAAACGAAAATGATATTCCGTTTATTCTGTATTTTAATATCGACTATGAAATGTATAAGCAAAAACTTCCTGAAGATACTGTGTATTTTCACACATATTGGAAAAGAGAAAACCCATGTAACGGCTGGGGACCAGAGGTGCAAACAAATTCACCAGAGGTGAATAGTGTAATTAACATCAAAGGAGAGAACAACTATGTCCTATTAGATGTTGAAGGTCAAGGGCACTATGTTGGGTGTAATTTAACAGTAAAACATTTCCAAGGCTCTTGGTGGGGAGAAGGAAATGATATGTTCTTTATTGACGGGGAAGAGTATCCTTCATTAAACGGGACAGGTACAGAGGATTATTTTAATCATGCCTGGGGTATGCAAAAAAATGCTTTTCCGTTTTTTGGAACTATTGTTCATGAAAGCGAAAGCGGAGATTTTCAAGTTTCTTATCGTTTTCAAATTACAGACCCTGTATATTTTGAAAAATCATTAAAAGTGACAATTGAACATGGGCACGCAAACCATTTAGCTGATGATTGGAGTAGCACTGCTTATTGGTATCAAACATTACCAACTACAATTAATATGGTTATGCCACCTGTTGAAGATAGACTGCCGGTTGTACCTGAAATGCCTACGCGCAAATTACAGCCTTGCAAATTGACAAAAGAAATGCAATTAGCGAAACAGGCATGGGAAGAAAGGTGGCAAGAATACCAGCCGGCAAGGCGCAAACAACTTGAAATAAAAGAAGAAAAATGCAGACGCGAAAGCGAATTAAACATAGAGTTTGCTAAAAAAATTAGAGAAGATTATGATAAATAGTTGCGTTAACATGTAAAAAGAAAAAGTGAGTAATAATATGGAAAATAAAGACATTAGCAAAGTGGTAGATACCAAATGGCGACAAAAATACCATTTTATGGGCGAAAATGGATGGATAAACGACCCTAACGGGTTAATATATTTTAGAGGGAAGTATCACTTTTTTTATCAATATAATCCACATGATGCTTTTTGGGGTGAAATGCATTGGGGACATGCGGTAAGTAAAGATATGTTGCATTGGGAATATTTACCAATTGCGTTGACTCCGGACAAAGATTATGACCACCATCCAAAAGGCGGTTGTTTTTCTGGCAGTGCAATTGAGCATGAAGGAAAATTATGGGTGTTTTATACAGGAACCATCAACGAGGGTAACGGTTTTGTGCAACACCAGTGCTTAGCGTATTCAGAAGATGGTGTTAATTTTCAAAAGTATGCAGGTAATCCAATTATAGAGCAACCCTCTTGGGTAGAACCTGCTTTTTTCAGAGATCCTAAAGTGTGGAAAAAAGAAGAAGTGTTCTATATGGTGTTAGGCGCGAATATTAAAGAAAATGGGCAAGCGCTATTATACAAATCTACAAATTTGTTTGATTGGGAATTTGTGAATTTTATGTGTGAGAGCAACGGTGAACTTGGATTTATGTTTGAATGTCCGGATTTTTTTACTGTGGATGGTAAAGATGCTTTGATTTTTTCACCTATGGGATTAAAAAACAGAACAAGCTTAAATTTAATAGGTAATTTAAATTATGAAACTGGGAAATTTATATGGAACTCGATAAATGAAACAGACTGGGGACATGAATATTACGCACCTCAGAGCTTTGAAGACAACAAAGGAAGAAGAATTCTTGTGGCTTGGGCTAACAGCTGGGATTGGATGCCGTTTTGGAAAGATTGGGGGCCAACATATAAAGATGGTTGGTGCGGGCATTTTAATGTTCCGAGGGTAGCTCATATTGATGCTAAAAACAGGCTGTCAGTGGAACCGATAGAAGAACTCAAGCAATTAAGAAGTGATAAAAAGCAGTTGCAACATGTAAGTTTAAGCAATCAAAAACTTGAAATCCCAATGGAAGATGGATGTATTTACGATATGGAATTGATGATAAATCGCAAAAAATCTACTGCGAAAAATTTTGAGTTGCATTTAAGAAAAGGACAAGGCAAAGAAACTGTAGTGAAAATTGATTTTGCAAATCAGTGCATGAGTGTAAACAAAGAAAATTCAGATGGATGGAGTAAAGGGGAATCGAAATCTCCGCTATATATGGATAATGATTTGTTCGACATGAGAATTTTATCAGACACAATTTCTATTGAGATTTTTGCGGAAAACTATTTTACTAACCATAGCCATAATATTTATGCAGACGAAAACCAAAACATAAACTATATTTATGTTGAAAACGGCGTATTAGAAATAGAAAAATTAGTTACTTACAAAATGAATAATTGCATGTAATATATAGCAACTTTATTTTTTTATTAATGATATTCTGATAGCTAAAACTACATTTTGCAAGGTAGATGTCCTCGGAATATAAAAGCGTTCCGAAGACATCTACCTTGCAAAACAAAATTTAGCTGTTAAGATATAAACTCTATAAAAAGTTGAATTGCTATAATAAAAGAACGAGGGTATAATATGAAGAATTTTGATGTAGTAGCATTGGGTGAATTGCTGATAGATTTTACTGAGAATGGCATTAGCGAGCAAGGGAATTTGCTTTTTGAGGCAAACCCGGGCGGCGCACCTTGCAATTTGCTTGCCATGTTAGCGAAATTAGGCAAAAAAACAGCGTTCATTGGCAAAGTTGGCAATGACGCATTGGGGAATATGCTTAAACAAAGGGTAACAGCTTTGGGAATAAATACAGATACGTTGCTTTTAGATGCGCAATATCCAACAACTTTAGCCTTTATTCACAATGTAAAAGGCGGAGAAAGAGGATTTTCATTTTACAGAAAACCGGGTGCAGATATGATGCTGAGCTCCGAGGATATTGACGAAAAAGTGATTAGCAGTGCAAAAATTTTCCACTTTGGCAGCTTATCCATGACGCACGAGCCGGCGAGAGCGGCAACAATAAAAGCGCTAAAAACAGCAAAAAACGCAGGCGTGCTTATCTCGTTCGACCCTAATTTGAGAGAGCCTTTATGGGACAGCCTTGCTTTAGCGAAAAAGCAAATTGAAAAGGGCTTAACCTATGCCGACATATTGAAAATTTCCGACAATGAAATTCAATGGCTTACAAACGAAAAAGATTATGAACTTGGAGCGGTAAAACTAAAAGAGCAATACCCTAATTTAAAAATAATATTTGTAACGCTGGGTAAACAGGGAAGTTTTGCACTTTATAAAAAGCAAATTGTACATTCAAAGGCATTTACCAACGAAAACACTATTGAAACAACAGGCGCAGGCGACACATTCGGTGGCTGTGCACTAAATTTTATTTTGCAGTATGGAATTAACGAGTTAGACGCAGAAAAAATATCGCATTTGCTCAAATTCGCAAATGCGGCTGCTTGCCTTATCACCACTAAAAAAGGCGCGCTTTCTGTAATGCCAACAAAAGAGGAGATTAGTAGTTTGATGGGTGTAACAAATTAATAAAAGTGCTAACGGAATTTAACGTTAGCACTTTTTGTTATTGTATTAATACAGTTGAAACAATTTGCGATTTTGCACATTTACTGTTTTAAATTTGGTGAATTTACAGGCATAAAGTGCAAACACTCGGTCGATAACTTTAAAGATAAAAAACACTCATTTATACGCAATTTTAAAATAATCCAAATACTCTTTAAACTTATCCTGTGCCGAAAGGCAGGTATCGATAAGAAAGCCTTTTTCGGCAGTCCATTCTTTGAGTCCACGATAGTAAAATAGCTTTAATCGCTCATTAATTATAAACGGAACAATGTTATATTTTAAGCACTCTTTTAACAAGATAAGCCTGCCAACACGGCCGTTCCCATCTTGGAAAGGGTGAATTTTTTCAAAGCGATAATGGAAGTCAATCAAGTCTTCTATCGTTTTGCTTTTATTACTATGATAAGGATTAAGCAAAGATTTAATTTCGCTTGATACAAGCTCAGGTGCGGTAGTTTGTGCACCACCAACTTCATTCGGCATCTTTTTGTAATCGCCTACTACAAAATAATCTTTTCTCGAGTCACTTGTGCCGTTTTTCAAGGTGGCGTGTAATTTTTTGATAAATGTTTCGCTTAAATTAGAGTTAGCGTTTTCAATTACCATGTCAATGCACCTAAAATGGTTTGCTGTTTCCACAATATCGTCCACATTTATCACTTCGTTTTCTATGCCGATGGTGTTCGTTTCGTAAATATATCGTGTTTGGTCGTGCGTTAGGCGGCTACCCTCGATATGATTTGAGTTATAAGTCAGCTCAATTTGCAACTTGTGATATATGCCGCCTGTTATTTTTGAACTTTTTTCTAACTGCAATATTTCGAGCAGTGTGGTGGCGCTTTTGTCAGATCTGCTCTTTCTGCTGGGTTTTTCTGCTGTTTCGGGTATATTCCATGTTTTGCCTGTCAAAAATGCACCCTCAATTCTGCCGGTATTGCAGTAATTGCGGATGTTGCGCTCCGACATATTCCATTTTTTTGCTACTTCAGCAACTGATAATAGGTTCACTGTGCCACCTCCATTATAAGTATATTATACCACGCTATCGGTAAAATATCAAGCGATATATGCAGTTACATTTGTTATTATTTAGCCTGTGAAAGCTATATTGCTATATTTTGACTTATATAGCTTAAAAAACAGCGCACTATTTTGCCGATAAAATATAAGCAGAATAACTGTTCGGCGTTTTCAAAAATGAAAGTTGTTATGATGTCAGAATATATTGTGTGAGAACCAAATACAATTAAAAATTTTACAACTCACAGTCAGCAATATTTATTACCGCACACCCTTTACGCTTAGCATATCTAACAGTAAAAGCTGTGCCGCCGGTTTCTCTATTCAGATATGCAATGCACAAACTGCTACTATCCACAAGATAGCGGTTGCGCTTGTGCATACTATTACGCTTGTAAACTTCATCGGTGTATATGCAACCATCGCTTTTTTCAATGATTTTTTTGTACATATTAATGTCGGTGCAGTTCCAAAAGTTAGTTTGGTTTTCACACGGCAAAACTAATTTCAATTTTATGTGAGCGTGCTCTTCTTTAGCCTGCAAAACCGCCAAAGCGGCTAAGGTATCGAACCCAAGGGCGCCGCCTGTGTAAAATGTGTCAAAGCCTTTTGCTATTTGCACATCAATTACTCGCATAAGGCTTTGTGTTAAGTTGCCCAATTCATCATCATTGATTTTTCTGTGCCCTGTAAAGCAACAAGATTTTTCTTTCATAATAATCTCCTTGTGATGTAAATTGCAATGTTTAAGCAATTATTGGTGAGTGCTAAGTGATTTTTAGATTTAAAACTACTTTGTGAAAACAAACTGCGTCATATATGCGTCATTATACCACCATTTTCGTTATGGCGCAATATATTCACTATAATTAAGTCATACTAATGTTATTATAGTGAATTTGAGGTGTGATTATGGTGGATAAACTGTTACGTTATACTTTACGTGTAGAAAGGAGCCTTTTTGCGAAATTTCGTTATATTGCCGAGTTTGAAGGTCGCTCGGCAAATAAAGAAATTGAGCAATATATTAAACGCAGGGTTGCCGAATTTGAGAAAGCTAATGGCACAATTGAAACAGATAAAGATTAATTTATAATGTGATGTAATAAAACAGTATTTTATAAAACAACTAAACAAAAACAAAAATGGCTTACGCAGTAACCTAAAGTTACCGGCAAGCCATTTTTTATTATTTTCTATTCTTCCACATACTCATGCGGTCTTTCAACATACTCTTTAACGTTATACTCGCCAATGGCATCATATTTGCCACCGGAATCGGGCGAGTTATCTTGTGTATGTTCATCATCTAAAATAGCATCAAAGAAAATGCGCTCAAGGTACTCATGTTTGGAATAAATGCCTTGCGCACTCCACACTAAAGCATTGCGCACATAAGCTGCATTTTCTTTAAACACATCGTGGTTTACGTCAAACCCAAGTGAGTTTGCAAAAAGCACAGCAAAAACAATAACTGCTCTTGTGTTGCCCTCTCTAAAAGGGTGAGTTTGCCAAATGCTTGCGATAATACGCACTAATTTAAAAACAATTTCCTTATCATTTTCGCCTGTTCGCTTTAATTTTGCAAGTTCTTTCACTGCCGAGGCAAGCTCTTTTTTTATGGCTTTTGGGTGAGCGTATCGCACCGTGTCGCCACCCAAAATATCCTCTTGCTTTATTATGCTCACACTTCTAAATTCGCCTGCCCACTCATATAATTCGCTAAAAATATTAGCGTGTATTTCGCTAAGTGTCTGCGTGTCAAATTTGCTGAATTTTCGGCTGTAAAGGGCAAGCATAGTAAGTTTTGTAATATCAGCCTCTGCATGGCGCAAAAGGTCTTTGTCCTTTATTTCGGCCCTGTTGCGCAAAATATCTACATCATCGTATAAATACGGATCACGCATTTTCTACCTCCAAATTTAAGCCATACATTTTAAGCACATCTTGAAGAGCAGAAAGATATGTTCTGCCGCCGTTCTTCCACTCATCAATATAGATGTTTGCTTTGTGGCTGGCAGGTACACCCTCAATGGCGTTCATCGCACTTGCGAAAGAGATGCTTTTTTCCTTTTGCTCGTGTGATAACTCATCTAACCCATCGGTAAGTTTTATCAAAGATAACTGTCGAGATAAGTTTTTATCAATAAGTTTTGCTGCATTTTCTAACTCAGAAATTCTGCACTCTATTCCAATTAACTTACTCTTATATTTTTTTGAATCTTCAATTTGCTGTCGAATAAGCGGCACTTCATCGGCTTTTAAATAGCGGCTATTTATTTTGCCGCCCATTCTGCTTTGCAGATAGTAATAAACTTTGCCTTTTATGATTTTATTAGAAATATATCCACTCGGAAAATTTTCCATTGTGTTTTTCAAATTGTTGTAATCTGAAATCAAACTTTTATATTCAAATATAATACTGTTTTCCATAATGCACCTCTGTTATCTTCTATTCTTATTATAACATATATTAACCTACAATTCAAGATATTACATAAATTTGTAGGTTAATTATTGCGACTAATTATTTAAAGTAAAAACAAAAATTGCCTACCCACAAATTGCAGGTAGGCAAGGCTGTTAGTCAATCGGGACTACCAGTGGCACAATAGGTCGGCTTTCTGCTTCCTCTTCGCTATCTGCCATGTCAAGCTCACAGTACCACAGATAATCGAATAAGGTGTCAGCTTTTCTCAAATTCTCCCATATGTAGCCGCCGTTTTCGTCGATTTTGCGTGAGTTTTCCATGATTTCCATATGCGTGAGCGGTTGCAGCGTGTAGCAAACAAGTGCTTTGAACTTTTTGCCGTCCCATGCCTCAAGTCCACTGGTTTGATCAGGGTCAATGTAGCAGTCATGCATCTCTTTTAAAATGCTTGTTAGAATGGTTTCGGTTAGTTCTCGCTTATTGTATAGGTCGATAAATAATTTTTCTACGCTCGCAATGTATGTATTCTTTTTCATAATAATAAACCTTTCTTTATATGTATTTGTTTGTTCTTTCTTGTGTGAACAGATTAATATTATCTGCTTAAACTATTCTCCTTTCCTTTTTTGCTCATTACAAGAAAGCACAGAAAGCGGTGTTAATGAGCTAAAAAACTCATTTCAAGATAGATGTGTGCAATTGCATAACTTTTGAAAGCGGTGGTGCTTGCTTTTTCACTCAATCAGTTGTACAATTAGCATTATTAGAAACCTGATTTTCATCACCACCTTTCATCATATTTAAGCCGTCCTCAATTAATTTTAGATGTGCTGCGCTCGGCCTTAAAAAATTGTGCTTAGTAACTTCGGTTAAAAACTTAAGCAGTTCTGACTTTGGGATATGATAAGCCTTACCTAAAGTTATTTTGTGAATTTTACCTTGACCACACCATGTGAATAAACTTGATTTGGGGTAACCGCTATATTTGGCAGCTTGCTCAGATGTCATTAAGTCGGAATATCCATCTGATAGCATTGACAAGTTGGCGCGCATAGCTGATAGTTGCGGTTCAGATAGCTTGCAGAGCTCGATAAAAAGTTTGTTGCGCAAAACTATTCGGTTGCTATATTTTTTGCTGTATTTCCACGGGTGTTTATCACGGTCGTTTAAAAACGCAATAACGTCATCTGTTT
>CAYJPD010000027.1:0-21319 GCA_964371975.1 uncultured Bacteroides sp.
AGCTCCTCGCAAATTTGCTTTGCTTTGCGCTCAACGGTAGACTCTTTAATAGTGCCCGGCAAAAATACAACAAATTCGTCGCCGCCAACCCTGCCAACAAGGTCGTGCACACGGAAGATAGACTGTACTTTAGCATATACCTCACAAAGAACAACGTCGCCTGCGCTGTGGCCCATATTATCGTTAATGCCCTTGAAATTATCTAAGTCGAACATATAAAGCGTTCCCTGCCCGCCGTCGTTAAGAAGCTCTTCAACATGGTGGGCAAATGCCATTTTGTTGAACGCGCCTGTTAGAGGGTCTGTTTCCGCTTTTTGTTTCAGTGCCAATTGAATTTGTTTTTCGTTTTCAAACTCGTCTACAGTTATAAGCGCTTTCACATCGTGTGTAACTAAATCGCTACTGAGCGATATGCGCATTTTATACCATAGATAATCGTCAGATTCAACCTGCACACCTGTTTTTTTATCGCCTGCCGATATTTTTTTAGAGCGGTATTCAACAACTTTTTCAGTGTAGCCGTTTGTATAATCTGATACAAGCGCCTTTGTCGTTAGGCTTTTTATTGTTTTAATATCGTCCGGGTGCGTGTATTTTTCGCTTTGCATAGCCATAAACACCGAAAACGCAGGTAAATGCTCAAACGGGCGCTCAATAGAATTTATAAGCATACGTGTAATTTTATCTTGTGTGCAGTTTACCTCGAAAATAATTTCAGCAAAGCTGAGAACTGCTGAGGTAAGGGCTTTGTCTTTATCTATTTGGTTTTCAAGCTCTTTCGTTTTTTCTTTGTAAGCGCCAAGATTAAATATCATAATCATAAGAATAAGCATGATATAAAAGAACAAAAGGACAAATGTTGTCATAACAATTTCTTGCGCGGCTAAATTAACAGATATATAATTTGTTAAGAAAATATTAGAGTTATATATTAGGTATACAGTTATTAAAATCGTTAGCCATAAAAGCGTTGTGTAAAATGCTTTATCTGCCATAATTAGTTTAACGGTTTTTAGCGGTATTAAGCGTATAAAAAGTGTTAAAGTTATTAACTGTGCGGCAAACGAGCCAACGTCTATATACATTAAAAGTGTGCTGTCGTGCATTACATCATACATCGACATATTATTTGTCATAGATACCGCGCTAACTATAATTGCGCGCAAAACAAAAAGGTGCACAAGCGAGCCTATTCCCACGCCGAATATCCCTGCTAATTTTCCTTTGAAAAGCAGTAGCAATTCGCTTGTAAGCACAGCTATACAAATTAAATAAAACATCATCGGGCTTTCAAAACCGCTTGCAAAAAAAAGTGGAGAGAGAAGCCCGTTTATAACACAAACCAAATAAATAGAAGATTTGTGAAACCTTGTAGCCTCGCTTAACTTATTGCAAAGGTCAAAATTCAAGAGCGAATGAATTATAACAATTATTACACAAGCGGCCAAAAAGTAATCAGACATGTTATCCCTTCTTTCTAAGTGGAAACATATAAAACAAAGTATTATTAGTAGTATAATTATAACTTATTCTAAAACAAAATAAAAGCAAAAATGGTTTTTTTTAAAATAAGGCAAAAACCTATTGTTTTGCTATGTTATAATTGGGCACAATGCTTAAGCTTATGCAAAATTAAATTGAATTAGCAACTATTCTGAAAACTTAAGTGCTTTATAAAGTAAACAAAAACCCTATTGTTTTTAAGGGCATACCTTATTTAAAAAAGCAAGGCACCCGCAAACAACATCGTTATAAGTGGCATCAAAGTTGCCCGTGTACCACGGGTCTGCAATATCGTCTTGCCTTTCGGCAAAACTTAAAAGCAAGCTTATTTTGCCCCTGGTATCATTTGGTATAATGCGCTTTAAATTGCGCATGTTATTGCTGTCCATACAAATAAGGTAATCAAATTTATCGTAATCTGCGCTTTTAACCTGCCTTGCGCGGCGCTTTTCAAACGGTATACCCACCTCTTGCAGTTTCCGCTTTGTTCCATAATGTGTATCATTTCCAAGCTCTTCTGTGCTTGTACCGGCAGATTCTATCAAAAACTTGTGCGCCGTCCCTCTTTTTTGCACCATATCCTTTAAAACAAATTCCGCCATTGTGCTGCGGCATATGTTCCCGTGGCAAATCATAAGTACTTTTATCATATATTTTCAGTTCCTCCAATTATTATAGGCTTATTTTTTGTGCTGAAACCTCTAAAAGCTCTACCTGCTTTTTAAAACGCAAATTTATTGCGCATTTAATGCGATGTATTTATTGGCGTATTTGGCGGTTGGTGCGCCGGCGGCGAGGTGAGTACCATAGAATATAAATTGTTCCTTAATTTAATTGTAACAAGCTTTTTGCGTGTGTCAATACTAAAAAATGTTTTATATTGTTATTAACTTATTATAGGGCGTAACAATTATTTATTGCACCTATTTATGCGGTATTAAATTAAACTTGCTTGTACAAGTAATAAGCTATGTGCTATAATTTTAGCAAAAGACGGCACAATATAATAAAGTTGTAATAAGAATAGAAAAAATACTATACTATATAAAAACGAGGTGGCTTATTATGTGCACATCTATAGCGTGGAATAACGGAGATTTATATATTGGCAGAAATATGGATATCAGCTTTGAGTTTGATAGAAGAATTGTTATTGTGCCGCGAAACTACCCTTTTGTTTTTAAAGAAATGCCGCAAATAAACAACCATTATGCAATAATGGGCGCTGCAATGGTGGCTAATAACTATCCGCTTTTTGCAGAGGCGGTAAATGAAAAAGGCCTATATATGGCAGGCTTAAATTTCCCTAATATGGCGGCGTTTAGCAAAAGCGATAAAACAAAAAACAACATAACCGCAAATGAATTTATTGCATATATTCTTTGCAGTGCACAAAACATTGAACAGGCAAGCGAGCTTTTAAAGCAAATTAATGTAACCGATATACCTTTCATGCCTAATTTGCCTATTCCGAGTTTACACTTTATAATATCGGATAAAAGCTCTTCACTCGTTGTTGAATGCACAAAAGCAGGTATGCATATATTTGAGAATAAAACAGGCGTGTTAACAAACAACCCCGGCTTTGATATGCACATGCATAATTTAAATAATTATATGCATTTATCAAACAAAAGCCCTGTAAACACAATGACAACTGAAATAGAGCTTAATAATTACTGCATGGGCCTTGGCGCGCTTGGCCTTCCGGGCGATTATTCATCGCAGTCGCGGTTTGTTAAAGCTTATTTCTTAAAAGCTAATGCATTTGCGCAAAAAACCGAGCCTGAAAGCGTGGCGCAAATGTTTAATATGCTAAGTGCCCTCGCAATGGTGCGCGGCAGTGTGTTAGACGGTGATAGTTACGATATAACAGCATATTCGTGCTGTATCAACGCAGATAAAGGCATATACTATTATAAAAATTACGAAAGCAGCTGTGTTTCGGCAGTTTATATGCACAATGAAAACTTACAGCGTGATGATTTAATTATTTACCCCTATAGCTCCGGCACATATATTTGCAATGTAAACTAAAAGCAACATTAATTTATAGTGGTTTTTGTATATTTTAAAATGCCCCTCGTGAATTTGCGCTTTTGCAATTTTTACGGGGGATATGTTTTTATATATACATATAAAAAAGCAAGTGCTTTAAAAAACGGCTGTATAAAAAAGCATATTGTATAAAATTTACTTGCTGCTAAATTTATGCTATAATAAAATGTACGCGCAAAAAAGCTTTGCACAGCAAGGGTAAAAGCGCTGAAAATTAAAGCTTTATAAACAAAAAGGCGGTAAATCATTAATGAATGAAATTCTTGGCAAAGTAGTGCCCATAATATTACTAATTTTGTTGGGCGTTATTTTAAGGCATAGAAATGCAATAAGCGAAAAAGGTATGCAAGGCGTTAAATATTTTGTGGCGAATATATCGCTTGCATGTGTTTTGTTTAACTTATTTGTTAAAATGGATATAGACATGGCGTATATATCTGTTTTTGCAGCTGCATTTGCATATTTTTTACTAACATTCCTCGCAGGTTTTTTAATTAATAAAGTTTCGTTTTTATATAGCAAATACACCCCGTTTTTAGCATGTGGCGCCAGCGTTTCCTTAGTTGGCCTTGGAATATTCAGCATAATGTTCGGTGAGGAAAATTTAGCTGTTTACTCGGTTATAGGCCTTGCGCACGAAATATTTATTTGGACTGTTTACTACTCCACTTTAAGAATTAAAATCGGCGGTAAAAAAATATCGCCAAAAGAAGTTTTCAAAGTTTTAACATCGCCTATTCTTTTGTCTATATTTGCAGGCATACTATGCAATGTGCTAAAAATAAACACAATTTTTGCAAATAACTTTATATGGGTTAGTTTATATTCTACTATAGTAATGCTTGCGCAAACAGCAACGCCTATTATACTTGTGGTTGTTGGCTACAGTATTACAATTGATAAAGCCTATTTAAAGCAAAGCTTAAAATTATTGGCATCAAGATATATAATTATATTAGTTTGCGGCACAATATTAATGGCAGTTTTAAATACTTTTTTAAATCCCTCAGCTATTACAAGCGTTACATTTTTTTCGCTATTATTATTGCCCTCGCTCTCTTCAATACCAATACTTATAGGCGCTTTGAATGATACCCAAGGGCAAAAAGTAACAAGCAATGCCGTTGCGCTTAGCACGCTTATAGGGCTAATTTTATTTGTATCTTACTCTGTTTATGTTGTTGGGGCAGGTATTATTTAAACGTTGCAGCAATTATGTGAAACAAATGTTATATCCACACAAAAAGGGGCACTATCAAAATTTTGATAGTGCCCCTTTTAATATCATTTGCGCTTTGTTCAATTAGTTATGAAGTGCTGTTTTTTAGAGCAGCTAATAAAAAAATCGCATTTTTCTTTTATGTTAAACTCTTCAAAATATGCGTTTTCCATGGGTATATATTTTTGCTTAAACGCTAAAAGCATCTCTTCGCCGTTTCGCTGCCTTATGCGCTGTATTTGCTCGTTTAACGGTAAAGACAAAAATATTTTAACATCGTAAAACCCATCAAATTTAGGGTGCAATGAATAAGAGCCCTCTATAACTCGCATATTGCTGTTTTGTATTATTATGCCGCTATCAAGTGTGAAAGTTTTGCAATTAAACGGGCGGTATTCAAATTGCTGTTTTTGTAAATTTAGCAAAACTTGCGAGTGAAAACGCTCGTAATCTATATTTCCGCCTATTTCGCTAAGGCGCTCACTCGTACGCTGGTGCTCTCTTAGAAAAAAATGGTCCATAGCTATAATTTCAGCGCTTAATTTTTGCTTTAGCAGCATAGCAAGCGTTGTTTTCCCGGCGCCGCAATTGCCGTCTATTGCTACAATTAAATTAGGCTTTTGCTCTTTTCGTTTTGCTATTTCATAAAACAAATCATCGAAAATACATGTGCTAAGCTGTGTTTGTACTTGCATATTGCCCTCTGCTTTTTATTTTGTTTACACTTTATATTAATATACCGCAAAAGTTATATTGCGCTTTAAACACTAATTTTCTTCAACTTTAACATAGTTGTCAATCAGCTTAGCCCTGCGAAGCGCAACAATTACAATAGGAATTAAAATTAGTTGCAAAACAATGCCGGGAACAGCTGTTAAAAACGCGCCGCTTAAGAACATTTGCATTGTAAATGCGCCACCCGCAGCGCCCATAAGCGCCATAGTGGCAATGCCCCAAACTATGCGCCCGGCTATCATGCTAACTATTAAAGATATGTAAATTTGCAACGGTTTGCCTTTTAATACATTGTATAAAACACCAATAACAATTGCGTAAGTGGCAAGCTCTAATGCCATGGCAAGGCCAATTGGATAAATAGGCGGCATGCCGAAAATTACACTGCGCAAAAGTGGCGTTACAAAGCCTACCGCTGCGCCATATTTAGCGCCGCACACAACGCCGCAAAGTAAAACAGGTATGTGCATTGGTAAAAGTGCATTGCCAATTTGAGGTATGCTACCTGTAACAAAAGGCAAAACAAAGCCTAAAGCTATAAAAAAAGCTGCTAAACATAAATTTTTAATGTGTGAATTATTCATAATTTTTCTCTTTCTTCTTTCTTCTTAATATTTTAAAGTATAAGCTCATTGCCCATAGCATTATTGGGTTTGAAAGCTCTTTATGCGCCTGTTTGAGCTTTGCCGGTATTTCAATATGCTGAGGGCAGTGGCTCATGCATTTTTTGCAGTTTGTACATGAGTTTGCGCCTGCTTTTATGCCGTTTGTACCGCCTGCCGCCCTGTAAACATATTGCCATGTAACATAGTTATCGAAAAAATATTTGCTGTTATAATCTGTGAACGTTGCGGGGATATCCACCCCGAAAGGACATGGCATACAGTAATTGCAAGCCGTGCAAGGAACTTTTGTTAACTGCTTGTAAATTTCTTTAACATTGTCTATAACGCTAAGCTCTTGCGGCGTCATACAGTTTACAGCAGCGTCGTTTGCAACTGCTATGTTTTCCTTTATATGCGCCATATCGTTCATACCGCTTAGCGCAATTGCCACTTCCTCGTGGTTTAAAACCCACCTTAGCGCCCAATGTGCAGCCGAGCGTTTTTCGGGGAATTTAGCAAATTCTTTCAGCACTTTTTCAGGCGCTTTTGCCGCTAAATTCCCGCCCCTTAAAGGCTCCATTACGCTAATGCCAACGCCTTTTTTATAGGCATGCTGTAGCCCTGCCTTGCCCGCTTGATGGTTTTCGTCTAAATAATTATATTGAATTTGACAAAAATCCCATTCATAGTCATCTATTATTTTTGCAAACTCCTCGCTGCGCCCGTGAAAAGAAAAGCCTATGTATTTAATTTGCCCTTTTCGCTTTTTCTCTGCTATAAACTCCAAAATGCCAAGCTTTTTAAGCCTGTTCCATATTTCAAGGCTGTCGAGCATGTGCAAAAGGTAGTAATCTATATAGTCAGTTGAAAGCCTTTGCAACTGCACTTTGAAATACTTTTCCAAATGCGCACTTTTTAAAACAAGGTAAAGCGGCAATTTATCGGCAATAAAAACCTTATCCCTTATATTGTGCTTTTTAATAAAATTCCCAAGAATAACCTCGCTTGCACCGCCGTTATAAATATAAGCTGTATCAAAATAATTTACACCTTGCTCATAGGCGTAAAGCATTTGCCTATCTGCCGTTACTTCGTCAATTTTACCGTTTTTTGTTATAAAACGCAAACAGCCGAAGCCCAAAGCTGAAACTAAAGGGGCATTTTTAACAAGCTCTCTGTATTGCATTATCCACCTCCGTTTTAGTTGCACTTGTTTTAATATTTTTGCAGGCTGAAGTAAAAAAATTCCGCTACTTTGTATTATATCAAATTATATACATTAAAGCAATAATATATAAGAAAAAAATAAAAATAATTATCTATTGACAATCATTATCAATAGTGATATAATGCAATTAGAACAGAAAAAATGGCTGATTACAGTTAAATTTTAATTTATAAGGAGTTTTTATTATGTCACTTATAGGAAAAGAAATAGCAGATTTCAAAGTAGAAGCGTTTGCAGGAAAGAACTTTAAAACAGTTACAAAAAATGATGTTTTGGGTAAATGGTCGGTGTTTTTCTTCTACCCTGCCGATTTTACATTTGTTTGCCCAACAGAGCTTGCAGATTTAGCAGAGAAATACGAGGAGTTCAAAGGCGTAAACTGCGAAATTTACTCGGTTTCTTGCGATTCACACTTCGTGCATAAAGCATGGCACGATACATCAGACACCATTAAAAAAATCAACTATGTTATGCTGGCAGACCCAACAGGCGCGCTTGCACGCGACTTTGATGTTATGATTGAAGAGAGCGGCATGGCTGAGAGGGGCACATTTATTGTTAACCCACAGGGCAAAATTGTTGCTTATGAAGTAATTGAAGGTAGCGTGGGCCGCAATGCAGACGAGCTTTTCAGGCGTGTTCAAGCAGCACAATTTGTTGCTGAAAACCACGGCGAAGTTTGCCCTGCAAAATGGAAACCGGGCGAAAAAACACTAAAACCCAGCTTAGATTTAGTGGGTATGTTATAAGATATTAAGCTTTATAAAAAGTATAAGCGAATAGCTAATAACTTAGAAATAAGGAGAATATTATGAGCACATGGAATTTAGACGATTTCTATGACGCCGTAATTATCGGAGGAGGCCCGTCTGGGCTCTCCTCTGCTATTTATTTAGCAAGGGCAAAATACAAATGCTTAGTTATAGAAAAACAAAAATTTGGCGGGCAAATAACAATAACGCAAGAAGTTGTAAATTACCCCGGCGTTTATCACACAAGCGGCGAAGCGCTTACAAAAGAGATGATAAGGCAAGCCGAGGGCTTTGGCGCAGAATTTTTAATGGCCGAGGTTAACGGCTTTGAAAAAAACGATGTTTTTTATGAGATAAATACAGATAAAGGCACAATTAAAACCTTGGGCGTTGTAATAGCCGCAGGTGCCTCGCCGCGTGTTGTTGGCTTTGAGGGCGAGCAAGAGTTTAAAGGCAGGGGCGTTGCATACTGCGCCACTTGCGACGGCGAGTTTTTCACCGGCAAAGACATAATAGTTATAGGAAGCGGCTTTGCGGCTTGCGAAGAGGCGCTATTTTTAACAAGGTTTGCCAAAAGCATAAAAATGATGATGATTACAGACGATTTCACTTGCACAGGCAATGTTGTAGACGAAGTGAAAGCGCATGAAAAAATTGAAGTGTTTTACGAAACAGGCCTTGATAGAGTAAGCGGCGACGGCTTTGTTCAAAAGGCAGAGTTCAGAAAAGGCAAGTTCAAAGAGGGCCGCTTTACAAGTGGCGATGAAGTATTCGGCTATGAAGATAAAGAGGGCCTTGGCGTGTTTGTTTTTGCGGGCTATGTGCCTGCAAGTAAAGCGTTCAAGCATTTAATTGAAACAAACCCACAGGGCTATATTGTTACAGACCAAAACAAAAAAACAAACTTAAACGGTGTTTATGCCGCCGGCGATATATGCATAAAAGAGTTGCGCCAAGTGGTAACCGCTGTTTCAGACGGTGCTATTTCGGCAACATCGCTTGAAAAATTTTTGGCAGAGCAATATGAGAAAAACGGCATACCTGCGCGCCCACTGAAAGAGGTTAAAAAGCCGAAAGGCGAAGCTACAAGCGCACAAAGCAGCGATAGCGAAGGCGACGATAAGTTTATATCAACGCAAATGCGAAATGATTTAGCGCCTGTGTTCGAGCGCTTTAGCAGCAATATTTTGCTGAAATATGCGGTGGACTCAAGCGGTTTATCTAAAGAAGTTTTAAACTTTGTAAGCGAGCTTAACGAAACAAGCGAGAAAATATCTATTGAAGAGCAAACGGGTGAAACAAAAGAGTACCCCGCTATTGAAATTTGCGAAGAAAACGGCAAAAGCAAAAATGTTTATTTCCACGGTGTACCGGGTGGGCACGAGTTCAATTCGTTTGTTATAGGCCTTTATAACGCTGCGGGCCCCGGCCAAGCAATTGCGCCCGAAAATTTAAGCAGATGCAAAGCGCTTTCAAAGCCCATAAATATTAAGCTTGCGGTAACACTATCGTGCACAAATTGCCCTGAGCTTGTTATGGCGGTGCAAAGAGTTGCAATGCTAAGTGAAAATATAAGGCTTGATATATACGATTTATCTAAGTTTGAAGCGCTTAAAGACGAGTTTAAAATTATGAGCGTTCCTTGTATGGTTATAAACGACAGCGATGTTCACTTCGGCAAAAAAACCATAGAAGAAGTGTTGGATATTTTAGAAAAAATCTAAGCTTAATTTAAGTTTAATTTTATAAATGAAATATTGCATTTTATATGAAAAAACTTGAAAAATATCGGAGAAATTACCGTATGTGATTTTTCCGATATTTTTTTGTTAATTTTTATTAGAAATATAAAATTATATATGATTTTTTAAGCTAAATTTAACAAAATGATTAAAAATAAGCCTGTAATTAAAAAAATTTAAATTTTTTTTTGCTTAAAAACAGCGTTGAATCATCAAATAAGTTTTTTCGACAAAAAAGGGGCATTGACTATTTATTTATTAGTGTTAAAATATTTAATAGAGGGCGGGATTTTAACTAAATTGCAGTTAAATTTGTATAATTTTCACAAAGATTTTAAAATTTTGAGCAGTTATTTTTTTTGTAGAATTTTCATGAATAAATGCAAATACAAGCACCTTTTAAAGGGGGGCTTACAATGAAAGTAATAATGCCAAAAGTGGTAGATGCTATGTACGATTATGTTGATGACCATGTGGATATTCAGAATATATATTCTGACTTATCGCAGGTAAAAAACGTAGTTGCTATTAAATGTTGCAAATTTGATGAATATATTATAACGGTAGATAAACAAACTAAAAAGCAAGTGAGGGCAAAAGCAAAAGATACTAAGATTAAAGTTTACGCACAAGATATAAAAAGAAGCATTATGGATATTACTTTATGCGGCATACCCACGCTTACAAACCAAGTTGCACAGCAAGAGCAGCCAATGCCTGTAACGTTTTTCTTAAGGCGCACTTTAAATTCATAACACAGTACATAATAAGCTAATATAGCTTATTAAAAGAGTTCCACAAAATATTATATAGCCAAAACCGCTTGTGTAGGCTTTGCCTGCTCAAGCGGTTTTGGCTTTTTATCGTTATTAATATTTAAGCTTTTTAAAGCTCGTTTATATTTATAGCTTTTTAAATCGCACTTGCTTTTTAATTTAAACTTTGTTTTATTTACACGTTTATAACTTGCATTTTTGCTTGTTGCATTTACATTAAAAGCCATAACAACTTTAAATTTCTAAAGCTTTCTTTTTATTTGCCAAGCGCTTTTAAAACCGCCTCCATTTTTTGGCGCAAAAGCACGGTGCAATCGTCTATAGTTGCCGTTCCCCTAACAATATCCTCTGCAAGTGTTGCACATGTTGGTGCGCCACAGCTTCCGCAATCAAGGCCCGGCAAATCTTTTAATATATCCTCCATTTGGGCATATTTCACAAACCGCTCTTGCATTGTTGCGCCAAGCTCCATAATAGGCTCATAAGTTAAATCTGTGTCCCAAAGTAATTTTGTTGGAACTGCGCCGTCTAACCTGTTTTTGCTAACAGGCATAAGGCGGCTTATTTTTTTTAGCTTGTTTCTTGCAATATATGGGTTTTCAACTTGTAATATGCCGCCAACACAGCCGCCTGCGCAAGAATTCAGCTCTACAAAATCAATATCGTGGTATTTTTCGTCCTCTAAATCTTCTAAAACTTTAATAATATTTTCAATGCCGTCTGCCGCAAGGTAGTTCTCGGTAGATATAAGCCCCGAGCTCTCGCCGCCGCTTCCTGCCCAAGAAACGCCTATGCGCCCACTTTGGGCCTGCTGATGTTCGGCGTTGGGCTTGCGCATTGCATGAAGTAAAACAGGATAAATCTCCTTAACGGCAAATGCGCCGTCAACTTCGCTATCTTCACTGCCTATGGGGTTTTTTGTCGCTGTTACTTTTGCAGGGCAAGGCGTTATAAAAAAACAGCCTATTTCATGCCTTTTTAAGCCTGTTTTAATTACAGCCTCATCTTTCGCAAGGCGCGCAGCGGCCTCCATAGGCGAAACTATGGGCAAAACATTTTGTATAAGCTGCGGAAAACGAACCTGAATAAGCTTCAAAACCGCAGGACATGCGCTGCTTATGGCAGGCTTAGGCAAAGCGTTTGCCTTCATAAGCCGCCTTGTTGCATCGCTAACAAGTTCTGCGGCCCTTGAAACTTCAAACACATCGTCAAAGCCTATATCCAAAAAAGCGTTCAGCACTAAATCAGGTTCTTGCAAATTGTTAAACTGCGCATATAAACTTGGCGCAGGCAAGGCTATTTTGTGCTTAAAATCATACATCATATCAGTTGAGTCATAAATTGCAAGCTTTGCGTGGTGCGGGCACACCCTTATACATTCTGCGCAATCTATACACTTTTTCGGTAAAATATGCGCTTTGCCGTCCCTAACCCTTATAGCTTCGGTAGGGCAACGCTTTATACAATTTATACATCCTTTGCAGGCGTCTTTATCTAAAGTAACAGAATGATAATATTTACTTTTTTCTTCATTCATGCTTTTGTTCCTTATTGTTGTAATTATCTGTTATAGTGAATTTTCATTTTAACGGTTGTGCCTTTTCCTTTTTGCGATTCTATATGAAATTCATCTGCATACTTTTTCATATTAGGAAGGCCCATGCCGGCGCCAAAACCAAGGCTTCTAACCTCTGCGGGCGCTGTTGAATATCCCTCTGTCATGGCAAGCTCAATGTCTTCAATTCCGGGGCCGTCATCTGTAAGAAGTAAATCAACAGCATCGTCTGCTATAGATACTTCTATTTCGCCGCCTTTTGCGTGGATTGCAAGGTTTATTTCCCCTTCGTATAGGGCAATGGCAACTTGCCTTATGGCCTGTGAAGGAAGCCCAAGTTTTTTAAGCTTGTTCTTTAAATCGCTGCTCGCTTCGCCGGCGCGCGTGAAATCGTCACCGGGAACAGTGTATTTTAAAACTATTTCATTCATTATGCTCTGCCCCCGCCACGAAGCCCTTGCGCGTATAAACGCCCACATGCGCTAAACATGGTTTTCTCGGTTGTCATAACAGCAATGCCTCGCTCGCTCGCAAGCTTTAACATCATATCCTCAGGCACTTTTCCGCGCACAAAAACTATACATACCATGTCCATCATTTCTGCCGTTCTAACAACTTGCGGGTTGTTAAGCCCTGTTACAAGCACAGCTTGGTCTTTTACATAAGCCAGTACATCGCTCATCATATCACTGCCGCAAGCAGAGTGTACTTCACGCTGTAAGTCGCATTTTTCTGTTAGTATTTTAGCGTCTAAAGCATCTTTAATTTGCCCAATTGTCATTCAAACTCCCCATTCCCATGCAAGTAAGCTTTAAGCCTTTGCATTGTTAAATTATTTGAAGTAAATGTCACAGCATACATATTCAAATAACGCGAATTTACATTTCACTGCAAATATAATTATAATAAAAACAAATTAAAAGAGCAAGTGCAATTTATAAGTTAAATTGCGAAAAATCGGTTTTTGTAAAAAAATGCCTGTTTTCTTGTAGCAATGCACAATTTCGCACTATGAAAATTTAGCAATTTCATAACTGAAAATAAAAAAAATGTATCGCTTTTCTAAAGGAAGTATGTTATAATATTAACAAGTGACTTAAGTTTTGTTAAAGCACGTATTATCAAATTAAAGTTAAGTTCCACTAACTCAAAATTGTAAATAGGAGGATGTATATGAAAAGTTTTTCTAAAGTGCCTTTCAAAGGAACAAAAGAGCAAGAGGCACAGCTAATTACTTGGCTTAAAGAGAATAAAAACTTACCCGGCCTTGCAATGTCTGCTCTGCAAGAAGCGCAAGATATTTACGGTTATTTGCCTATTGAAGTTCAGCGCATAATTGCAAACAAATTAAATAAGCCCCTTGCTGAAATTTATGGCATTGCAACATTTTATTCGCAGTTTAGCTTAGTGCCGAAAGGTGATTATAAAATTAGCGTATGTCTTGGCACTGCCTGTTATGTTAAGGGCAGTGGTAAAATTTTTGAAGACCTTGAGCAAAAGCTTAAAATTAAAGGAGGCGAGTGTACCGAAGACGGTAAATTCAGCTTAGACGCATGTAGGTGCATAGGCGCATGTGGGCTTGCTCCTGTTTTAACAATTAACGACGATGTTTACGGGCGTTTATTAGGCAACGAGCTTGATGAAATTCTTGCTAAATATTAATTGGCATGTGAGGGCATCCTTGCTCTACGCCATAAAATGAGATATAAATAGTAAAGGCATAGCAAACATTATTTATATTAACTTTATATACACAATAATATGCAAATTAAATTCGCATAATTTACAGCCGCTAATAATCAAGTATAATAAACTAACTAAGTGCAAAGCAGGTAGTGGTATATGCAAGAACTTTCCATGAATGTGCTTGATATAGCACAAAATTCAATTAGGGCAAAAGCGAAAAACGTGCAAATTACGCTCGATTTCAATTTACAAACGAATATGCTAACTTTAAGCATTAAAGATGACGGCAAAGGCATGGACGAAAAAACGCTTGCCGCTGCGCAAGACCCTTTTTCAACATCGCGCACAACGCGAAAAGTTGGCCTTGGCTTACCGCTTTTAAAAATGGCGGCGCAGCTTACAAACGGGGACGTTTTAATTACATCTAAGCCTATGCAAGGAACAAATGTTACCGCAACTTTTGAAATTGGGCATATAGATTTAGCACCTTTGGGCGATATGCCAGGCAGTATATCTGCGCTTATGCAATTAAACCCCGATATTGATTTTATTTATACCGTTAAATGTGGCGACGAAGAATTTGCAGTAAATACAAAAGAGCTTAAAGAAGTTTTGGGCGATGTTTCTTTAAGCGAGCCCGGCATAGCGCTGTGGGTTAAAGAGTATATAGATGAGAATACAACGCCTATTATAAAAAGGAGTAATGCTATATGAAAAGTTTACAAGAACTTGCCGCACTTCGCGACAAGATGAAGCAAACAGTAAATACTCGTGAAGCAAATAATGACACAACTCGTGTTGTTGTGGGAATGGCAACATGCGGAATAGCCGCAGGCGCGCGCCCTGTGCTTAACGAATTCACTGTAGAAATTGCAGGTAAAGAGCTAAGCAATATTGTTGTTGTGCAAACAGGTTGTATAGGCATTTGCCAATATGAACCCGTTGTGGAAATTCATGAACCCGGCAAGCCTAAAACAACTTATATTAAAATGTCACCCGAGAAAGTGGAAAGAGTTGTGACAGAGCACTTAATGAACGGCACACCTGTTGCGGAATATACAATAGGCTCTGTAGAGTTAACTTAAGTAGAGGAGGAAGAATAAATGATTAGAAGCCATGTTATGATATGCGGCGGCACAGGATGTACTTCTTCCGGAAGCGGCGCTATCACTAAGGCGTTTGAAACTGAACTTAATAATGCCAATTTAAGCGAAGAAGTTAAAATTGTTGGTACAGGTTGCTTTGGCCTATGTGCACTTGGCCCAATAGTTGTAGTTTACCCTGAAGCCAGCTTTTATTGCAATGTAAAAGAAGAAGATGTTGCGGAAATTGTTAGCGAGCATCTATTAAAAGGGCGCCCTGTTTTGCGCTTGCTTTACGATGAAACCGTTAATGAAGACAAAACAATTAAAAGCCTTGACCAAACAGCTTTCTATAAAAAGCAAGTTCGCGTTGCGCTTCGCAATTGCGGCGTTATAAACCCTGAGAGCATTGATGAGTACATAGCTTTCGACGGTTACCAAGCTTTAGGTAAAGCTTTAACAGAAATGAAGCCGCAAGAAGTTATTCAATGTATGCTGGATTCAGGCCTTAGAGGTAGGGGCGGCGCAGGTTTCCCCACAGGCTTGAAATGGAAATTTGCCGCAGATAATGAAAGCTCGCAAAAATATGTTTGCTGTAATGCCGACGAAGGCGACCCCGGCGCTTTTATGGACAGAAGCGTTTTAGAGGGCGACCCTCATGTTTTAATAGAAGCAATGGCTATTGCAGGTTATGCAATTGGCGCAAACCAAGGTTATGTTTATGTTCGTGCTGAATACCCCATAGCTGTTAAACGCCTACAAATTGCTATAGACGACGCTAAAAAATACGGCCTTTTGGGCAAAGATATTTTTGGCACAGGCTTCAACTTCGATTTGGCAATTAAACTTGGCGCAGGCGCATTCGTTTGCGGCGAGGAAACAGCGCTTTTAACATCTATTGAAGGCAATAGGGGCGAGCCAAGGCCACGCCCACCGTTCCCTGCTGTTAAAGGTTTGTTTAACAAGCCCACAATTTTAAACAATGTGGAAACTTATGCTAATGTACCTCGCATTATTTTAAACGGTGCCGATTGGTTTGCAGGCATGGGCACAGAGAAAAGCAAAGGCACAAAAGTTTTTGCACTGGGTGGACAAATTAATAATACAGGCCTTGTTGAAATTCCAATGGGCACAACGCTTCGCACTATAGTTGAAGAAATAGGCGGTGGCATTCCCAATGGTGGGAAATTCAAAGCGGCACAAACAGGCGGCCCTTCAGGCGGCTGTATACCTGCTTCTTTAATAGACACACCAATAGATTACGACAACCTACTTGAAATTGGCAGTATGATGGGCTCGGGCGGCCTTATTGTTATGGACGAAACCACTTGTATGGTTGACATTGCAAAGTTCTTCTTAGATTTTACCGTTGAAGAAACTTGCGGTAAATGTGTGCCTTGCAGAATAGGTACAAAACGCTTAATGGAGCTTTTGGAAAAAGTTACAGAGGGCAAGGCAACTATGGAAGACCTTGACAGAATTGAAGAGCTTAGTGAATTTATAAAAGAAAACAGCCTATGCGGTTTAGGGCAAACTGCTCCAAACCCCGTGCTTTCAACTATGCATTATTTCCGCGATGAATATATAGCTCATATTCAAGATAAAAAGTGCCCTGCCGGCGTATGTAAAGCATTGCTTAACTACTACATTATTCCTGAAAAATGTAAAGGTTGCACACTTTGTGCAAGGGCTTGCCCAACAAATGCTATTACAGGCGATGTTCGCAAACCACATATAATTGATGTTAGCAAATGTGTAAAATGCGGAGCATGTATGGAAAAATGCAAATTTGACGCGGTTAGAGTAGGTTAGAAAGGAGTGCCGATATGAAATTACTTAATGTTAAGATAGACGGTGTGGATTATCAAGTGCCCGAAGGTAGCACTATTTTAGAAGCTGCAAGAAACCACGGCATACATATACCAACACTTTGCTATTTAAAAGAAATTAACGCCATAGGTGCATGCCGTATTTGCGTTGTTGAAGTTGAGGGCGCAAAAACTTTAGTAACCGCTTGTGTGCACCCTGTTAGCGAGGGAATGAGCGTTAAAACTAATACAGCTAAAATTCAAAACAGCCGTAAAATGAACTTAGAGCTTGTTTTGTCTACACATAAACAAGTTTGCCTTGGCTGTGTTAAAAGCTCGGATTGTGAACTTTTAAGACTATGTCATGACTATAATGTTGAAACAAACCGTTTCCAAGGTGCATATGAAAAATACCCAATAGACGGTAGCGCATTGCACTTAACACGTGATAATGAAAAATGCATACTTTGCAGGCGCTGTGTTGCGGCTTGCTCTTTAAGCCAAAAAGTTGGCGTTATAGGCGCACAAGAGCGCGGTTTTTCAACGCATATAGGCTGTGCTTTTGAAGCAGATTTAGGCGAGAGCCCTTGTGTTTCTTGCGGGCAATGCATAGTTGTTTGCCCAACAGGCGCTCTAACAGAAAAAGACGGCACCGAGGACGTTTGGAAAGCACTTGACGATAAAACAAAGCATGTTATTGTTCAAACAGCTCCCAGTGTGCGCGCAACTTTGGGCGAGGCATTCGGTATGCCTATAGGCACAAATGTAGAGGGCAAAATGGTTGCAGCTCTTCGCCGTTTAGGCTTTGCTAAAGTGTTCGACACAGACACTGCGGCAGATTTCACCATTATGGAAGAGGCAACAGAGTTCTTACACCGTGTTAATAACGGCGGCGTTATGCCAATGATAACAAGCTGTAGCCCGGGCTGGGTTAAGTTCTGCGAAACATACCACCCGGATTTTATTCCTAACTTATCCAGCTGTAAATCTCCTCAAGGTATGTTTGGCGCACTTGCAAAAACATACTATGCCGAGAAAATGAACCTTGACCCTAAAGATATAGTTGTTGTATCCATTATGCCTTGCACAGCTAAGAAGTTTGAAATAGAGCGCGACGATATGTTCGCCGCAGGCGAGGGCATAAGAGATAATGATATAGCGCTTACAACACGCGAGCTTTCAAGGATGATAAAAAGGGCAGGTATTGATTTCCCACAATTGCCCGAGGAAGATTTCGACCCAATGCTTGGCGAGAGCACAGGCGCTGCAACTATATTTGGTGCAACAGGCGGCGTTATGGAAGCGGCACTTCGCACAGCAAGCGATGTTATCACAGGCAAACCTCTTGAAAAGTTCGAGTTTGATGAAATTCGCGGCACAAAAGGCATAAAAGAGGCAGTGTACAAAATTGGCGATATAACGCTTAATATTTGCGTTGCAAGCGGCCTTTCAAATTGCGATAAAGTTTTAAACCAAGTGCGCTCGGGCGAAAAGAAATATGATTTTATAGAGTTCATGGCGTGCCCCGGCGGCTGTGTAAACGGCGGCGGCCAGCCAACACATAACGGCGACGTGCTTAACTTTGTAGACTTAAAAGGCCTTCGTGCAAAAGCGCTTTACAGCGAAGACGAAGCTAAAGTGTTGCGCAAGAGCCATGAGAACCCCATTGTTAAAAAAGTTTATGCCGAGTATTTAGATGGCGAGCCCGGTAGCCATAAAGCGCATAAAATTTTGCACACATCATATAAAAAGCGTGAAAAAATATTCTAAAGCGATATAATAAAAAGCTCAAAGGTGCTTTAAGCCGCCTTTGAGCTTTTTTGTGCGCTATATTTCTTTTTTTATTCTTGTTATTGCGTTTTTTTCAAGGCGGCTAACTTGCGCCTGGCTAATGCCTATTTCGTTTGCTACTTCCACTTGTGTTTTGCCTGATAGGTAGCGCAACGCTATAATTTTTCGCTCGCGCTGTGAAAGGTTTTGCACAGTTTGCCGCATTTGCATATTGCAAATCCAGCTTTCTTCGTTTCCGCTTTGTCCCACTTGGTCTAAAAGGCAAAGCGTGTCGCCGTTGTTGTCACTATAAACAGGCTCGTAAAGGGAAACGGGCTCTATAACGCTTTCCATTGCAACTGTTACTAAATTCTCGGGTATGTCTATAGCTTTTGCTATTTCGCTAACGCTTGGCTCTTTGCCAAGTTGCTTTTGCAACACCTCGCGCGCTTGCATGGCTTTATAGGCTGTGTCCCTTACAGAGCGGCTAACCCTTAGCGCATTGTTATCGCGCAAAAAGCGACGTATTTCGCCAACAATCATAGGCTGGCCATATGTGCTGAAGCGCAGGCCTAAAGAAACATTAAAGTTATCTATAGCTTTAATTAAACCTATGCAGCCAACTTGGAAAAGGTCGTCCATATTTTGCGCTCTACCTGCAAATTTTTGCACAACGCTCAAAACTAAGCGCAAATTGCCGTAAATCATATCTTGCCTTGCCTTTTCATCACCACTTTGCGCTTTTTTTATAAGCTCTATTTTTTCGCTCTCCTTCAAAACAGGAAGTTTTGCCGTGTTTATACCACTTATTTCTACCTTTTGGTAATAGCTCATTACATCCTCTCCCTCTAAAGAGAGTATGTAACATTTTTATATTAAAATGCTTATTGGTAAATATTGCATGTTTTGGTTTTGTTTATGAACTTAATTCAATTCACCCAAGCTAACTCGCAGTTTTTGCAATGCCTTTTTCTCAATTCTTGAAATATAACTTTGTGAAATACCAATGGCATCGGCAACTTCTTTTTGCGTATGTTCTTCAAAGCCGTTTAGCCCAAAGCGCAGCTGCATTATATGCTTTTCCCTTGAGGGCAGGCGCCCAACAGCTTTCAGTAGCACGCTTTTTTCAGCGCTCTCTTCAAGAGCGTTGCCAATTTCGTTTTGGTCTGTTCCCAGTATGTCTGACAATAAAAGCTCATTGCCGTCAGCGTCGGTGTTCAGCGGCTCGTCTATGCTGCTCTCTTGCCTTTTGTTTGAGCTTTTGCGCAAGAACATAAGTATTTCGTTTTCAATGCATCTGCTGGCATAAGTTGCAAGCTTTATGTTTTTATTTGGGTCGAATGTGTTAACCGCCTTTATCAGCCCTATAGTGCCAATGCTTATTAAGTCTTCAACAGAGGCGCTGTTTGAATCGAACTTTTTAGCTATGTAAACAACTAAGCGCAAATTATGTACAATTAGCAAATCTTTGCACTCTTGCTTGCCCTCGCACAAGCCTTTAAAAATTACAATTTCTTCTTCTTTACTCAAAGGCGCAGGCAAAACTTCAGGCCCGTTTATATAATAACTGTAATTTTTTGCCTTTAATTTGCTTTTAATTAGTTTAAAATAAACGCTGAATTTTGCAACTAAAATTTTCATACGGTTTTTATTCATATTCAACTCTCCTGTAAATTATGTGGATTAATAAGCATGTCAACGCTTGCATCTGCAATTTGCTCGTTTGTAAAACATAATGCTATCTCTTGTATTATTTTCACACGCCCTTTAAAGTCTTGTGCTGTATTCACTTGTAAACTATTTGCGCCTATAACGGGCATCATACTCATTCCGCTTGCTGTTTTCACACTTATAAGCCATAAACCGCATGTTAATTGCTTATGCGTAAAATATAATTGTAGCGCATCGCTCAAGTTTTGCGAAAGTTGCGATTTTAAACTTGCATAGCTACAAAGGGCAACATTTTTGCCTGTCATAACATCTTTAATATTCATGCCGGTGTCTAATAAAACAGTTCCGCTTATAGTTTTGCTATCAACACAAACAGAAAAAACCGCCTTTTGCTTAGGTGTAAATTTTCCGAATATGTAAGTAGAAATTTGTATTAGCACATACATAGATAAAATGCACCCAATAAGCAAGACAGGCGATATATTAATATAAACACTGTAGTTTTTAAAAGAAATGTTTTTTGCGCCGAGCATTATGAAAAGAATTACAAAACCGGCAAATGCTATATTACACGCTAAAAACAAGAAAAAGTGCTTTAAAAAAACACGTGCATTAATAAAGCCGAAACAAATAAAAACTATAAATGCGGCACTTGCAATTTCAAGTGCTATAAGCAAAAAACTGTTTATGTGTAAAAATAAGCTCAACGAAAAAACACCTGCTATTGCACTTGCTATACACAAACGTAAGGTTCTAACGCTTCTTTGTGAAATTGCAATGCATACTTTAAGTAAAAAGTACGATATAATAGCATTTATCAAAATTAATATGTCTATGTAAACAATATTACTCAATTCAACACCTCTACTATAGTTTACATATTACCCGGCAAAAAGCGTGTCGAATTTTGGTATTGATGCAATATGAAAAAACGTTTATTTATATTATATGAGGCACGAATATAATATAAATCGGCATGTGGGGCATCCCTGCCCTGCGCCATAAAATGAGATATGAATAATCGAAGCATAGCGAAGATTATTTATATAATGTGCACTATGCACTAAATTCACCCAGTAAAAAATAAAGCAAACTTATAAATACACTTTAATAGGATAAGGTAACTTTT